>JAHJQK010000202.1 GCA_018819135.1 Pseudomonadota bacterium | reverse complement strand
GAGCAGAAAACCGAATCCATAGCTCCCCTCTCTGAGTATCTCTTACCCTGAGGGTACGCCATATTATCTTATCGGAGGATAGCAGTTGCCTTACCTCAAGAGGTTTCCCTTGCAATACCTTCAGCTTAGTGGGGAGTCGTCGCTGCTTTCCATCTCGCTCTGGCAAACCTACTTCTGGGTATTTTAGGTAGACTCTGGTATTACAGGGGATGTATGCCACGTATACAACATCGTTCCCTTCCAGTTGGGTCAAAAGCCAAGGTTGTTCACCATAATGAGCATCCATTCCCACAAACTCGAAGGGAATCCCCCTCTTCTTTGCCTTAAGAATCATTTCCAGACCCAACTCTGCCTGGTGCGAAGTCCTCGAGCCTCCATTGGGATACCTGCCTTTTCACAATGCTTGGGATCATTAGTCCATTCAGCAGGCAAGTACAACCGGCGATCAATTGAATTAAACGACGATCCCGCTCCCGGATCTTTCTTTTTATGGCTGTCTTGGGATAGCTGTAAAGGCCTTCCCCGGTCTTCACCCCCAGCTTTCCTTCGGCTACCAGTTTTTTCAGTAACCGGGGGGGTTCTTGGGAATCTTCGAGATTGGGGAAAAGGTTTTGGCAGATCCGCAAAAAAGTGTCTAAGCCCCCGAAGTCGCTGGTCTCAAGGGGTCCGAGGGTAGCCAAGCGAAACCCATAGCCGGCTTTCACAACCAGATCGATATCTTCGGCCGTGGCCACGCCCTTCTCCAGACAATGCATCGCCTCCCGATAAAGGGCAAACTGCAAACGGTTGAAGAGAAATCCGGGAACCTCTTTGCAAAGCCGGACGGGCTTTTTGCCAAGCTTGAGCATGAGGCGGTAACACAATTCAGCAGTTTCATCCGAAGTTTTTGCCCCGCGGACGATCTCCACGACCGGAATGATATGGGGCGGATTGGCCCCACGAAAGTATCCAGGTTGGCGGCAATTCGGGCCAAAGCCTTCTTCAAGATCCTCGGATCGATGTCGTATAAGAATACCGGATAGCCCTTTTGGGCAAAGACCATGGCAAAACCATGGCCCATGATCCCGGCGCCGACGATGGCGATTTTTTTAATTTGATTTACTTTCACTGGGCCAAAGGTCCCTCAAGGCCTCTTGGTAGGCCTGGTAGGCGTCCTTGCCGAAAAGAACAAAGCTTACCCGTTGGATATCCGAGTGACTCTTCAAGTAATCCAACACCGCCTTCAGGGCAACGGGGGCGGCTTCTTCCAAGGGGTATCCATAGGCCCCCGTGCTGATCGAAGGGAAGGCGATGCTTGTAAGCTTGTTCGCGCTGGCCACCTCCAAACTCCTTTGGTAGCAGCTGGCCAGGAGTTCAGGAGCTTTTTTGCCTGCGGCATGATAAATCGGCCCCACGGTGTGAATTACGTGTTTGGCTTTCAGCTTGTAGCCTCGGGTGATTTTAGCGCCCCCGGTTTCACATCCTCCCAAAGTGCGGCATTCCGCCAGGAGCTGCGGGCCCGCCGCGCGATGAATGGCCCCGTCAACTCCCCCTCCCCCGAGCAGGGTGCGGTTGGCCGCATTGACGATGGCATCCGTATCCTGCTCCGTGATGTCTCCCTGTAAAAGCTCTATCACAGCTTTGCCGACTCTGGCTTCCATGGCACCCTCCTTCACAGCCAGTCGACGGCTGGTGGATTGCGCTGAAGCAATCTTTTCCTACTATGCTCCAGTCATTTTTTCAGGGTTTTGGCGATCGCTTCCTGAATTCTCTTGGAATAGGCCTCATCTCCAAAGACTCCGATGCGTACTTTCGCGGTCGTGACCTCTTTAGAGGTGGTCTCCAGGGCGATCTGGAAATCCCTTCCTTCGTCGGTCTTTCCTTTGATCACTCGGCTCTGGTCCAGATTGTCGATAGACTTTTCCGTAGCCCGCATCTTCAATTCTTCGGCAGCAGCCAGGGCGGCCTGCCAGCTTTTTTCCATCGGAGCCGCATAGGATTGCTTCAGCTCGCCGCGGATATACTCCGCAGCCCCAATTCCCACGCCGGCTCCGGCCCCGGCGGCTAAGAATACGGCGCAACCCATGCTGGCCATTCCGATGAACAACAATAAGAAAATCCACACTCCTCTTCGCCAATGATCCATCAGAACCTCCTTATGTAAGTTCGGTGTTCAGAGTTAGGAGTTCGGCGAAAAAAATAAACCTCGTGCTGAGGGTCTCTAACCTTCGAACTACCAAATCCGAACTTTTTTCTCATTTAGGTGCAGGCAGAGAAGCACCCCAGCCCTGGGCTATGATCTTGGGAACGTCTACGTTATCCAAGAGTCCACGCAATTTCTCTGCCCCGGGTCCTTTTCCAAAAACCATTACAGGAGTGTGCGTGTGCGTGCCAACAGCCCAGGCGGTGTTGATCTCTTTTCCAAACAGGCGCCCCATTAAGGGCATGCTGGTATTAAGACCAGAAACATAAAACTCCTTATACTCCTTGGTTTCCGGATAACCGGTTCTGGGATCTTTGGCCAGGATGGCCGCAGCTTGTTCCTCGCTCAGGGAAAAAGCGGTGTTAATCTCGACTTCTTTTTTCAGGGCCGCTGGGTCTCCCTTGCTATCCCGCAGCATCTTTTGGAAGGATTTTTTCTGTTTGGCCATTTTTTCAAATATTCCTTTGCCGCCAAAGTTGTATTTCGTCTTCCAGGTCTCTCCGCTCGGCAATTGCACAGGCAGGGGGGGCTGATAGTTGCTATAGGCAAGGGCCAAACCTCCAGTATCGTGGTCAGCGGTTATTACCACCAGAGTTTCCGGGTTTGTGGCCGCAAAAGCTAAAGCAACACCTATCGCTCGATCAAACTCCATCATTTCATGGAGGACGCTGGCTACATCGTTCCCGTGAGCAACCCAGTCAATTTGCCCCCCCTCCACCATCAGGAAAAATCCCCGAGGATTTTTGTTCATAATCGCCAAGGCCTTTTCGGTCAACTGGGAAAGGGTTGGTACGCCGGTCTGGTGATGGGACTGCCGGTCGATAGCGCTGGGGAATCCCGAAGCACTAAAGAGGCCGAGAACTTTTTCGGCCGTCCTAGTATTCATGTTGGTAAGTTCTTTTTCATTAGCGATGGTGTTGTATCCTTTACTTTTGGCCTCTCCGATTAGATCCCGGCTGTCCTTTCTTTTCGACCCCCCCCAACCAGCTTTTTTATCAATACCTTTTAGGTCAGGATGGTCTTCCACTTTCATGCCCGCAGGGACAAAATGCTGCGCTCCCCCAGAAAAAGCTACAGTTAAATCCCCTCGCTCCACGAGTTGAGCGGCAATCTCGTTTTCTTTATCCCGGTGAATGCTCCTGGCATAAAAGGCAGCGGGGGTGGCATGGGTCAGGCGAGTGTCACTGATCACCCCTGTTGATTTTCCCTGTTGCTGGGCGATGTCCACCAGGGTTTTCATCGGCCGCCCGTCATGGTCCTTGCCGATGATGGCATCCCGGGTCTTTACTCCGGAAGCCAGGGCGGTGGCGGCCGAAGCCGAATCTGTGACCACGGTGCCGTATTGATAAGTCAAACAATAACCAGTATTCCCCGCAGCCATCAATCGTTCCATGTGCAAGGGTTTTTCCGGCCCGTTCATGAACCGATTGTAATAAATCGCCAGTCCTACGGCTTGAGGCCCCATACCGTCACCGATCATTAAAATGACCTTCTTCGCCCCTGCGCCCTGGGCCGGCGAAAACCAAAACACCAACAGTAAAAGGAACAGCCCCGAAATCCCTATGGTCCACCGTATTTTTCTCTTCATCGCTTTCTCCCTCTCTGGCCTAAGAATTCCCTGATTTCTTGGAAGCTTTTTATACCACGCCCCTTTTCCTCGCGCAATTGCTTTCCTTTCTCTTTCGAAAAGGATGGTAAAGAAAATTAATGCGTTGGTATTAATCACTCCTAACTTTTTCCCCGATCGTTCCCATAACCCAGTCCATCGTGACCCGGGCCACAGAGTAATCGCGGCGGGCTTTGGCCAGGTTTCCTTTGGCCTGAGTCAGGTTTAATTCCGCATCGTCCACGTCGAGCTTGGTCTTGACGCCGTACTCGTAACCTTTTTCAGCCATGAAAAGAAGTCGCTCGGCCTGCTTGACCGTCCCCGCCAGGGCTTTCACAATCTCCTCCGCTTCCCGGCAGGCATTGACCGCGTCGCGCACCTGGAGGGAAATGGAGTCCTTTAATTTGGCTTCCTCGATCTTAAGAGTAGCAACATCGCTTTTGGCCTGAGCCACTTTTCCGCGGGAACGCATTCCGTCGAAAAAGGGAAAGGTCAGAAACAATCCGGCGGTCCACGCCTGGCCATCCCCTTTTTCCGCACCCAGGATAAGCTCACGCCAACCATAACTCGCCTTAAAGTCCAATCGGGGCTTGTCCCCGGCATCATAAATCGTTACCAACTCCTGGGCAATCTCTACCCGTTTGTGCTGGTCGAAAAGTTCTGGTCGGTTTTTCCAGGCCGTCTGCACCGCTTCCTTATACTGCGGAGATGGTACCAAGGGAATCTCTATCGTTCCCCGTACATCCACTTCTTGTCCTTCCAGGCCCAGGAGGAACCTGAGTTTTTCCCGGGACATGCGGATCAGGTTTTCTTTGCGGATAACCTCAGGCCTGGCATTCTCGACCGCTACCCGTGCCGCCAGAACATCATATTCGGTGGCTATACCGGCGGCATACTTCCTGCGGGCCTCATCCAGGTGGCGGATCTTTTGCTCCAGGGTCTGAACCGCGAGGGTAGAGAGTTCTCGGGCAAGCAGGATGTCATAGAAGGCAGCGGAAACGTCCCGCAGTGCCGCCTGCCGGAAAAGGCGTAATTGGTCATCGGCCGTTCCGAGGCCCACTTTGGCCGCCCGCATGGCCGCGCCCACCTGGCCGAAGGTATAAAGTGCCTGGGAGAGACCGATTTCAACAGAACGGGTCTGGCTCTCTAAATTGGAGAGTAAGCCATAAACTTTTTGGCTCTCGTCGCGGTTATGGAGAATATTCCCTGAAATCTGGAACCGGGGCAGGGCTGCCGACCGCTCCTCGATATAACGCCCTTCGACAAGGTTACGATACTCCCGGGCTTTCTGAATATCTTTATTTTTCTCGAGGGCGATGCGCCGGGCTTCTTCCAGGGTCAACATTTTGATTCCTTTTTCTTCGGCAAACGCCTTAGTCCCAGAAAAAAAACCGGTCCATCCTATTAAGGATAGAGTTAAAATCAGGAAGAAACATTTTTTTAATCTTCTCTGGATCACTCCTAAGCCTCCTTTTTTCCTTCCCATCGACGACGGATCCACCCTCCAATATCGTCGAGTACCGTGTAAACGACAGGAACAACCAACAGGGTCAGCAGGGTGGAAGTGATCAATCCTCCGATGACGGCTCTGGCCATGGGGGCTCGCATTTCGGCCCCTTGCCCGAGGGCGAGCGCCAAGGGCAGCATCCCGAAGATCATGGCCAGGGTGGTCATAAGAATGGGCCGCAGCCTCGTTCGCCCAGCGGTGATCAGGGCTTCCCTCCGGCTCATCCCTCGGGAACGCAGCGTTTTGGTGAAGTCCACCAGGAGAATGGCGTTCTTGGTGACCAGACCCATGAGCATAATAAGTCCGATGAGGGACATCATGTTGATGGTACCCCGGGTGAAAAAGAGCATACCCGCCATGCCCACGATTGACAGGGGAAGGGAGAACATGATGGCCAGGGGATCGATGAATGATTCGAACTGCGCGGCCAGAATGAGGTATACGAAGATGACGGCCAAAACGAGGGCTTCCGCCATGTAGGCGAAGGACTCGGCCATGTCCTCGGCCTCACCGGAAAAGACAATATGGTATCCCGGAGCCATGGTTAGATGTTTCGCCGCTTCCTGTACCTTTCTTACGGCCGTTCCCAGAGGGAGTCCATCGAGATTGGCCGTGATCACCACCTGGCGAGTCAGGTCCTGCCGGTTAATTTCCGACGGCGTTGTACTCATCCCATAATTAACCACGTTCCCCAGCGGGACCAGCGCGGGAAGGGTATTCGGCTTGGGCACGGCCAGCCGTAACCTTTCCACCTGGGTCGGGTCTTGCCGGAGGGCCAACGGTAACCTCACCCGCACGTTCACCGCGTCTCCATCTTCATCTTCATACGTAGTGACGGCCTGCCCGCCCACCAGCGCTCCCACGGTCCGGACGATATCTCCGGTCATTACCCCGGCGTCCACGGCCCGTTCCCGGTCCACGAGCAAGCGGAATTCCGGGATATCCTGTTCCAGGGTTACTTCCAGGTCGACGATTCCCTGGATTTTGTAGATTTCTTCCTTCAATACCGCCGCGTATTTCTTCAGCAAGGCGAGGTCTTCGCCACGGACATTGATCACCAAGGGTTTCTGATTGTCCATTCTCCCCGCTTCCAGAATGGCCGGAAGAATGCCAGGGATTTTTTCGAGGCGTTCCCTCAGATCCCGCTGAATCTCTTCCTGCTTGCGCTTCCGCTCTTTCCGTCCTTTGAGTTTAACATACACCATGGCGTCGCGTACGGTTCCTGTGTCTCCAGCTCCGATGGTGGCGTAGGTATTTTTCACCTCGGGGATCTCCTTCAACGCCGCCTGGACCGCGGCCAACCGATTCTGGGTCTCTTCCATGGAGGCATCCGGCGCACTCTTGAAGTTCACCTGAAATTCACCCTGGTCGTAATTGGGGAAAAACTCCGTTTGCAGAACGCTAAAAGCACCAAGGCCGGCGAAGAAGGCCACCGTCGCCACCAAGAGGACAATCTTCCGGTGATCCAGGGCCCAGCCGATCACCTTCCGGTATCCATCGGCCGTCCGGTCGAACCAATGATTGAAGTGGTCGAGGATGCGGGCGAGCCAATGACGTTTTCCTTTGCGCTCGATATCCGGATCAAACCAGCGGGAAGAGAGCATGGGGTCCAGGGTAAAAGAGACAAAGAGCGAGACCAGGACGGCAAAAGCGACCGTAATCCCAAACTGGAAGAAAAACCGCCCCACGATTCCTTTCATATAGGCCACGGGAACGAACACAGCGATGACGGACAGGGTCGTGGCCAGCACGGCCAGCCCGATTTCGCTCGTTCCCTCCCGTGCAGCCGTGAAGTGGTCCTCCCCGCGCTCGAGATGGCGCACGATGTTTTCCCGCACCACGATCGCATCGTCGATGAGCATCCCGATGGCTAAGGACAAGGCCATCAGGGTCAGCACGTTCAGGGTCATACCCAAGAAATACATGACCGTAAAGGAGGAGATAACCGCAATGGGCAGGGTCAGACCGGTGATGACCGTGGAGCGCCAGGAATTGAGGAAACAGAAGACAATGAGAATGGTCAGGAGCCCGCCGAGAATCAAGGTCTCCTCCACGTCCCGCACGGAGTCGCGGATCATGATGGAGGCGTCCCGGACCATTTCGATGGTGGTCCCGGAAGGAAGCTCTTTTTGTATAACCTCGATCTCCCTCTTCACCCGGTCGACCAAGCCTACGGTGTTGGCACCTGACTGTTTTAAAATGTCCAGGCCGATAGCGGGGATACCGTTCACTAAGGCCAGCGACCGTTGTTCTTCGATGCCGTCCTTGACTTGCGCCACTTCAGCCAAGGGAATCGGACGCCCTCCCCGCCGGGCGATCACCATGGTTTTGAACTGGTCCACGGCATCGGGTTTTCCCGAAATTCGTAAGGGGTATTCGGTGCCCCCCCGATTCAGTCGACCGAGCGGGGTGTTGACGTTCTCCGACTGCAAACCGGCGATCACTTCATCCACGCCCATCCCCAGGGCTTCCAGGCGGAGCGGGTCGATATTAACGTTGACCTCCCGCTTCGAGGGGCCGACCAGGTCAACTTTTCCCACTCCGGAGATGTTCTCAAAGCGCCTTTTGACTTTCTTTTCCACCAGCGTTGTCAGGTCCCGTGGGGACAGTCTCTCCGACCGCACGGCCAAAGAGGCGACGGGGAAGGTGGCGAAATCGAGCTTCTGGATGATCGGCTCCTCGATCCCCTGGGGCATACTCCCCCGGATTGCGCTCACCTTGGCCCTTACTTCCTGGGCGGCATCATTGACCCTCACTTCCAGATGGAACAGCAGCACCACACTGGAGACGCTCTCCCGGGAGGTGGACATGACGTGCTTGACGCCGGAGATGGAGTTGACCGCCTCCTCGATGCGCTTACTCACCTCTCGTTCCACGGTCTCCGGTGAGGACCCGGGAAACTTGGTTACCACCGAGACAACGGGGATCTCCACGTCGGGGAACATGTCGATGGCCAGCTTGCGGTAGGAGAAGATCCCCAGGGTAACCAGGACCAGCATCATTACCGTGGCGAATATCGGCCTTTTGATGGATAAATTCGAAAGCAACATTCTACTTCTCTCCGTTGACCCGGGTGATGTTCACTTTGTCTCCCGCCTTCACGTTAAATCCGCCCCGGGTAATCACCAGTTGCCCGGAAGCCAAACCAGAAATAATTTCCACCTGATCTCCTGAAATATTTCCGGTACGGACGGTCCGGCGGTGGGCAACGTTTTCATTCACCACGTAGATCTCTGCTTTTGTGGCGGCCACGTCCCAGGTAAGTAGGGCGATTCGGGGTATTTTGATGACTCCGGTCCGCTTTCCGGTCAAGATCCGGCCTTTCACGAAAAGGCCTCCTTTTAGCTGCTCGGGTCTGTTTTCGACCTCGGCCACCACCTTCACAGACCGATCCGCTTCATTTACTGTGGGATTGATGAACATGACTTTTCCAGTGAAAGCCTTCCCCGGAATTGCGTCCGTGGAAAAAGTAAGGGCCTGTCCCACGCGCACCGCTCCCATCTCCCCGGAAGGGACGGTTACCGTCAGTTCTAAGAGCCGGTTATCAACAATTCGAAACATTGGTTTGGCCCCCATCTCTCCCACATAGTCCCCCACGTTGACATTCCGCCAGGATACCATGCCTTCCCTCGGCGACCGGATGATGGCCTTGGAAAGTCGGGTCTGGGCATGCTCAACATCTTCCTCCGCCGCTTGGATCTGAGCTTTAGCAGCGGAGATCCGTACTGCAGCGGCCTCTCTTTCCGTGCGGGCGTCATCCAAGTTCTGCTGGGTGATAAGGCCTACTTCTTTCAGCTTGAGGGCTCGCTCGTACTCCCGGTTGGCCCGATTGGCGGCAACTTCCACCTGCATTAGATTTGCTTTGGCAATCTCCACCGCCGTCTGGGCCTTTTTCAGAACCAGTTCCCCTTCTCGGGTGTCGAGCCGGGCCAGAGGAGTTCCCTTTTCTACCTGTACCCATTCGGTGACGTACACTTCGGTGACAATTCCGGTATATTCGGACTTAACATCCGCTCCGAATTTTGGGGAGAGCGTCCCGACTACCTCAACTCCCTCGATAACGGTTGAGGCGGCCGCTTTGGTCACCTCCACGGCCACAACGGGGCGCTGGGCAATTTTTTCATTTGGCTTTTTATCTTCCCCTGTTGCCGAGCACCCATAAATGCCCATCCAAAGAGCAAAAAGAGCTGCTTTTTGTATGAATCCTTTTTTCATTTTCTTGCTCCCTTTTCCGTTCCTTTCTTTGTCCATATCCCCTGAAAAATGACCTTAAGAACCCGGGCCAGGCCTTGGCGGCCCAAGCTCATTTCCGGATGCCCGAGATGCACTTCGATGGCCACGTTCAAAGCCCCCAGGATGGCCCAAGTTATATCTTCGGCGTTTCCCCTGCGGAATTCTCCTTTGCGGATTCCTTCCTCCACCAGGCGACGGATGGTTTGTTGGATTCTGAGATGGTAAGCCTCGAAGTCAAAAAAAGGTGCCCCCTGATGGGGTCCATAGTAAATAGCATACATTACCCTCACGCCTTGAATCTTCTCCAGGAAGAGAGAGAAGGCTTGATCGAAAAACCGCATCAGCTTTTTGGTCACGGTTCCTCGCTTCTCCAGAGTGGAGGCGAGAAGGCCGTCGGCTTTGGTGAAGGTTTCCCGCATCAATTCCAGGTAGATCCCTTCTTTGTTGTGAAAGTAATAGTACAGGACCGGTTTGGTTACCCCGGCGGAGGCGACGATCTCTCGAACCGTCGTGGCCGCATACCCCTTGCGGGTAAACAACTCCGCGGCGCCGGCCAAAAGTTTCCGGCGGACGGATCCATCCGCGGATAGTGCCTGTCCCCCTGTTCTGACCATTGCTTTTTCACCTCGATTCTACTTTTATTTACCTACCGGTAAGTATAAAAATAAATTAAAATCATGTCAAGAGAAATTTAAGAAATTTTCCGAAGATGACTCAATGCGGGAGGGACAAGATAAAAAGTCATGGTTAGGCAGGATTTTGGACGGATATTCAGTCGTTTTGTTTAAGGGGTGGCTTTTTTTAGAATTCTGATATTCTGAATTCAGAGAAATCTTGGGGAGGGTTAGAATGCAGACGATCAAACCATATATCGCAGAAATCAAGTCCAGGGGCCAGTTAACTATCCCTAAAAAAATAAGAGAGATGAGTCATTTGGAAGAAGGTCAGGTGGTTTCTATAATTCCAGTGGGCGACTCTATCATTATTACCACTAAGAGACTCGAACTCGACGAAGCAAGAAGGGAGCTAAGGAAGATCCTTAAGGCCTCCGGTCTTTCTGCAGAAGATCTGGTTGCTGGAATTAAAGAAGAGCGGGAAAGACTTTATCAAGAAACCTATGGCAAAAAGAACCTTTAGGATTTTTCTCGACTCCAATGTGATCCTTTCCGGTCTTCTTTCTGATAAAGGTGCACCCCGCCTTGTTCTCGATCTATTAAGCCTCCAGCTTCCATTCCTCATTGGATTAACCGGAAGATACAATCTGATCGAGATTGAGCGAAATTTGAGAAAGAAAATGCCTGCCCTACTCCCAGTCTACAAAAAGTATCTTCCCATGCTAAATCTGAAAATTATTCCCCTGCCCCGACCGGAGGAGATAAGATAATTTTCTGGCCCCGTTACTGATAAGGATGTTCCGGTCATCATTTCAGCTTTACAAGGCAAGGCAGATTTTCTTGTGACCGGGGATAAAAGGCATTTTGAAAAACTTAAGGTACAGGGTGATTATCCATTTAAAATTGTGACTCCCGCAGAATTCCTTGACTTAGTCTTTCCCGAGATTCTCAAAGGAATTGAAGGCGTGAGTCAGAACTCTCATGGCCACTTTAGAAAGTAAAAAAAGAAGAGGGATGGGGCCGCTCGGTTGTGGAGCGGTTGGCGTTGGACCTTCAGAAGACCTTCGCCGGGATGGCTGGATTCTCGCCGCTGAATGGCTGGCGCATGCGGGCGTTCTATCTTGCTTGGACGGAAGCCCTCCAAAAACTGTCACCGCCCATGACAGAATCGGCGGCGAAGAAACTGTCACAGCCGGGCGCAGTATGGAGAGACTCTGCTTGGGGCGCTTTCTGAACGGTTGACGGAGGCCGGAATCGAAGGCATGGCGGCCCGCTCGTTGCGGCTCTACCGTCAATTCTACCTGACCTACCCACAGATTTGGCAGACGGTGTCGGCCAAATTTCCGCCAGGCCTGCTGTCTGAAGTAAGGATACGTGATCGTATTTGCGAATCGAAGCATTAAGGGGCCTGCCAAAACAATCTTAGAACCAGACCGCATAATTATTTTTTTACTTGACACTATAGTGCTTTAGTGTTACTTATTTGTCGGGAGGTAAGTTACTATATGCCAAAGAAGAAAACTAGTCCTGTTCGCCTGAACATCTATGTCCATGACCCTGGTATACGCCGCCAGATAAAAGCAATGGCCGCCCAAAAGGACCTTTCGGTTTCCGAGTACTGCCTTCGGGCCATCACCGAACACCTGATCAAAGAACAGGTGATGACTCGCGAAGAAGGAGGAAGTCGCTTGAAAACCGCTGCAGAAAAGGCCTGTAGATTTCAAACCGAGACATTCAGGGGAAGGAGCTTCGCTGTCAGCTCCACGGATCTTATCAGAGAAGCCAGGGAAGACAGGAATACCTTTTGAAAAACGCCGTCGTGGTTGATGCCAGCCTTGTGGCAATGTGGGTAATACCGGAATCCTATACCGATAAGGCCCTCACCCTTGTCAACCAATGGGCTCGAGGAGACACGCGCCTCATCGCACCCTGTCTAATACTTACTGAAGTCACCAATGCCTTTTATAAGAGAGTCGTCCGGGGAGAGATAGACGTGGCCACTGCTATAGCGGCCTTGCATATTGTTATGGAGTTTGGTATCGAAATTCGTGAAGAACCCGGACTTCATTCACGATCTATCAAACTGGCCCATCAACTTAAAAGACCTACCACTTATGATTGCCATTATCTTGCCCTGGCAGAAATTTATCATTGTGCCTTATGGACGGGTGACGAGAGATTTTATAATTCTGTTAACAAAATTTATCCCCAAGTAAATTGGATTGGCCATTACCCACTGTCGCCATCATCTCGCAGCGCCGACTAAGTCCATCGATTCATAAATTCGGTACCGTATTTATTTACTCAGGACTTAGTGCTGAGTGAGCAATTATTTCAATTCGCAGCATGAGTGAAAAGGGGACAGAAAAAAGGAGAGATAGCTTTTCTGGTGACTGCCTTTTATGTGGATGGGGATGCAAAATAAACTACCCCGCCGCAAGCGGCGGGGAATAAACCCTAAAGTGATTTAACATGCTAAAATATTGTTAAGTTAGTTTGCTCTACCCCTGTATTTCTCATCTGAATACTCTAACGGGCCTATGATTTTTCTCCGCAAAGGGGTTTTGGTTTTGACTTTGTTGGGTGTCCTGCTCCCTGGCTGCAGCCAGCAACTGGATCTGCTTAAAATCGCGGGGAAGAATTTCGCTTACGAAATCAGCCATCCCATAAAGCCGCCGCCTGCCAAGCTGAATCTATTCCCCAAAGGAAATCCTGGCACCCACGTAGGCTGGATCGGACATTCCACGATACTGATGTCTTTTGCAGGTTTCTTCATCCTTACCGACCCCAATTTTGCCAAGCGGGTGGTGATCTCCCGCCGCGCTGTGGGCCTACCCATCGAGCCGGAAGAAATTAAGGAGCTGGACCTCATCCTCATCTCTCACGCCCATTATGACCATCTGGACCTGTCCAGCCTGAAGCGACTACCTAAAAATGCTTTATTGGTCGTCCCCCAGGGGTGCCAGGAACTGGTTGCCGGTTTGGGATTTTCTAAGGTGATCGAGATGAAATGGAATGACATTTTCCAGTTTCAGGGATTGACGATTGAAGCGACCCAGCCGGCTCATTGGGGCAAGCGGAGCCCTTTCGATAATGACCATCGAGGATATAATAGCTACCTCCTTTCCCAGAACGGCAACCGGATACTCTTCGCTGGAGATACAGGCTATTCAAGAATCTTTGAAGTAAAGGGGAAAGAAGGAACTATCGATTTGGCTTTCTTGCCGATTTCGGCCTATAAGCCAGACTGGTTCCGCAGAAATCATGCCTCTCCCGAAGAAGCCCTGAAGATGTTCGTAGAGAGCGGCGCTAAATTCATGGTTCCTATCCATTGGGGAACTTTCATTCTTTCCCACGAACCACTCACCGAACCGCCGGAAAGGCTAAAGATAGAAGCCAAGCGCTTGCGGATAGAGGACCGGGTGATCATTCTTAGGCATGGTGAATCGTTCACCGTCCTAGAGTAAAGACTTTTTGCCACAGAGCACACAGAGGTCCCAGAGAAGAACATATAAAAATATTTTATTATCATAACAAGAGGACCGGTTTTGAAGTATATTAAGTCTTTACTTTTCGTATTTATCCTAAGAAGTCTATCTCTGTGTGCTCTGTGACCTCTGTGGCAGGATAATATGATTCGTGTTGGACCGGCGGGATGGTCTTACGAAGATTGGGAAGGGATCGTTTATCCCCCCAAAAAGGAATCTAAATTTGATCCCCTCGCTTATTTGGCTGAATTCTTCGACGTCATCGAGCTGAACAACACCTTTTATCGCCCGCCCACCGCCCAGATGGGCCGAAGCTGGGCGAAGCGCGTCCAATCCACCCCTAACTTCCGATTCACCGCCAAGCTCTACCGCAATTTTACTCATGAACGTCAAGCCCTGACCGAGGGAGATGTGGCGCTTTTCAAAAGCGGACTGGCGCCTCTGGTGGAAAATCAGCGCCTGGGCGCCTTGCTTCTCCAGTTCCCTTACTCTTTCCACCACAAAGAAGAAAACCTGGGGTACCTGAAAGCCTTGGCTGAGAAATTCAGGGAATACCCTCTCGTCCTGGAAGTGCGCCACGCCTCCTGGGACCGAAGTTCAACTTACCAATTCCTGCGGGAAACCGGCATCGGTTTTTGCAACATCGACCAGCCCCAGGTCTCCTATTCCATCGGCGTAACCAAAAAAGTAACCGGCAAAGTGGGGTATTTACGTCTGCACGGAAGGAATGTAAAAGAGTGGTTTCGCGAAGGAGCCGGGCGGGATGCCCGCTACGATTATCTATACAACGAATTTGAAATCTTCGAACTAACCGAAAGGATCCGCCAACTCGCCCAAGAAGCGGAAGAGGTGTATGTCATCACCAATAACCACTCTCGCGGCAAAGCCGTCTGCAACGCCCTGGAGCTCAAGGCCAAGCTTGGGGGAAAAAATCTGAAGATCCCTGAAGGTCTACTGCAGCATTATTCCCAGCTCAAAGAAATTCAAGATGAATAGGAGGGTCTTATGCTGGAAAAGAGAAACACCTATCAGGAGGTTTATAAAAGCTTCCGCTGGCCTATCCCCGAATATTATAACATCGGGGTCGACATCTGCGATAAATGGGCCGAGGAGAGATACCGGTTGGCTCTTATCTACGAAGGTGAGGAGGGGAGGGTAGAGAAATTTACCTTTTGGGATCTGAAGGGGCTTTCCAACCGCCTGGCCAACGCCCTCCGGGCCTACGGGATTGAACGAGGGGATCGCGTTGGCATTCTTCTCCCCCAGTGCCCGGAAACCGCTCTTGCCCACATCGCCATTTACAAGCTGGGAGCGATCGCCATCCCCCTCTTCACCCTATTCGGCCCCGATGCTTTAGAATACCGCCTTGGCAACAGCGAAGCCAAGGCCGTGATCACCGACGCGGCCAACATCGAGAAGATCGAGCAGATCAGGAGCAAGCTCCCCCACTTGAAGATCATCATCGCCACCAAGGCAAAACCCATGGAAGGAGTCCATGACTTTTGGAAATCCGTCGAAAAGGGATCTTCTAACTTTGACCCGGTCAACACTACCGCCGGCGATCCGGCCCTGATCATCTATACCTCCGGGACCACGGGCCCTCCGAAAGGCGCGCTCCATGCCCATCGGGTGGTTCTGGGGCACGTGCCCGGAGTGGAGTTTTTCCACAACTTCTTCCCCCCAAAAGATGATCTCTACTGGACGCCCGCGGATTGGGCCTGGATCGGCGGGTTGATCGATGTCCTCTTTCCGAGCTGGCATCACGGGATTCCTGTGGTCGCTTACCGCGCCAAGAAATTCGACCCCGAGCAAGCCTTCCATTTTATCGCCAAGTATGGCATCCGCAATGCCTTCATGCCCCCCACCGCCCTGAAGATGATGCGGCAGGTCAAAGAACCGAGGAAACGCTATGATTATAATATGCGCACGATCGCCTGCGGCGGAGAGACTTTGGGCGAAGAACTCCTCGACTGGGGAAAAGACGTCATGGAATTGACCATCAACGAATTCTACGGCCAGACGGAAGTAAATTTGGTGGTAGGAAATTGCGGCGAGATCATGGAGATCAGGCGTGGCTCCATGGGAAAACCCATTCCTGGCCACCGGGTTGAGGTTGTGGATGAAGAGGGGAACGCGGTTCCTCCGGGAACCGTTGGCGAAGTGGCCATTCAGCGGCCTGACCCCGTAATGTTTTTGGAGTACTGGCGGAATCTGGAAGCCACCAAAGATAAGTTTATCGGAGATTGGTCTTTAACCGGAGACCTGGCCAAAAAGGATGAGGACGGGTATTTCTGGTTCGTGGGCCGCAAAGACGACCTGATCACCAGTTCAGGTTACCGGATTGGGCCGGCAGAGATCGAAGACTGCCTGCTTAAACATCGCGCGGTCACCATGGCTGCGGTCATCGGCAGCCCGGATAAAGTCCGGGGAGAGATCGTTAAGGCCTTCATCGTTTTAAAGCCTGAGATTACCCCGAGCCCAGCCCTCCAGGAAGAAATCCAAAACTTTGTTAAAACCAGGCTGGCTGCCCATGAGTACCCGAGGGAAATCGAATTTGTACAAGAGCTGCCCATGACCACTACGGGAAAAATCATGCGCCGCGAGCTGAGAAAAATGGATATGGAGAAAAAGAGAGTTTTTTCAAAATGACCGGTAAAGAAGATTGGCCACCTTTCCCTCTTCGGCCTTAAGCCTGGACTTAGTTTTTACTTGTTTTTTCCTTTCTTTAGAGATATAGTCTTTTTAAAATTTTCACCTACCCAAAAGGTTATGGGCTTTTATCTTCCATTGGTACCATCGAGCCTGTCTAAATTTTCTCCTCCCCAAGGAGATGCTTTTAGATTATTTTTCTGGTGCAATAGACCTTCGACTATACGTTTTTCTCGGTGAACAGCAGGAAGGACAATAAACTGGCTGTCAAAAAGAAGTACCTTACATGAAAGCCAGTAAAGACGGTTCGGGGGCTATTGGAAACATGTCTTCTGTCCATGGCCACATGGTAACGAAAAACAAGCCTGTTTATAACATCAGCAAGTTTGGTCTTCGAGGCTTAACCCAATCCATCGCGGCCGAAGGGGAGGGAAAGATTCGCTCTTTCACCGTGAGCACGGGTTTTGTGAGAACGCCCCTAGCCTTAAACCAGATCCCGGACCAAGCCAAGCAACGGGGAATTTCTCCCGAAGAGGTGGTGAAAAATGTGATGATGGGAAGGTCCCAGGTCAAGGCAATGATGACCCCTATAGAAGTGGGTAATCTGTTCATCATCGGCTTTTCCCGGCTGGGCAAATATCTGATCGGGGGGGACCTTCTTTTTGACGGAGGGATGGTGAAAACCTATTAACTTTCTTTCCTGGCCTGATTTTTTAAGGAAAGAAGGAAAGGAGGTGAGAAATTCATTCCGGAAATATTCGTATTGGCAAAACGATCCACTGGGGGGATTTTTTTTACCAAATCTCAAATTCTACACTAAAAGGAGGGCAATGCCATGAAACTGAAGTATTCAGTCTTTATCCTTTGTCGCCGATAATCTTTTTCTTTCTCTGCGCTATCTTTTGGGTCCGGTTCGGGGTGGGGTAGCCATGGCCGTAGTAGTCGTTTGCACGGTCTTTGCCGCCTGCACCGGTGTCATTGGGGCCTCCGTGGTTACGATGGCCTTATTGGCTATGCCAATGATGCTTAAGTATGGCTACGATAAGAGTTTAACTGCGGGAACGATTTGTGCCGGTGGAACTCTCGGGATCCTTATTCCTCCCAGTATCATGCTGGTTTTGATGGGGGACCAGACTGGTCTGTCGGTGGGAAAGCTGTTCTTAGGAGGCCTTTTCCCTGGAGTGATCCTTTCGATTTTATACATAACTTATATCGCGATTATATGCGGCAGGCGCCCGGAGTTGGGGCCCCCCTTATCTCTCGAGGAAAGGATGGCCGTCCCGGTCAAGAAAAGAATTTCCATGGCCGCCATAAACCTCGTGCCGCCCACTCTTTTGATTGTGGGAGTATTGGGCGCAATCTTTTCCGGTATCGCCACTCCAACCGAAGCTTCCGGAGTGGGGGCCTTTCTGGCCTTATTGATGACCATTGCCTACCGCCGCTTTAACTGGAAAATGTTTAAGGAAGTGGTTCTCTCTACCGGCAAGACCGTTTCCATGGTAATGCTCGTTCTCGTGGGGGCGTCTTGCTTTACCGGGGTATTTCTGGGAATTGGGGGAGGGCAAGTTCTGACGGATCTTATCATGACCCTGGGGATGGGGAATAAGTGGCTCATCTTTTTTATTATGATGTTTATCATCTTCATCCTGGGGGCCTTGATCGACTGGATCGGCATTATCTATATTACCTTCCCCATTTTTCTGCCCATCGTGGAAAAGCTTGGTTTTGACCAACTCTGGTTTGTTATCTGTGTTTCCGTAAATCTACAGAATTCCTTTCTCACCCCTCCTTTTGGCTACGCCCTATTTTATCTCAAAGGCGTTGCTCCTCCAGGGGTGACCACGGAAGACGTTTATAAAGGAATTTTTCCTTTTATCGTTCTTATGCTTATCGGCTTATTCCTTTGCATCCTGTTTCCCAATTGGGTTCTTTACCTTCCCAGCCTAATAGGTTGACGGCTGGCGTTTGCTCCTTGAAAACCTTAAGGGAAAGCGGGAAATCAAGTTAGAAAACTAAAGGAGGAGTTTATGATCCCTCGTATAAGGAATATTCTTTATGCCACCGATTTAAGTAAAAACTCAGCCTATGCTTTTCGCTATGCGGTAAACTCAGCCCAGAAACATGAAGCCAAGATCCACATCCTCCACATCATAGAAACCATTTTCACCGGCCACTGAGGGTCTGCTGCTTTCTTGTCTGGCTGAAGATCAGCTCAAAAATTTACAGGAAGAAAGGAGAGGGACGAGTATCCAAAAGATCCGGAATAGGCTGGATGAATTCGCCAAAAGGGAGCTTCAAGATGATCCCGAGACCTTGAAGAGAGTGGCCTCGATTCAGGTCGTTTTTTGAGATCCGGCCGCCGAGATCCTCCAGAAAGCCGATGAGCTGAATTGCGAGGTGATCATTATGGGCACCCACCGGAAAGGCTTTATAAGCCACGCCTTCTTAGGAAGCGTCTCCGAAAGGGTCCTGCATCGCATTCATAAACCCGTTTTCATCATTCCTCTCCCCAAGGAAGAAATCGACATTACTTTGAATTTTTCCGTTCCCTCACCTTACCCTTCTGGACTCCCCTGTCCAGTATTTTTCCCGCAATTCCATTTTCAGTACTTTCCCGTAAGGGTTCTTGGGGATGGCGTTAAAGAAATCGACGGACTTTGGTTTTTTATAGCTGGCCAGATGCTGTTTACAAAAATCGATAATCTCTTCTTCCGTAGCCTTTTGCCCTGGCTTAAGGGCCACAATTCCCTTGACCGCCTCTCCCCATTTTTCATCCGGAACCCCGATAACCGCCACTTCGAAAACCGCCGGGTGTTTCAGAAGGACATCTTCGATTTCCCGGGAATAGATATTTTCTCCCCCGCTGATGATCATATCCTTGGCTCGATCGAGGATATAAACATAACCTTTCTCGTCCATGATCCCCAGATCTCCGGTATGGAGCCAACCTTTCCTTAAGGTTTCGGCTGTGGCCTCCGGATTCCTCCAATATCCCTTCATCACTACTTCTCCGCGCACGACTATTTCTCCCATTTGCCCAGGAGGAAGTTCTTTATCATTAAAATCAGATATTTTTACCTCCACATCCGTCCGCGGAATTCCGGCAGATGTCAACCGCTTCATTTGCTCTGCAGTCCCCTCCAGGAGGTGTTCCTCTTTGGGCAAATAGGAGATGGTCATGGGCGCCTCGGCCTGGCCAAAAAGTTGCACAAATACTGGTCCCAGTTTTCTAACCGCCGCTTTAAGGTCCTCCTCATAAATCGGGGCTCCCCCATAATTGATACATTTTAAGGAGCTGAGGTCATATTTATCAATTTCAGGGGAGGTAATCAACCGCTTGATCATGGCCGGGGCCATGAATATATTGGTCACTTTCCTCTTTTGAATTGTCTCAAAAACCACTTGGGGGGCAAAGGTTTTTGACATCAGGATGACATTAGCAGCTCCTTTGGCTACATTAGGAATCCCATAAAGACCACTTCCGTGGCTCAAGGGTGCGGCGTGCAAGACGACATCCTCGGGCCTCAGCGGCGAGATGTCGGCAAAAAAATTCATAGTCATAACCATTAAGTTATGGTGCGTGAGCATGGCGCCTTTGGGTCTTCCCGTTGTTCCCGAAGTGTAAAAGAGCCAGGCCAGGTGATCCCGTTCCACCTCTTCATCGTTAAAGCTGGTGGGTTGGTTTTTAAGTAGGGTCTCGTATGGAAGCATTCCCTCCAAAGGGTCAGTGAGGCAGATGTAATGCTTGACCCGGGGCATCTCCTTTCTGCGGGCAGAGAGGGATTCCCGAAAATCTTCTCCCAAAACTACGGCCACTGCTTCTGAGTTGTCAATGATGAAGCTGCATTCTTTGGGGTGGAGGCGGAAATTAATGGGGACCGAGCCAAAACCGGCCTTGAAACAGGCGAAAAGGGTTTCGAGAAACTCCGGGCAATTATGGAGGAGGATGGCTACATTTTCGCCCCGGCGAACGCCTAAGCCGGTGAGGCCATTGGCCAGGCGGTTGATCCTCTCGTTGGCTTGCTGATAAGTTAATTCGTAATCGCCATAAGCGATGGCCAATCTTTCTGGAAAAGTCCGCGCACTCTTGGTAAAAAGAGTTCCTACATTCACCGGACCCACCTCTTTTAATAGGGAATAAAGATGGAGGCCTTTTTTCTTGATGACAAAAGTTTTTAGAAGGTGGGGTTAATTTCTTCTCTTCGATAGATGGGGGGCAGAGTTTTTGGTCTGCCCCCCTCATTAAATAAAGGGTCCTAAATCGGTTTAAAATACTTTATATCCAGAATGCTTCCTTCGCGCTCTTTCTTCGGTTTAAAAACGGCTTCTACCGGCATCCCAATGTAAATAGCTTTAAAATCAACTTCTCCCAGCCAATGTACCAATCCTCCTTCGGTCCCATCGATGCGGATGACAGCGACGATGGTGGAGGTTTCTTTCTTTGTCCCATCATAGGCTTCATAGCATCGGGTAAAGGTATGAACGGTTCCCTTGGTTCCGACCTCAAGGTAATGATCTTCCAGCCGGGCAAAGCATTTCTCACAGTATATTCTGGGAGGAACATAGGTAACTTTACAGGACTCGCATCTCGCCCCGATCATCTTCCCGTTCATGATCTCCCGAAAGAATTTCTCCCCAGCTCTTCCGACGGTATAGATATAACTCATCGGGATTTGACCTGGCCAGTAGGTAATGTCTGTCGTCATCTGATATCGTTCAATCAATGCCATCGGCTCACCCCCTTATAAAAGTTAGAGGATTGAGGTTGGAGGCTAATTTTTTGCCTTGAGCCTTGCACCCCAAGCCTTTAGCCTTATTCAATCGGTTTGAAATATTTAATATCCGTAATGGCACCTGTTCTCTCCTTCGCCGGTTTCCACACGGCCTTCACCTTCATTCCCCGCGAGATCTTCCAAGGGTCCACTTCATTCAAGTGGTGGAGAATGCCCATTCCCTTGGATGCGCCATCGATCTCAATCACTGCTGGGGTGAAGGGTCTGACCCCGCCTTTAATATCGAGACGGGTTGCTTTCCAGTCCACATAACTTACTACCCAGGTGTTGACGATACCTGTATCCTGCACATATACCCATTCCCCTGCCGGGACCCAGCAGAGCTCGCAGAACATTCTGGGCGGAATCATTATCCGATGACACTTGGCGCATTTCTTGGCGATGATCCTCCCCTCTTTTAACTCTGCCAAGTATCGGCCGATGGCCGGACCATTGTCCCAGGCGTATTTTAATTTCGGCTCCCATTTTACCGAGAGGACTTTCCCTTCTAAGATTTCATTGATACTCAATTTGGTTGCTGTTTTAGCCACATCTTTTTCTGTAATCGCCATATTTTCACCCTCCTTTCCTTAACTTCTCATCACAACAACCGTTCCAACCTGCATCAAATCACCCCAGGCATTGGCCACCCCGCAGGTTGGTTTGCCGGAAATCTGGCGTTTACCCGCTTCCCCTCTCAATTGCAGGAAGATCTCGATGATCTTCATCAGGCCTGCCGCCGCAATGGGATTGCCGACGCCCAGAAGTCCTCCCGAAGGAGAAGTGGGGAGATTTCCCTCCCGGTTAAACACCCCATCCACCAGCATTTGAACGGACTTCCCCCTGGGGGCCAACATTAATCCTTCGATATGGTGGAGTTCTTTATAGGTGAAGGGATCGTAAGGTTCGGCAACATGAATTTCTTTAGAGGGTTCTCTGATGCCAGCCATTTTATAGGCCTGGCGGGCAGCAACTTCCAGATAATCCGGGTAATAAAGGTCCCGGGTACACCAGTAAGCTGTGTCCAAGCAAAAACCTACCCCGTCCATCCAGACTGGTTTTTCCGTGACCCGGCGGGCTACATGTTCCGCGGCCAAGACGATGGCTGCAGCTCCATCGCTCGTCGGGCTGATATCGAGCCGGTTCACCGGCCAGGCCATGATCTCGGAATTAAGGACGTCCTGGACGGTTATTTCTCCTGGTATTTGAGCAGACGGATGGTCAAGGGCATTCTTTTTATTTTTCACGGCAACCAGAGCGATGTCTTCTTTGCGATACCCATGAGTAGTCATGAACCGGTTCATCTCAATGGCGAAGATCCAGATGAGAGTGGGATAGAGGGGTTGCTCGGTCGTGTGATCAAAGATGGTAAGGAACGCCCCGGCAGGATGGGGATAGGCAGAGGACATCTTCTCTTCACAAACCACCAGGCAGGTGTCAAACATCCCCGACGCTACATGGAACCATCCATGAATGGGCGCGAAAACTCCCGTACCGCCTCCTACAAAGTTTCTCATATAGGGTTTTCGATATCCCCCGGAAGCATCGGAAAGATACTCCCCCTTCATATGAACGCCATCGAAGGCATCTGGGGCGGTTCCATGGACTACACAATCTATATCCGAAAGCTTCATCTCACAGGAATCCAGGGCCATTTTGGTGGCCTCATAAGCCAGCTCCTTGGGTGTTTCCAGAGTATTCCGATAAAATTTAGTCAGCCCTGCTCCAACAATGGCTACTCTTCTCATTCTTTTCACCTCCTCCTTAATTGCTCAGGATCACCACTGTCCCGGTAGTCGTCGGGATCCCCCTCCAACTCTGCGCCAACCCTGTAGTCACATTTTTAATCTGATTCTTACCCGCTTCACCTCTCAATTGGCGGACAACTTCGAGAACTTTCCGCCCGCCATTGAGTTCAAAGAGGTTTCCCGCCCCGAGACAACCCCCGGAAGGATTGACGGGAATTTCTCCGGAAATCTCCGTTCCCCCCATCTCGGTGAGAGGCCCGGCTTCTCCTTTTCTGCAGATTCGCATGGCCTCGAGATGCTGTAGTTCTTTGTAGGAGAATTCATCATTGATCTCCGCAAAGTCAATCTCCTTTCGGGGATAACGAATTCCAGCCATCTTGTAGGCCATTTCCGCGGCCAACTGGGCATAAATAGCTTCTCCCCAATTCCGAGTTTCCAGGCCTGGTGTATCTGAGCACCATCCAATTCCTCTAATCCAGACGGGTTTGTCCGAGAGGGCCCTGGCGGTTTTTTCCTCTGCCAGGACCACCACCACAGCTCCATCGGCGTGGGGGCTGATATCCATCTGAGTCAGAGGAAAAGAGACGACCTCGGAATTGAGAACATAATCAGAATCGATAAGGGCTCCATGGCCGGCCAGCGGATTGTTTAAGGCGTTCTTTTTGTTTTTCACAACCACCTTGGCACACTGCTCCCGGGTCGTCCCGGTCTCATACAAAAATCTGGCCATTTCCATTCCGGCCACCGCGTGGGGGCTTTCTTTTAATGGCCGGTTGTAAATGGGGTCCTGCGCAAAGGCGACCATTTCGGATAGGGTTAACATATTCGATGCCTTGGACATCCCTTGAACCACCATGATATCCCCTATTCCAGAAAGGATCATCATCTGGCCGCAGGCCAGAGCGTGAATAAAGTCTCCCGGAATGGTATAAATGGGCTTGAGGACTGCTCCCAATTGGTCGGGTGAATATTCATCAGATATGCTATACCCTTCGAGAAAATCTTCCGAGGTAGCGACGAATGCATCTACATTTTTTGGTTCAATGCCCGCCTCAAAATATGCTTTGGTTGCGGCTTCATAGGTTAATTCTCGATAAGATACATCTGGAGTGGTTGCCCGAAAACCGGTTGTTCCAACACCAACAATGGCAACTCTTTTGGACATTTTGCGACCTCCTCCTTTCTCTAAAATTTATTTTTTCCTTCCGCTTTCTTTCCCTCTTGCCTCTTCACCTCCTATCTTTTCTTTGTTGAATTTAAAAACTTCATCTCCCCTCTTTGGAAAAATTTTTTACCCACCAGCGAGGGTTAAGAAGATTTCCAATTCCTCGCTGTCTTTTAGTTTTGCCGTGAGCTCATTTAACTTCTCTTTTCCTCTCGATCCGATGAACATTTTGGGAGTATTAAAGATGGTCGTAAGGCCTTTGCTGGAAGTCGAAAGGGCCAAGGGGGCCAGAGCTTTCAGCGTGGGATTTTCAAACCAGTATCCCATGGGTCGCACCTCTCTTTGGGATAAAGTTTAGATTTTTATAGAAAACTGCTGTTCGGCTGAATAGGCCGTTGGAGAAAAGAGCCTAAAAACCTACAAAGGCAATATGTGCAAGGTTAATAATTTTGTCAAGGAAATTTTAAGGGAGCGGGGAAGGCCCGCCGGAATGGCCCTCTGGTTTTCCCTAAATTTTGATTCCTTTTAAGGCAGAATAGGCCTGAATCGTATTGATGGCTTGGTTGAGGCGGTGGATTTTGGTGTGCTTTTCCTGGAGAGCTTCACTGTCTTCCAGGGAGACCTGTTTCCCGCGCATTTCCCGCAGGACGATATTGAGGTTGAAAAGAAGGACCTTTAAATCTGCGGCCGAATACTGGCGGAGGGTGGCCGGAGTGAATTGCTGGTACCCTTCCGCAACATCATGGGCCAATTTTTTGGGATTTCCGGCAATGGGCATGTGCTATTTTCCCCAGGCCGCCTTTTTCAGCTTTCGCTTGTCATTCCTACGGTGAATTGGGGTTTTTCCGCATCCTGCTAAAAGTCATCTTCTTTTGCCTCAGGTACCTTCTCCCGGTCCTTATCTTCTTCCGCCATGGCTTCATCCACCATGGAGTCAAAATCTTCACCCAAATCCTCCCCTAATTCTTTGCCCATCCTCTTCATCCAGCGGGCCATGCTGGCGGGGTTATTCTCGTCGATATCTCCCAGCTTGGCGGGATCGGCCAGGGATTCTAAGCGGCTCTCCTCGGATCGAACCCGGGCTACTCTGGAAATGAGCTTGGTCATCTTACGACTTTGACACCTCTTGCATGCGGGATGGAAAGGGGCCCGTAGGCCTAGAACGATAAAACTGGAAACTCGGTCACAATCCTGACAGAGGTATTCATAGATGGGCATAAGAAATTTGGCCTCCCTTGACAGCAGTTCTTTTCTAAGGTGTAATAGTAATGAATAAATTTATTTTAACGAATTTCTACCTCAGGAGCAAGGTCTTGTTCGCGCCACGCAGAAAAGTCCTTTTTCCCTCGCTTGGGGTTTTGATCTTATTTCTCTCCCTTGCCGGATGCTTTTATAATCTGAACGTGGACAAGTCTTTTTCCCGGGAGGTAAATTTTCAAAACTTCCAACCGGTGGCCCTTCTTCCTATTCCAGATGCTGCCGGTTATCCTCAATCCGGTTCAGACCTCAATTCCTTTATTTACACTTTTTTGGCGGCCAAAGGTTATACCCTGATTCCTCCCGGGGAAGTTTCTGCGGTCCTCCAGAAATTCGGCTTTACCCCTCCACTTTTACTTGCCAACCAGTCCTCCCTTATCAAGACCAACGAGCGACTGAAAGCCAAGCTTCTGCTTACGGGCACCCTGCTGCAATATTCTTTGCAGAAACCCTACGTTCGATCAGAATCCTTTCAGGTTTGGGAGGGAGGACGCTACGAGTACCGGGCTCTGCCGACCTATCATCAGGGGACCTGTCAGATCCGGCTGGTCTTGCGGGTGCTGGAGATGGAAAAGGGGGCGGTGTTATGGATGGCCGAAGGAAAAATTCGTGGGCCGAGCCAGGCGGCAAAGAATTTAGGAAAAAAATTGGTCGAACGCCTCTTGGCCGGGCTTCCCTCCCTGCCGCCCCGATCGGAGAAGTAGAAAAAGGGCTGTTTCTTCCGTTACGAACCTTCCTGCTCTGACCGGGGATCACGGGACATCAACTCGATCACTGCTTCCCGTGGATCTTTGCCCTCGTAAAGGATCTCATAAATCTTATCCGTGATGGGCATCTCCACTTCCTTTTCTCGAGCTAATGCTCGCAGGGCCTTGGTGGTACGAATCCCCTCGGCGACCATCCTCATTCCTTCAAGAATATCCTGGAGCCTCCGCCCTTTTCCCAACTCTAAACCGACATTGCGATTCCGGCTCAAATTTCCGGTACAAGTCAGGACCATATCTCCCAGGCCGGCCAGCCCGAAAAAGGTCCGCGCGTCCGCTCCCATCTTTACCCCCAAGCGGGTCATCTCCGCTAATCCTCGCGTGATTAACGCCGACCGGGAACTATGCCCGAACCCTAACCCGTCGGAGGCACCGGCGGCAATGGCCATGACGTTCTTGGTCGCACCCCCTAACTCCACACCGGTCGGATCGGGGTTAGTGTAGACGCGGAAGTAGGACCTGGCCAAAAGAATTTGCGCTTGCCGCGCGGCTTCCGGGTGGACCGCAGCCGCCGTGACCGCCGTGGGAAATTTACAAGCGACTTCTCTGGCAAAACTCGGCCCGGAAAGGCAGGCAATCTCAGCCTTGAGGTTCCGGCCGATGGTGTCTCGCAAAACTTGCGATGCGGTGAAGTAGGTTTCGTCCTCGAGTCCCTTGGTGGCGCTAATAATCAAGGTTCCCTCTTGGATGTAAGGCCGCCCCTTGCTAAACACTTCCCGCACGACATGGGAAGGTACGGCACAGACCAAAATCTCTTTGCCGGTACAGGCTTCTTCCAGAGAAAGGGTTACCCGGATGTTATCCGGGAGTGAAATTCCGGGGAGGAAGAATTCGTTCTCTCTTTTGCTTTGCATGGCCCGGAAGAGTTCTTCTTCAAAAACCCAGAGATCGATCGGTAGCCCTTTTTCGGCCAAGAGATTGGCCAGCGTCGTACCCCAGCTTCCGGCGCCGATAACGCCGATTCGCCCTTTTTTGGTGAGAAACTCGGCCATGCGTTATGAACTTTCCTCTCCCCCGCTTTCTTCTGGGGTTTCCTCTGGGCTCTCTTCTATTGCTTGTTCCTCCTCCGGCTCTTCCTCGCGCTCGGCCAAGCGGGTAACGGCCATCACCCGTTCTCCGGGCTCCAGCTCAATGAGCTTCACCCCCTGGGTGTTCCGCCCAATGACCGAGATTTCTTCACCTCGTAAACGAATTATTTTCCCTTTGTCCGTGATGAGCATGACATCGTCTTGCTCGGTAATCTGCTGCACCCCCACCAAATTTCCGTTCCGCGGGGAAGTCTTAATCGTTATAACGCCTTTGCCCCCCCGGCTTTGCAGGGGATAATCCTCAATGGGCGTACGCTTACCAAAACCTTTTTCCGTGACCGATAGAATGGCTGCCCCCAGCGTTCCGGGGGTGATGATATCCATGGAGACCAGGAAATCATTTTTGCCCAGGGTAATCCCTTTCACCCCTCTGGCCGTGCGCCCAATGGCGCGGGTCTCTTCCTCGGAGAAGCGAATGGCCTTGCCTTCCCGGGAGCTGAGCAGGATCTCCTTCGTTCCATCCGTCAGGCAGGCCGAGATTAACTCGTCTCCCGGATCAAGGGTCAGGGCAATGATTCCGCCCGTGCGCGGATGGCCGTAAGACATCAGGTCGGTCTTCTTGACCACACCGTTCTTCGTGGTCATGATGACGTATTTCCCCTCTTCAAAGGTCCGTACGGGAAGGATGGCGGTAATCTTCTCTTCTCCCGAAAGGTTCAACAAATTGACGATGGCTTTTCCCCGAGACATACGGCCCGCCTGGGGGATTTCGTGGACTTTCAACCAGAAGACCTTTCCCGCGTCGGTGAAGAAGAGAATATAACTATGCGTGGAAGCTACGAAGAGGTGCTCGACAAAATCCTCTTCTTTGGTGGTCATGCCCATCTTCCCCCGCCCGCCCCGCCTCTGGCTACGGTAAAGACTGATGGCATTGCGCTTGATATAGCCGGAGTGACTGATCGTCACGACCATATCTTCTTCCACGATCAAGTCTTCGAGGTTAATCTCTTGCGCTTCTTCAATGATCAAAGTCCGCCGTTCGTCCCCGTAGCGTTCCTTAATCTCCTGAAGCTCTTCGCCGATCAGGTTAAACAAAAGGCGCTCGTTGCTCAGGATCTCCCGCAGGCGGGCGATGAGTTGGATGACTTCTTTATATTCCTCGTTGATCTTTTCCCGTTCCAGGTTCGTCAGGCGCTGTAAACGCATCTCCAAAATAGCTTGGGCTTGGGCTTCGGAGAGCGAGAATTTAGCCATCAGCCCTTCTTTGGCATCTTGGGGGGTTTTAGAAGAGCGAATCAAGGAAATGACCCGGTCGAGGTTATCCAGGGCGATCTTTAAGCCTTCCAGGATGTGGGCATTGGCCTCGGCTTTTCCCAACTCAAACTGGCTGCGGCGGGTGACCACCTCTTTGCGGTGGTTGATGAACTGCTGGATCAGCTCCTTGAGGTTAAGCGTTTGCGGCTGGCCATGGACGATGGCCAAGAGGATGATGCCGAAGGTGACCTGCATCTGGGTATGCTTGAAGAGTTGGTTAAGGACCACCTGGGCGACGGCCTCTCTTTTCAGTTCGATAACGATCCGCATCCCTTCCCGGTCAGATTCATCCCTGAGGTCGGAGATCCCTTCTACCCTTTTCTCTTGGACGAGTTCGGCAATCCTTTCCAAGAGCTTGGCCTTATTCACCTGATAGGGGAGTTCCGTGATTACCACCGACTCCCGCTCCGTCCTCTTCTGGCGTTCGATCAGGGCGCGCGCTCTAAGCTGGATGGTGCCCTTGCCCGTAAGGTAGGCCTCGCGAATCCCGGATTGCCCAAGGATAAACCCGGCCGTGGGGAAATCCGGACCGGGGAGGATAACCATCAAATCCTCAATGGTGATTTCTGGATTCTGAATGACGGCGCTTGTGGCCTCGATCACTTCCTGTAGGTTGTGCGGGGGTATGTTGGTGGCCATGCCTACGGCGATACCCGAGGAACCGTTGACCAAAAGGTTGGGGAAGCGCGCCGGCAGGATGGCGGGTTCCGTCAGCGACCCGTCATAGTTGGGGGCAATTTCCACCGTATTCTTTTCGATGTCGAATAGGAGCTCACTCGCCAATCGGGCCATGCGTACCTCGGTGTAACGCATGGCTGCTGGCGGGTCTCCATCGATGGATCCAAAATTTCCTTGCCCGTTAATTAAAGGATACCGCAGAGAAAAATCCTGAGCCATGCGCACCAAGGCATCATAAACGGCCATGTCTCCATGCGGATGGTATTTTCCGATGACGTCTCCTACGATTCTGGCGGATTTCTTGAACGGCTTGTTCCAATCGTTGGAAAGATCGTACATGGCGTAGAGCACCCTGCGGTGGACAGGTTTCAGCCCATCCCGAACATCCGGCAAGGCCCGGCCAATAATTACCGACATGGCATAATCCATGTAGGATTTCTGCATTTCCTCCTCTATCTTGACGGGGAGGCGATTCTGAATATTCTGGGTTGGCATAGAATTCTCGCTTAAAATTTTTCTTGACCAAGCGCAACCTGCCCATACAAGTCTTGGTCTCTGTCCTCGGCCATAGGGGTTGGGGGGAAGAAATTAGATGTCCAGGTTGGTCACCGTCAAGGCATTCCGCTGGATGAATTCTCGGCGGGGCTCCACCTGATCGCCCATGAGGACCGTAAAGATCTCGTCGGCCTTGATGGCATCTTCAACGCGAACTTGCAGCAAGGTGCGGGTTTCCGGGTTCATGGTTGTATCCCAGAGTTGTTCCGGGTTCATCTCTCCCAGCCCTTTATAGCGTTGGATTTCCAATCCTTTTTTGCCCCAAGCCAAAATTTCCTGTACCAGTTGAGAGAAACCCTCTATTTCCTTGGCGTCTTCTCCGGCTTTTAACACATAGGGCGGTTGGCCCAGGGGGCTAAGTTGTTTGGAGATTTTGCGCAACTCTTCGAATTGAGCAGAGCTGACTAAATCCAGATCCAGGACGGTTTCCAGGCGGGACCCATTATTGCTCGAAAGGAAGCGGAGGTTATAGCTGCCATGTTCGGGGTCTTTCTCCATTTGAAGCTCCTGCCATTCCTTCGGCTTTCGGCCTTTCTTCAGCGTACGTTTGATTTCCTCGACCACCCGGTTCATCTCCTTTTCCGACTTGAGCGAGTTCTTGGTAAAGGCTTCGTATTGCGCAAAGGCTAAAAGAATGTTCGGGTCCATTTGCCGCTTAGCCAGGCGATATAATATTTTTTCCAGGCGGATGGCCTTCTTAACCGTCTCCAGAAGGTTTTTGCCGCTGAACTGGGCCTTGTTTCCGGGAATAATCAGCCGGAGATCTTCGATCCCTTTTTCCAGAAGATAATCCTCCAGCTCCTCCTCGCTGCGTAGGTATTTTGGTTCTTCTTTCCCTTTTTTCACTCGATATAGAGGAGGCTGAGCGATATAAAGGTATCCCCTTTCAATCACCGGAAACAGCTGCCGGTAGAAAAGGGTTAGAATAAGCGTTCGGATGTGGGATCCGTCTACGTCGGCATCGGTCATGATGATTACCTGGTGATACCGTAATTTTTCCAGGTTAAATTCTTCCACTCCTACCCCTGTCCCTAAAGCCGTGACCAGCGTTTTGATCTCCTGGTTGGAAAGCATCTGGTCAAAGCGGGCTTTTTCCACGTTGAGAATTTTACCCCGCAGGGGTAAGATCGCTTGCGTTCGCCGGTCCCTCCCTTGCTTGGCGGATCCTCCTGCGGAATCTCCTTCGACGATGAAAATTTCGCTCTCCCTCGGGTCGCGTTCCTGGCAATCGGCTAATTTCCCCGGGAGAGAATCCGATTCCAGCAACCCTTTTCTGCGGGTAAGCTCTTTGGCTTTACGGGCCGCCTCCCGCGCGCGGGCAGAATCGACTACCTTTTCCAGGATGCGCTTGGCCACGGATGGGTTTTCTTCAAAACACATGCCTAATTTCTCGTTGACCAGAGCCTCTACCCAGCCCTTGACCTCGCTGTTGCCCAGTTTGGCCTTGGTCTGCCCTTCAAACTGGGGATTGGAAAGCTTTACGCTGATGATTCCGGTAAGCCCTTCGCGGGCATCTTCTCCGGTCAGGCTCACCTTCATGTTCTTAAGAAGATTGTTGCTGGCGGCATAATTATTTAGCGTGCGGGTGAGCGCGGATTTAAAACCCACCAGATGGGTTCCACCGTCGTGGGTATTAATGTTGTTGGCAAAAGAAAAAAGGTTTTCGGTATATCCGTCATTATACTGCAGGGCAATGTCTATGAAAATTCCCTCTTTTTCTCCCTCGAGGTGGATCGGTTTGGGATGGATAATACCTTTGTTTTTGTTGAGGTATTCGACAAAAGAAACGATACCTCCTTTATACTGAAATTCTTGCTTTTTCTCCGCGCGTTCATCCGCCACCGTGATTCTCAAACCACTGTTCAAGAAAGATAGTTCCCTGAAGCGCTGAGAAAGAAGAGCGAAACTAAAGTCAATGGTTTCAAAGATCTCTACATCGGGGCGGAATTTGATCTTGGTGCCCCGCCGTTTGGTGCTTCCGGTCACCTCAAAAGGGGTTACTGGGTCCCCCCTTTCATATCTTTGAAAATACACCTTTCCGTCTCTCCAAATTTCCAACTCTAAAAATTCAGAGAGAGCATTTACCACCGAGACCCCCACGCCATGGAGTCCACCAGAAAATTGGTAGCTATCGCTGTCAAACTTGCCACCGGAATGTAGGGTGGTCATGACCACTTCGGCGGCTGGGCGTCCTTCCTCCTTATGCATATCCACGGGGATGCCTCTGCCGTTGTCTTCTACGGTGACGCTGTTATCTTCATGGATGAGGACCTCGATCTTGCTGCAAAACCCGCCTAACGCCTCATCGATGGAATTGTCTACAACTTCGTAGACCAGATGGTGTAAGCCAGAACTGCCGGTGCTCCCGATATACATGGCCGGCCGTTTTCGCACCGCCTCAAGGCCTTGCAGGACTTTGATGTTTTCGGCTGTATAGTCCTGCGCTCTACTATTTTTTTCTATTTCCTTTTCATTCTTTTTCCCCAACGCTTTCACCTTTCTTTATAATTATAGCCTCATGGGCATGACGACACAGGTATGCCTTTCATCGTTAGAAGGTCGAATAATCGCTGGGCTGCTTCCATCTTCCAGCGCCAGGACTACTTCTTCGCCCTTCATTATATTTAAAACTTCTAAAACGAACCGTGAATTAAAGCCAATTGTTATATCCTCTCCTTTATAATCTACAGGGACATCATCTTTTGCTTCGCCCAGTTCGGGATTATAGGAAGAAAGCTCTAAAAGATTCTGAGAAAAATGAAACTTAACACCCCTTGTTTTTTCACTGGAAAGAATGGAAACCCTTCGCAGTGATTCTATAATCTGATTTCTCTTCATCCGAATATGTTTTTTGGTGTTAAGGGGAATGACCTGCCTATAATCCGGAAATTCGGCATCCAATAGGCGCATAAGTAGGATTGCGTTTCCTTTTTTCACTATAAAATTGTTGTTTTTTAACTTAATCCACCCGGCTTCCCCTCCCTCAGCTAACAATTTAATTAACTCTACAAGTCCTTTTTTAGGGAGTAAAATGCCCTTTTCCAATCCTTTTACTTCCATTCTTATAGAACGCTCAATCAGCGAGAGGCGATAGCCATCCGTGGCTACCATTTTCAAATTCAAATCTTTCTCTTCTCCTTCGTTTTTTTGAGTAAAAAATACTCCGGTCAAATTATATCTACTTTCGTCGGAGGATACCGCGAATATCGTTTTTTCTATCATCTCCTTCAAAATTTCCACGTCTGCCGAGACAAATTCTTCTTCTTCGAAAACAGGTAAAGAAGGAAATGAATCTGCTGAAAGGCCCATGATGTTGAAAAGGGATTTGCCGCTAGAAATTTCCACCCATTGATTTTCCTTCAACTTTAAGAAAACTTCCTTTTCTGGGAGTTCTTTAATTACTTCATAAAGTTTTTTTGCCGATAGCGTTGCTCTTCCTTCCTTTATAATTTCGGCAGGATGAAAACCTTTTAAACCGATCTCTAAATCCGTTGCCGTTATGGCAATTCCTTTTTCATATGTTTCAAGTAAAACGTTTAAAAGAATAGGCATGGTCCCTTTCTTTTCAACGATACTTTGAATGCGGTAAAGTCCTTTGGCGAATTCTTCTTTCTCAATTTTAAATTCCATTGTATCTCTCCCTATTACTATTATACTTATAATAAATACTTTTTAGTAGTATTAGTAATGCTTGTTTATGAAAAAAGTATAAACAAAAAATTTTTAAATTTCAACAAGTTTAATTTATTTTTAACAGTGAAAAAGAGACCAGAAAACTGTGGATAAAAGTATTCACAGCAGACAGATCTAAAGAGTAAACAAACAAGCAACATTCCATCCACAGCGAAATGGATCATTTTTGCAATTCATTTTTAATTGTCTCAACAATATTTTTTATCTCCCGGTCTTCGTTTATTTTCTTTTCAATCTGGCGAACAGCATGAATCACGGTGGAATGATCCTTCCCACCAAACTTGGCCCCAATTTCGGGAAAAGAGGCTTTGGTCATCGTGCGACAAAGATACATGGAAACTTGTCGCGGCAGAGCGTAAATTCTGAACTTTTTAGAAGATTTAAGGTCCGTTACTTTTATATTGTAAAGATTGGCTACGGCTTTTTGAATATTTTCGATGCTGATCATCTTTTGGCGATCACTTAGGAGATCTTTGAGAGTTTCTTTCACCATGGAAAGATTGATTTCATTTCCCGTCAGTGAGGCATAAGCCCGGAGACGCGTCAGAGCCCCCTCCAACTCCCGGATATTGGAGCCTAATTGCGAAGCCAAAAACAGGCCTAATTCATTGGAAAGAGTTATATTATAAACCTCTGCCTTCTTACCGAGAATAGCAACTTTCGTTTCAATATCCGGAGGTTGAATGTCAGCGATAAGGCCCCAACTAATCCTGGATCTCAAACGTTCTTCTAAACCAGGAATTTCTTTCGGGAGTTTATCGCTCGAGAGGATGATCTGCTTGTGAGAATCATAAAGAGAATTAAAAGTATGAAAAAATTCTTCCTGCGTCCTCTCCTTCCCACCCAGAAACTGAATATCGTCAACCAGAAGAACATCTTTATTGCGGTATTTGTTGCGGAAGTCGGGCATTTTTTCATAACGCAGACAGTTGATCAATTCGTTAGTAAATTTTTCTGAAGAGAGATAGCATACCTTGGCTGGAGGATCGTTTTGGACGATTTGGTTTCCTATGGCGTTAAGGAGATGCGTTTTTCCTAAACCGACACCGCCGTAAATAAATAACGGATTGTAGTTTTTGGCCGGAAGCTTAGCCACAGCCAATGCGGCCGCATGGGCAAACTGGTTGCAAGAACCTACAACGAAGGCTTCAAAAGTATATCCGGGGTTAAGACCATCTTCCTTGGTGACTTTGTTCACGGCCTTAAGGGCTGGGTTCTTGTCTGCAGCTTTTGGCTTGACTTCCTTTTCCTCCGGTCCTTCTTTGGGGCGGAAAAGAATAGAGTATGGATTTTTGGTGATTTGGAAAAGAATTTCTTTGATAAGAGATTGATAATTTTCAGAAAGCCAGTCTTTAAAAAACTTATTGGGAACCTCTAATTCAATGGTGTTTTGATTTAGGGTTAGAATTTTTAAGGGTTTAAACCAGATGTCAAAAGAATTCCGGCTGATTTTTTCGCTTACCGCTTTAAGAACGTTATTCCAAATTTCTTTCATGGGAATTACCCCCTACCCGGCATCCAGCGGAGGAGTGATTTGTCCACAAAGTTATAAACAGCTGTGAACAGAAAATAACCCAATAATTATCGATAATTGGCACGTTTAACGATCTTCTTGGATGGGAGAGAGGTTTTCAAAACAGGTATATTTATCTAAGAAAGCAAGTTCAAATTTGTCGGTTGGTCCATTCCTTTGTTTGCCAACGATGATTTCCGCTTTTCCTTTACGGGGATTATCCTCGGATCTGTTATATACTTCATCTCGGTAAAGAAAAATAATTACGTCCGCATCCTGCTCAATAGCCCCAGATTCGCGAAGGTCGGCGAGTTGGGGGCGTTTGTCACCACGATCTTCCACCTTGCGATTCAATTGTGATAAGGCGATAACCGGAAGACGCAGCTCCTTGGCCAGAGCCTTTAAAGAGCGAGAGATATCCGAAATTTCTTGCTCTCTTGTTTCGGAATTTGCCCGGCCGCGCATCAACTGTAAATAGTCCACGACGACTAAGCCCAAGTTGTGCTCGGCCTTTAAACGACGAGACTTGGCCCGCATTTCCAGAACGGTAAGCCCCGGAGTATCATCAATGAAGATGGGGGCCTCCGAAAGGCTGCCCGCCGCCCGGGTGAGCTTGGGCCAGTCTGTTTCGCTGAGAAAACCACCACGAAGACGGTGGGCATCTACCTTTGCTTCCGAACAGAGCAGGCGCAAGGCCAGTTGTTCTTTAGCCATTTCCAGGGAAAAGATTGCCGAGGGGATGCCACTTTCTATCGCGGCATGCTGGGTGATATTTAAGGCCAAAGCGGTTTTTCCCATGGAGGGACGGCCGGCGACGATGATCAGGTCAGAAGGCTGTAGTCCTGAAGTCAAGTCATCTAATTTGGTAAAGCCAGTAGGAACGCCGGTGATGAGCTGCTTTTTCTCATAAAGGTTTTCAATGGTTTTGAAACTGGCCTTGATGATGTCTTTTATAGGGAAAAAAGAGGGACGGACGCGGTCTTCCGAGATTTCGAAAATCAAGCGCTCGGCCCGGTCCAGAAATTCATCCACGTCGCCCGCGTCTCCATAACCCAGGTTAATAATTTCCGTGGCCCGGTTGATGAGTTTGCGCAGGATGGATTTTTCTTTGATGATTTTGGCGTAGTACGCAATGTTGGCCGCCGTTGGGACGCTGTTTACCAGAGAATTGAGGTATTCAATCCCGCCCACTTCCTCCAAAGCATCTCGTTTTTTCAAGACTTCAGATAGCGTAATGAGGTCGGCAGGCTCATTGCGTTCATAGAGGTGAAGAAGGGCCGAAAAGATCCGGCGGTGAGCTTCGCGATAAAAATCGCCTTCATTGACGACTTCTAAAACTCGGTTCAAAGCTTCGTTTTCCAGGAGGACGCCGCCCAATACGGAGACCTCGGCCTCGAGGCTTTGAGGGGGAAGGCGTTGGGCCAGAAGGTCCATCGGTTCGTTCCTCTAAAGGCGAAGGGCGAATTAAGACTTCGCCTGATCCGCAGCCGCCGGCGTGACATTGACCGTCAAATGGGCCGTGACTTCCGGATGCAATTTTACGGGAATGGAGAAGCTTCCCAAATTCTTGATGGGGTTGGGCAACTGAATTTTCCGTCGATCCACAGCAATTCCCTGTTCATTCAATACTTTTTGTAGGTCCATGGAGGTGACCGCCCCGAAAAGCTTCTCGTTCTCCCCTGCGGGACGGGCCAAGGTGAAAGGAAGATTTTCTATCTTAACAGCCAAATCTTGAGCCTTTCTTTTCTCTTTGCTGGCTTTGTCCAGGAAGGATTCCCGCTGGCGCTCCAGGAGTTGAAGATTGGCGGGAGTAGCCTCGAGAGCCAATTTTTTAGGAATGAGAAAATTGCGTCCGTATCCAACGGCGACCTGAACGATATCGCCGGCCTTACCCAGGGAAGGGACGGTTTCAATTAAAATGACTTTCATACGATCCTCCCAAGAATCAGTTGCCCCTCAAGAAGCAGCATTTTTCTTTCCCAACAGGATGTCCCGAAGGCTTTCGGGAAAAGGGTTTAAAGGCCCAGCACGGACAGGCTGAGGCGAGCAGGAGAACTCCACAGGAGGTGGAGCGATCACGAGCCGAAGAGCGAAAAGGGCATGAGCGCAATGTTCCGGGCCTTCTTGATGGCCGACGTAAGATCCCTCTGGTGCTTAGCGCAGTTACCGGAAATCCTCCGCGGAAGGATCTTGCCCCGCTCGGAGATGAAGTGGTTCAGAGTTTTTACGTCCTTATAATTAATTCTCATCCCGCTATCCGCACAGAATACGCAGACTTTCCTTCGCTGGAAAGATCTTTTTCTCTTAACCGGCGATTTCATTTTTCTTCTCCTCCCCGAAAGCCTCTGGTTCCGCTTCTTCCCTCTTGGGCTCGGGAGAGGGCGAAGAGCGTTCAATGACTTTAATGGCCTTTTCGGCTGGCCCGACCTCTGGCAAGGCTTGCGCGGCTTCTGGAGAGACCTGGTTGCCGAGTTTAACCGTCTGGAATTTGAGGACCCGATCGTTCAAGCGCAGATTGCGCTCCAGTTCCCGGACCAGGTCGTTAGCCGCAAGATAATCGATCAAGAAATAATGCCCGCGGGTATTCTTGCGAATCTCATAGCTCAGCTTCTTCAGCCCCCAATCTTCCAGTTTGATCATTTCTCCCTTCCAGCTGGAAATAATGGAGCGTAATTTTTCATGCAATAGAGAAAGGTCTTCTTCGGTCAGTTCTGGGTGGGTAATAAAGATGGTCTCGTAACGTCTCAAATGTTTTCCCTCCTTATGGGTTCGATAGCCCTTCCGCCTTGCGCGCAAGAGCAAGGAGTAAGCAGCTTTTTTTATACCTTAAAACGCCCAAGAGAGCAACAGTTTTTTTACCCTGCGCCGGCAAAGGAGAGGTAGGAAGGCAGCGGCGTGTGTAAAAACGTCGGATCAAGAAGAATCACGGAAACAACCTCCCCGGCGCGAACCACTTTCAGCTCCTTGGGTATGACGATTAGCCCATGGGCTTTGACCATGGAAGAAAGAATACCCGACCCTTGTTCGCCAGTCGGGGAAGCGCAAATTTTTTCCCGCTCACGGTATAGACGGCAGCGGACGAAGTGAACGAGCCCCGTTTTTTTCTCGATATCTTCCCGCAATTCTGCTTTCAGCGTGGGACGGAAAAGGTTTTGATGTCCGGACATTTTCAGGATGGAGGGCCGGACAAATTGTTCAAAAGAGACCATGGAGGAAACAGGATTTCCAGGGAGGCCAAAGAGGGGTTTCCCGGAAATGATCCCAAAAGCCAAGGGTTGACCAGGCCTCATGGCGACTTTCCAGAAATTTATTTTCCCCAGTTTCTTGAGCATTTCCTTGACGAGGTCGTAATCCCCCATGGAAACGCCGCCTGACGTTAACAAAAGGTCGGCAATCAACCCTTCCTGAATCTTGGATAAGAGGTCTTCCATCCGGTCTTTGGCAATGCCCAATTGCAGGGGAAGCCCGCCGCAGGCGGCTACTTGAGCCGCCAAAGAGTAACTGTTGCTGTTGACAATCTTGCCCCCGGCCCAAGATTCGTCTATTTCTAAAAGCTCGTCGCCAGTGGCCAGGATGGCGACGCGCGGTTGCTGGTAAACGGATACGAAAGAGCGTTGGAAGGAAGCCAGCATGCCGATGTGGGCAGGGCCTAAAACAGTTCCTTTGACCATAACCCGTTCTCCGGCCTTAACATCTTCCCCCGCCCTCCGGATATTTTTTCCTTTTCCCGGGCCGGCAAAAATTCTTACCGCGTCCTTTGCTTTCTCCGTGTCCTCGACCTGGACCACGGTATCCGTGCCCCGGGGCATGGGAGCCCCGGTCATGATTCGCACGGCTTCGCCAGGCCCCACCCGCCCCTTATAGATCCTCCCGGCCGGCAAGTCGGACAATACCTTGAGAACAACAGGCTTTTCTGGGGAGGCCTTCTGAACATCCGTCCACCTTACGGCATATCCGTCCATGGCGGAGTTGTCCCAGGGAGGAATATTGCGCGGGGCGATGATATCTTCTCCCAAAACTCGCCTTTGAGCTTGAAGGATGGTCAAGCGCTCTAAACCCAGGCGGGGTATCTGTTCCAGAATGCGGCGGATGGCGTCTTCAAGTTGAATCATGGATCAAACCGGATTTAAGACCTCGGGGGAAACGTTCTATGGAGGGAGCAAGAGCATTGTCCCGGGTTTGATTATAGACCGGGGCGAAAGACCGTTGAGCTCGCAAAGAGCTTGCCAATTGACCTGGTATATTTTGGCAATGCTCGTTAATGTCTCTCCAGGGCGGATCCGATGTTTTTTGCCATTGATTGCAGCCAAGTGGTTATGAGCGAAAAGATTTTTTTCGAAGACTTTCTTCTTTCCCGGCGGGATTTTAATTTCGAACTGGGGAATTCCGGGTGGCGTCTTTCCTCTCTTCAGAGCGGGGTTAAGGGCACGAAGCTCGGAGAGGTCGGTCTCGGTAACCTTGGCAATCCAAGCCAGGCTTGTGCCCGGGGGAACCAGGACCTTTTCATAAACCAGCGGGGGATGGTAATTGATGTTTGAGAATCCATATTTATGGGGTTCCTTGGCAATGAGAACCGCAGCCAGGAACATGGGAACATACCGTTTGGTCTCCTGCTTAAGATACCGGTACCGAGAGATTTCCCAAAAATCTTGACTTTTGGCTTTTTTTATGGCCCGCAAGACTTTTCCCTCCCCGGCATTGTAACTGGCAGTGGCCAGATCCCAGCAGTTAAACATTTCATAAAGGCTTTTCAGATATTCAGCTGCAGCGTAGGTGGATTTTTCCGGATCCCGGCGTTCATCGACCCACTTATCCACTTTGAGGCCAAAACGCCTGGCGGTCCTGGCAATAAACTGCCAGATCCCCCCGGCTTTGGAGCGGGAAATGGCGTGGGGATTATACCCGCTCTCGATCAAGGCCAAATAAAAGAGCTCTTCCGGAAGGTTTTTTTCCCGAAAAATTTTTTTCATCATATCTTCGTACGCTTGCGATCGAGCGAGAGCGTTGGAGAAAAAGCTCCCGCCTTTTTGCTGGAAATAGGCGATGAACTCTTCAACTTTTTTCTCGCTGAACGCGGAGGGAAAAATAGCGGCAAGGGTCGCAGCCGGGTTTTGAACCGCGGAAGGCGTCTCAGATTCTATTTCGTTTTCGTTCGGGGGGAGAAGTTGAGAAGTTGAAGCTTCCGCCAGCGAGGCGAACAAGTCCTGATACCGGGCGTTGGCATCCCTAAAAGGATCAGGGGTTGAGAGAGAAAAGGTCTCGGCATTATTCTCATCGCCTGGTTTTTCTGCCCCCCCGGGGACTCCCTGGATGAATTCGGAGGGCAAGGCTTGCCCAGCTTGGACCATTTTTATCTCTGCAGGAATATTTTCTTTTTCGGTTGCGGGCGGTAAGGGTTCGACCGCAGTAACTTCCTTTTCTGCCACGCTGGGTAAATGGGCAACATATTGCCCTGGGTCCGCGTTTGCCACCTTCTCCTCAGCAAGGAATAAAGGTTCTTCCTCCCACGAAAATGGAGCGAAGGGAACGGATAAGATTTCTTTCGCTGAATGATCTTGAGCCGAAGGAATAAGCTCCGGCGTGCTCTGTAAAGGTTCGAAGAGGTTTAAAGAAATTCGATCGGCCGAGGGGTGTAAAGAGGCCTCTTGCCGTTGAGGAAGAGGAGGGGAGAGGAGAGGTTTATTCTCCCGCAAAGACAATCCGCTGCAACCAGCAAGAAAGACAAATCCACTTATGAAAAAAAGAAAAACCTTCTTCAGAAGAGGCCCTTTCCTTTCGTTCTTTTAAAATGGACTATATGATAGCCAAAGGGTATAAATCTGTCAACCCACAAAATGGGCAAAAAGGAAAAGGCGGAAAAAAATCTTGACAACGGGGTGATTTAACAGTAATTTTGTATTTAATATATTTCTTAATGTGCCGAAGTGGCGGAACTGGTAGACGCGCTAGGTTCAGGGTCTAGTGTGGGTTCCCACGTAGGGGTTCGAGTCCCCTCTTCGGCACCAAGTTTTAGAAAGGGGCGCAATTTCACTAAGTTGCGCCTTTTTCATTTCCGCAGGGTGCGCCTGGGGTGCGTTGGGGTGCGGGTTTGAAATCATGCTAAAGGGCTTATCAAGGCCATTGACAGCCCCCCTATTACTGCTTGGAATCAGGTGTCCATAAATGTCCACGGTCATCTGAATGCTGGAATGTCCCATCTGTTCTTTAACGTAAACGGGGCTTGCTCCATCGCTCAAAAGCAAGCTGGCAAAAGTGTGCCGGATATCATGAAACCGGATTTCCCGAAGTCCGGCCTTCTCTAAGACCCGTTTAAACACCCGCCGAATGTAATTCTGCTCCATCGGTGCGCCTTGCCGGTAAAAAAGGCCCTCTACGGCCTCTCCTAAGCCCATCTGAAAGCCTTCCCTCTTCCTGACGGTCAGCAGAGCGCGGAGACTTTCAATTAACTGATCTGACATATCAACGCGCCGGGCTTTCCCTGTTTTGGTAGGGGATAGCCTTCCCAGCTTATAGGACCGCTTCACTTCGATAAATTTCCCGTTCCAGTCTACATCTGCCCATTGGAGCGCGAGAAGTTCCCCTAACCTCATTCCAGTCCGGAAGGCGCAAAGGAAAAACGGGTAATGCTCCGGGGAATGCTTCATGCAGGTTCGAAGGAATAGAGTAACCTCTTCATGGGTGAGTGGGTCAAGGTGCCCTCTCTTATCGGCTTCAATATGGAGGGCCTTGAGCACGCCAGTCGTAGGATTGACGGTAATTAATTCCGCGTCTATTGCATAGGATAAGGGGCCACTGACAGCATCTTTCATCAAAGAAATGGTGCTTCTTGAAAGTCCCTTCTTATTCAGCTTGAGGAGAAGGTCTCGGACATTCCCCCGCGTGATTTTATCGATGGGTATTTTCCCAATTTCGGGATAGGCGTATCTGACCAATAAATCTTGATACCGCTGGTAGGTCGAAAGACGTCTTATTTCCTTAACGTAGGTTGCTAACCATTTCTCGGCGTATTCCTTGAACGTGGGTGTCGCCTCTTTCTTAGCAAGGTTAAAGTCCTCCAGAACCAGCTTAGCCTCAATCTTCCTGGCAACCTCCAGGGCGGCCTTTTCGTCCGTTCCCACCTTTCTTGAAGTTCGCTTCTTGTGATGATGGACAAAGACCCACCATTCACCCGGCTTTTTTTCTCTGACCACTACTCCCATGACTTCATTTCCTCCTTCCTCCTTTTGGTTCTCAAAGGGCAAGGGGAAGGTCGGAGGTTGTGCCTTCCCCAACGCCTGCGCATGGCGCTGCCCCTAACGATTACCAGCCTATTCACCTCCTTTCTTTTGGGCCTTCTTAATCTCCTTCTGGTATTTGCTCAAGACCATATCAATCCCCTCCCGGATAAAATCAGCCTGCTTGATCCTGGTAGCGAGGGATAGGATCTTGAGTTCTACAATCTGCTTATCATCCATCCAAAAGGTCATCCTTTTCTTTCCCATGTTTCAAGCTCTCCAAGTGAAATTTTTAAACCCTCTATAATAGATAAAGTGAAAGGATCGTGCCAAGTATGGTTAAAACAATATCTATATTGTTATTTTTTCTCCATTTTTGAAAAAATTTGCTGGGAAGGCCACTAAAAGGCTAAAAGTGAGAGGGTTACACTTTAGCCATGACCTCATCCACAATCCGGTCAACCTGGTTTGAAGAATCAGAAAAGCCCTCCAAAAATCTATCCACCCACTCGAACTTAATCAGCCTCAGCCCTGAAGGTAATTGACAATATTTCAGCCCCATTTTAAGCCAGTCCTCAACCGTGCGTTCCGAAACGCCAGCATATTTCGCAATGTTTTTTACCTTTCCCCAACCTTCCATTATTAATAAGCCAAGCTCAGGATGAAGAATTCCCTGAAAGCGTGTGCGTGGCTTTCATCCCCATATTTTATGCAAATTATGCAAAGGGAATACTTCATTTTGGGTTCCCTTTTCGATCATGCCTTGTTTGATTACTTCTTTTGAGTTTCCTACTCAAAATTTGATGGAAACTTTTGACTTTAAGTTTCCAGGAAACTAACATGGAAACTTTTGGAAACTAAATTTCAAAATCCCCTTTGCTATCAAGGTCTTGGGAAATTTCAGGATGGAAACTTTCATAATCAAGACCAGTTGGTTTCCTCCACCCCCCCGTAGGGGGAGGAAACTGGAAACTTTTTAAAGGAAACCTTGTTAAATTGACCCTCAATTCCCACCTAAAAACCTTTCACCCTTGGCGGTCAATCCGTCCTTTGGTGTAAGGTGTTCTTCCTTAATGAGCCATCCTCGGATTTTTGAAACCTGACCCTTGCTGATTCCAAGCTCTTCGGCAATTTCCTTTTGGGAAAGACCCTCTGAAAGATTCCTGAGGATTTCAACCTTGTTTTTCTTTCTGGTCCCGCTGAAGATCCACTCCACTAACCCGTCTTTTTGTATCATCTTAAATTCGGTATCTCCGATTAAAGAAAGGTCTTTTGTGGCAACCCTGGCCTTGCTGAAATGGCAAATAAAACGCGCACCATCTTCTGGGGTGTAGTCATGGGGAATTTTAAGGATGACCGAAGAATCGAGGTTATCTTCTCTTGCGCTCGTTCCTCTTTGGTCGCCATCTTTAGAAACATGATGTAGCATGACCGTGGAAATTCCTTGAAAACGCAAATTCAAAAACCATTGATTGATAGGGTCCCAATCCTTCTTAGAATTTTCTTCAAGACCACTTGCGAGAGAAGCAAGATTATCGACTACCCACAACTTGATATGTTTCGCTTTAAGAATGGATTCCATTTTCGTTCTCCATGCTTCGCTTGCAAGGTGTGCGCGGGGTAGTCCCCATTGATTAGCCAATGCGTCCGAATAAATATAAAAGGGTTCGGGTCGGTCTGAATCAATCCTTAATTGTGTCATGCGTTCCTTCAAGTCGCTGGTCGGCATCTCGCCATCAAGAATTAGACAGGAAACGGGGTTCTTACACTCCCAAGGACCGAAAGAGGCTCCCTTCGTTATGGCATCGCAAATAGACCAGGCAAACCAGGTCTTTCCTACTCCACGCCATCCGCAAAATAGATTGATTGAATCTTGTTTTAGAAAAGGTCTTAAATATTCTCTTTTTTCTGGAAAGTCTAAAAGGTTAAATTCCTTAACATTCAAAACTATGTCTTCATAGCTTTTTTGTTTTGGAGGATTATAGATGCTTGCGTTTTCAAGCATGATGGAAAGGCGTTCCACGGCCTCTTCCGGGTCTTGAAAGCTTGCTATCCAGTCCGAAACATCCCCTTTGGAAGGCAACCCAGGAAGGTTAAGCCATTTAAGGCTTCTTGCAGTTCCATTTAAAGAACCTCCTACCTGGGTCATATGCTCCCGGCCTTCGTTGTCGTTGTCGGGAATAAGGATTAAATCTTTCCCCTTTAAAAATTCGTTGTAATGGTCGCGCCATTTTTTAGCACCCATTGGTGAAGTCGTTGCAGTAAAACCAAGACCCTTCAAGGTTTCAACGTCTTTTTCCCCTTCGCAAATTAAGACTTCCTCGGCTTTTAAAATATTAGGCAAATTGTAAAGGACCGTATGGACACCCTTTAAATCCCATATCCACCCGCCTTTTCCATCCGGTCTTCTTTGCCTAAAGTCTTTCGGGTCAAATCTGCAAACCTGAAAAAGAAGTTTTCCTTGCGCATCGGTATAGTCATAACTTGCGATAAATTTCTTTTCCCGCTCTTCATACGGTATTCCAAAATCTGAGGAAATACCCTTTAAGATTTTTGGAAAATCTCTTCGGTCATCAAGGGAATTTATTTTCGCGTAGAAATGAATGGCATTTCCTTTTTTTCCGCAACCGTGGCAAAAATAAGTTCCATTCTCATTATTAAAATTGAAGGAAGGCTTCCGGTCTTCATGGAAGGGGCAGAGTGCTTGAAATTCCTGGCCGCCTATTTTCTTGGGTTGAGGAAGATATTTTGAATAAAACCTGAAATAATCATTTTTGAAAAATTGTTCGACTTGCTCTTTCATCTTCTCCCCCTGCAAGGCATTGCGGGCCGGAAGTGGTCAGGGCAAATGACCGCGCGCCACAAAGTTCCCAGTACCTCCTCAAAGGACTTTCCAAGACTCTTTGGAGAATGAATCCGTTATGCTCGGGAGGGTGTCCTCGTTCTCTATTCACGCTCACTTTTTGCCCCGCTTCTTCTCCCCCTCTGCGATTAACCTTCCCAATGCCCTGATTTCCTCCGGATCAACTCGAAGGGCTTTCTTCCCTAAACGATAGTACGGCCACCGACCCCTTTTGATCATCCGCCTGATGTGATCGGGTGAACATCCAAGCTCCCGAGCCGCAGTGCTTATTGTTGCCAGCATTTCAAACACCTCCCGCTTACGCTTTCTTTGGCATAATAAAGCCATTCTAAGCAGGAAGTTGTAGCCCGCAAATAACTCTAAAATCGCATAAATGCAGATTTAGGGTTTAAAAACCCCGAGGCTCTGAAAGATGAAATTTAAGCGATGGTGGGAATATGCGAGGTCTGCTATCTCTTGAGGAGTTTTGTCTTTAATAAATTGGGTATGAATTTTTGAAGGTCTCTTGTCGGACTGGATGTAGGTTATATAAAAGTTTTCAATACTCTCCCTATCACCAAACTCGAAAAAAGATTTCAACCCAATGCTCTGACCGCCGTTTCTAAACACTTGGTCTATAAGATAAGCGGTTAATCCTTTGGGGTCGAGTTTTCTTTGAGATTTCAGGTCAACAACATAGAGATTATCAAGGTTCCCCCCCTTCTTGACAGATTCTAAAACCCTTCTAAGGTAATCAGGCCATGCCTTCAAGGGTTGATTACACCAATATTTCAAAAAAGGGTATAAAGTGCCCGCATATTTCTTAATATCATTGGCAAAATGGAATATTTCTTTTTGCTTGCCCCTTGGTTTATTTTTTTCGTTAATTGTTATTACCGCAGGATTCGCAAAATGAGAGTGAAAACATAATCCAAACCAATTGGGGTGTTTACGAACAAACAATTCCAATTTTCTCCATGCCTCTGGCGTAGCTGTTACTTTTAAATTAACGTCTTTAAGTTCATGATGGAGATAATATGATCCTTGTTTTTTCGAGAGCGGGGCATCGATGGGGCCTTCAACGGTGATAGGATCTTTCTTAGTTCTCTGCTTTACCTTTTTCTTTACTCTCTTTAGTGGATTCTTTTTAATGTAATCTTTAAGGTTCTTTAACTGATCATCCCACTCTATTTTCTTTTCACTTCCCATTTCGATTACCACCCTCAGTGGTTTTCCTAAAGCCCATGGGGAAAGCTGGTAGGAGTATCAGCCTTGTTGGCCTGTAGTGCCTATCCCCTATTTATGGTTAAATAAGTATGGCCTATGGATTTAATTAAAACCTAACGTTTTATCTCCTGGAAATAGTAGCCATCCCTTCCTGCCATTGGTGTATTTTGTCTTTCCCTTGTTCCAGGGTTTCACTTGCTCTTTGAATCAACGAACGGTCTTCTTTTTCAATTCCCATTATTATAATCCTAAACGCCTCTAATTGAAGGGTTGCCCCTTCAATATAATTTTGATGGATATTTCTTAATTCTACTGTTTGTGGAGATATTTTTCTGAGTTTATCGGCAAAATCAGAATATATGGGAATAACTTTTGATATTAATGTATTTTTTAGAGTAGAATCATCTTTAAAATTCTTCTCCGTTACATTAGAATAAGCCTCTATCGCTTCTATTTCCAACGATGATATCTTTTTAATCTCTGATTCGTAATTAATCAGATCCTGCCTAATAGGTGTTAACTCAAATTCCAATTTAACCGGGATTTTTAAGGAAAGACTGGCTAATATCTTTCCAGACTCTATCTCAATTAATCGGCGTGTTTGTACATCATTTGCCTCCTTTGTGGTTAAACCAAATCGCGAAAAATCTACTATAATAAGATGGGTTGCGCCCAACATTTCTCCCACTTTAATAAGAGATTCTTTCTTTATCAAACCCGTTTGCTGCAATGCCAATTCATTGACCGCTTTATCGAGATTGTGCCGGTCCACGATTGAAGTACCTTTCTCGTATTTAAAAAACCCCAGCAAATCATTTTCCAGAGTGGTAATTATTATTGACTTCATTCCATTTTTCCATTGTTCAAGGAGCACGCCTTGTAGAAAAACATTGCTAATATTGCCAATTATAATTGCCAAATTTACAGGGTTTTCTTTTGCAACCTCTTGAAGCAATGCATACTGGTCACGAGGAAAATTACTGGATTCAAGCTTGACCACTATTTGCAGTATTTCCCCACCCCTTCTTAGCACAGCATTTAGGGATTCACCTGGTTTCTTTCTTTCATAGAAATATTCGAATAGGCTCATCCGATCTCTAAAGCGCAAATTGTCAACGCTTTCGATAATATCCCCAATTTGCACTCCTGCCTTACCTGCCGGTGAATTTTTTCCAACCGATACTACTTCAAATTCGTCCTTGAGGTTTTTAATAACATAAACGCCGACGTTTGGCTTCTTGACAAAGGAGTTCGGATTCTCGTCCACTAATTTTTGAGGAAAAACATCGGACGTTGAATCCTTAATTTGCTCGTCGGCCGTATTTGCCCGTTCTGCAAATGATGATGAGGGCTTGATAGGTTCCTTTTCAATAATGGATTTTTCAGGACTGAGTGGAATAGATGTCTCTGGTGCCTTGGTCATCCCTTCCTTTGTTCTTAATATCGATGAAACCAATAAATCGGAAATTGCCAGATTGGATATAATTTGCGATAGGCAGCCATCTATTGCTGTTGATACTTGGTTGCACATGTCCAAGAGACCACCCTTTGAATAAATAAATAGTTTTTCGGGAGTTATATTTTTTGCTCTACTTTCCCAAATCCTCTTGGAATCAGGCGTATAAAAAACGACATTTATTTCATACTCTGCATGAAAATAATGCCAGTTAAAAAGAAAAATGGGTTTAGTGTATAACTGGTCATGCCTTGGAAGGCTCAATTCAACCAATAAGTCAAGGTTTCTGGATTTTAATTGCTCAATTCTATCTGATGAAGAAGGTAAATCGATCAATTCGACTCGGCGAAATAGGGTATTGAAGGCTTGAATAGATTTGTCAACAAAAATTTTCCCGCAAGGTACATAAAACAACTTATCTTGTCCGTAACAAATGGTGTTCCGTAAATCGGCGCCAATGACAATGGGGTTAAAATAAATACCTACGGAAAGAGATATTTTCTCTTTAGGAGTTACTCCTTGGTATGGTGGGGTATAATACTGACCTTTTATGGCACAGGCACAAAAAAGGAACGAAACGAATATGATAGAGGTCCATTTAATGAATTCTATTTTAACTCTATTTGCGGAATCTACTTTTAATTTCCTTATACACATTAAAAAATACTCCTTCAATCAGTAATTCCTTAAACCCCCAGAACACGCTTTCTTTTTGCGTATCCACCTTTCTCTTCATAAATTAAATCTGAAAACATGTGGTAATCACCCGAAACAAAAAATCCCACCTCTCTTTTGAGAAATGGGGTTTCACCAAATTGGCATATCCTACCTCCCACAAAAGGGGCGAAAGGGAAAGCCGGTCTGTTAGATTGACAAGTTTCCAGAATTTTAACTGAACGGAGTTTAGCAGAAACTTAATAGCAGAACAAGAAGAAAGTTATTACTCCTTTGGGCATCATATTGCTTCATCCTCATCAAAATCGGCATCAAAGGTATCTCCATGTTGTTTCAACAATGCCTCTATCACGGGGTGAACGTGTATGCGGTTGTCGTTATAGATATTCTGGATTACCTGAGATTGAACAGGGGTAGGCATCAATCCTGCGGCTTTTAAAACATCATGGGAAGCCTTGTAGGAAAGCTCCCGTCTTTTGGTTTCCTTTTCGGGTATATTTTTCATCTCCCTAACCAACTCCTTGACGTTTTCCACCGCATCAGGAAGCACCCCCAGCAGATTCAAGCTCTCTGCATCAATTAACGCCTTGACATCCTCCCTTTTTGCCAATCTTGAAATGGTGCTTTGGCTGACCCCTAAAGTCTGAGCAATTGCAGTCTGGCTTTCCCCTCCAGCGATAGCCTTGGCTATTGTCTCTTTTGCTTCTTCGTTTTCCAAAATCTTTTTTGCCATTTCATTTACCCCGAAGATTTTTGACCTTTGTGTGTGGAGCGCTAAGGGATCCCTTAATGCGGGAAGGGAGGTTGAATCCGCTCCCCTCCCCAGAGGTTTCATTCCCTCTTTGCAAAACACAGAAAATTGGGTGCAAATAGGGTGCATTTCAGTAAGGAATTTAGGCACCTTTCAAAAGTTAATTCCCTACGATTTCATGTAGTTACCATCACCCTAATGAGTCCCCTCTTCGGCACCAAGTTTTAGAAAGGGGCGCAATCAAGTGGTTGCGCCTTATTCATTTCTGTAGGGTGGGTTTGGGTGCGTCTCGGGAAGGTCAAAGCCGGATGCCGCCTAAGTAAAAATAAAACTCCCGGTTATAACTATTTTCCTAAGCTTTTGATTACATGGGCTTTTTATTCCCAATCCTATTCAGTTTTGCCTCTTCTGCCTCGTAGTCACCCAGATGCGCCCGCATCAGGCTTTTCCAGAGCGGTCCATGATTCGGCACGGAGAAGTGCAGAAGCTCGTGCACAATGACGTAGTCGCTGATCTTCTTGCTCATGGAAAGCAGTTCAGCGTTGAAATTCAGGTTACCGGCGGTGGAACAAGATGCCCACTTGTTCCGCATTCGCCGCACAGCCAGCGAATGCACCCGGACCCCCAGCCTGCCGGCCCATTCCAGCACACGCTGCTTGAATTCTTCTTTGTCGCGCCAAGTGTTCATGTCCTGGAACTAAAGCCTTTTTGGAGGAGCGTAAATAGGGCGTCCACCGTGGAGGTAACCTTCTGCAGATCTTCTTCCTCGGCAAAGATCGCAAACGTAACCTTTTTCCGGAGCTCGCAAAGTTCGGCCTCGCTCCGCCGCCTCGTTCTCATAAGGCCGGTTCACCCGCGCAATGGCTTGGAGCAGCGTGTGATCACGCATCGGCTTGTCTAAATACATCACGTAAAGGATCGGGGCGTCAAAGCCCGTGAGCAGCTTTTCCGTAACGATGAGAATTTTCGGCCACTCCCCCATTTTGATGAAGTTCTTGCGGATCTGCCTTTCCTTTTTCTCGTCGATGTGCCACTTCTTCAAGCGTGGTGGGTCGTTATTGTTCCCGGTGAAGACGATCTCCGAATACTCTGGCGGCAAGATTGAATCCAGGGCCTCTTTGTATAAGGCGCACGCCTCACGGTCCACGGCCACAAGGAATGCTTTATATCCAAGAGGTTCGACGTTCTGGCGGAAGTGATCGGCCACATAATCCGCCACCCTTTGCACTCGTTCTTTACCTTTGAGGAAGTTTTTGAGGTTCACCGCCCGTTCGAGGATCTTATTCAACTCCTCGATATCCGCGATTCCCTCGGTCTCGGCCAGCGCGAGGAACTCCTTCTCCATGATTTCCGTCGGCACGATCATTTCATTGGGCGCGAGGTTGTAAAAAAGTGGCAGCGTGGTGCCGTCCTCGATGCTCTCGGCAATTGAATATTTATGGAGATACCCCTGGTCGTCCTCGCAACCGAAGGTCTTGAACGTTCCCTTGCCGTAAGCCGTTTTGTCCACCGGCGTGCCGGTGAAGCCGATAAACGTCGCGTTCGGTAAACCGGCCATTAGAAAGTTGCCAAGGTCCCCGCCGGTTGTCCGATGAGCCTCGTCAACCATTACGTAAATGTTTCGCCGCAGGTTCAGGTTCGCCTGCATGTCCCGGAACTTATGGATCGTGGTCACCACGATTCCCCGGTAATCCTGCCCACCCTGTTTTAAAAGCCGGTTCAGCTCCGCGATGCTTCCCGCAGGGGCCACGTTGTTCATCCCCACCGCCGCAAGGTTCTTGAGCATTTGGTCTTCCAGCTCGTTGCGGTCGATCATCAGCAGGATGGTCGGCTTCTCCGCTTCCGGAGCTTTAAAAAGCAGCTCGGCGGCCTTGATCATCGCGTAAGTTTTTCCGCTGCCCTGCGTATGCCAGAGCAGCCCACGGGAGCGTTTGGGATCGAGCGAACGCGCCACCACCTTGTCTACTGCCGCCATCTGGTCCTGACGAAGGATGAATTTTTGCAGCTCCTCATCCTTTTCCACGAAGAGGATGAAATCTTTCAGCAATCGCAGCAAGGCCGCAATGGCGCAGAAACTCTCCTATAAGCGCTCCCTCCGCCTCCTTGTATTCGGGGTTAAAGGCGAGCACGCGGGAATGAAGGATGTCGCCGAAAAAAGGAGATGCCAGGCGGGCTCGGTCTTCGGGCGTGGCGCCGTCAGGGTCAAATCCGCGCCGTGCCTCGGCTTCATTGCGCGGCACGTAGGCCCACCCGATCTCCTGCGCGTAAGCGAGGATGCGGGCTTGGACGGTTTTATGCTCAGTGGGTGCAGGCATGGCTGAAACCTACTAAAACGCACAACTCGAAAACAACCATTGTGAATGTTAGCCTTGATTCTCCTGCTATAGGAGGGATGAAAAATCCGATTTAGGCACAAATCGAGCTTCGGCCGCGATTTCCTGCGCTATGATTTTCTGGCTCGGCTTATCCGCAGGCCAACCTGTTATATTGGCATGGTTTTTTGGCTCAGGCGTTGGTACGATGCGAAGGGATTTCTTGATAACGCTTATGGCTTGTAGGTCGGCACGACCATAAAGAGTGGCAGGACGCTTATCGGCGATTTCTTGCCCAATCTGCCATAATTCGGCTTCTGATAAATCCATATGGCGAGTTACGGAAAGATCGGGATAAGGATGGGGGATAAAAGCGTCTGGGCGAACGGGTGGGTCACTTTTGCGAATCCAATGACGGAATAGAATGAAACGAGCCATCCATTCATCTTCTAAGACGGGAGGAAGAGTGGGAATATCTGTCATATGGAACAAACTCGATTAATGAGGTCCAATATCATCTTTGGCACCACCTCAGAAAAAGGCTCGGTTCCGAAAGCCTTGCTTGGCCCGAGCAAGGCAGCATAGTGCAGGTCCCCCTCAGGGCTAACGCTAATCGATAAAGTGCGGCGAGCAGAACGGTGCCACTCAAGAGTTATATGACCATCCGGTTCGGCGCCGACTGAAGGGGTTGGAAAACCAAAAGGCAGTGCACTCAAAAAATGATAGGCATGGCAGAAAGTTTCATTTGTAATGGAGGCCGCTCCATAGCCGTCCCAGTTTGCAGAACGGCATTCCCCTGCCACCTTTATCAGATCTTCCAAAACTCTTTTTGCGCCAAGCCCTAATGAATAGGAGCTTTGGAGATGGCCGCGTCTCTTTTGGATCTGTTCGGCAATGAAATAAGCTGTGTCACTTGCGCCGCCAGTCGTCATGAATCCCAATTTGTAAAATTCAGCAGATGTCATTGCAAGGTTCATTTTAATCTCTCCACGGCCCCTTTTGTAAGGCTGCTATAAAAGACCTTGTTTTTCAACCATCTCATCTCTGCCAAACGCTTATCAATAGCGCCAGCACGCTGCTCGAAAGGATCGGTGGTGAAAACATCGATATCAAGAATTAACCCACCGCCATCGGACCCCGACCCCTGGGGAGGTTGAATAGTTTTAACAATATTAATTGCATAAGGATGACCAGTCACTAAAAGATTATCTTGATGGAAAAAGCCCATTATTTGCAGATCCAGCTCCCCTGGCGGTTGGGGGGGCACCACAAGATAGGCATCCAAACGCACCTCTCCTGCTGGCAAGGTTATACGGTTGATGAAGCGGACACCAAGTCGCTGAACTTCAAGGGACTTCGCCAATTCCGCATGCACGTTCCACAACCGCATTGCCTCTTCCTTAAATTGATCCCAGCTTTCATAGGGCTGCAGTCTGCTAAAAATAAAACCGTCTCGGTTGAACTGAGCAATGTAACGATCGTCCGCAGAGTGAAGTCGCAGCCCCTTCCAGCCCAAATCCTGGAAAATCTGCTCCGGAGGTTGACCAGCTTTCATTTTCAGCTCATGCCGGACCTCGCTTTGAGAAATAATTTTGGGATAGCTGGGCAATTTGGCCTTTAACTGTTCCCGTAGGGCAGATTCCTCCCACGGGGACTCCACACGCATGCGAATTTCTATTACCGCCTCGACAATAGGGGCAAGTTCGAGATGTTGGAAAGTTTCCGCCACATCGATCTTCAGCATGGTCTTATTTTATATAGGGTTTTCCGATTTGAAAATACAAAAATGATTATTTACCCTATCACCGTATTGACCTTGGTCCCGCATTTCGGGCATTCAAAACTGGTTTCGTCCACCTGGCTGAAACTCAGGCCGCTATCTTTGATATCCCCGCTGTCTTTCGGATAGGTCACCAGCAATCCCTCGCTTGTCACATCCTTATTTAACGAAAGGAATTTACCACATTGGGGGGAAAAGTCAATTGCCAATTGGCGATTTAGTCTCAAACGACAATAATATTTGAATTGATATGGTTAATTTGGATGTCTCTTTTTTACCTTAGCCATATAGGGGCGATGCCGCTCTTTCAGATGAAAGCCAATCTGCTTCCGCGATGGTTCGGGTTGAACCATGAGCTGCCGAATGGCGCTGAAAATCGTCTGGATCTGCTTATCGTGATCTTTTAAATGCCGCTCTAACTCCTCCAGCTTGTGAGCAAGTTCCTTGTGAGATCCTAATAACCGACGCAACCTCACAAAGGCCCTCATAATCGCAACGTTTACCTGAATCGCCCTTTCGTTATTCAAGACACTTGAAAGCATCGCCACCCCTTGCTCCGTGAAAGCACTGGGCAAAACAGAGGAATGCTTTAGGGTTTGGAACCGGTCACAATTTGTGACCAGTTCTTTCTTTTCTTCCTCTGTCAATCGAAACATGAAATCCGGGGGAAAGCGTCGTTCATTTCGTTTCACCGCCTGATTTAATGCTTTAGTAGTTACCTCATAAAGATCCGCCAAGTCCCTATCTCATATAACCTTTTGGCCGCGGATCAAAAATATGATGCGTTCAATTCTTTCTTTTGGAATCATAAGATGGTCACTGACTTTTTGATTTACCATCATTCCCTCCAGGGATTGGGGTCAAGTCTTGCAAAACAACTTTTTACCAAATAAGTCCCGGGTCAAATGGCTCGGGATTCCCTCACCAAGTTAAAATCATTACGGCTCTCTGCTCTCTGGATAATGAGAAAAAGTTCGATATTTTGAGGGCCGCACCTTTATTCTTGACAATCTGGTCTCCATCCATGAGTTTTGATTCCTAAGTCAAATCGCCCTAATCTCCTTCATAATTTCCCCCCCCCAAACACAAGAACGCAAAGACGGCTCCACCGAGTTATCTTAATAATCGAATACAGTGGGGTCAAAAGAATCTTAAGAGATGGAAATAGCGATCTAAAAATATCGCTTTGCGCTCTTTGCGTTTTGGTGTGACCTTTGATCTGGAGGGCTAACGGATCACCGCGCATTCTTATTCCCCACTTCTTGGAAGGACTGGGTTCAAAATCCAGGGAAAGGGTTATAGGGGAAATCCGGAAATTAGCCATAATACCAAAAAAACCTTGACCAGGGCAAACCATTAAAATAACCAAACAAATTTTGTAGATCTATTCGTTAAATTCAGCAGAAGGGCCACGTTTCCCAGACAGAAAACAGAGTACTTCCTGAAATCCACGCGCGGACCTTTTGAAAAGGCATGCTTGATTTGAATCGGTAATCATCGATGGTATTATTGATGGAATTTTTGATCTTGACATTCAACTTCCGTTTTAATACATTTAACTCATCCCAAAGCAAATTCTTAGTGCGCCAGGCAAAGTCT
>JAHJQK010000201.1 GCA_018819135.1 Pseudomonadota bacterium | reverse complement strand
TCCTTTTTAAAAGATCATTTAATTGGAATAGAAAAGCTTTAATGGGCTCCTGCGCACCGGATTTTATAAACGGAGCTAACCAGTTCAAATCTATTCCGTTGCGCGAACAACAAGCGTGCGGGCCTCGGTCTCATTCTCGATGGTATCCAAAACCCCGAGAAAGGCTTCTAAAAATTCAGGGTTGAACCGGTTCTCCCCATCATTCAAGCTGACCACGGCCACTTTTTCATCCAAAATGAATTCTACTTTGGCCATGCGGCAACCTCCCAATTAGTTAAAGTACTTTTGCCCTCTCCCCCGTTTGCAAGGGAGAGGGGAAGGGTGAGGGGGCTTAAATTTAATGGACTCAAATGCCCCAATCATATCATGTAGATTAACGTAGAGCAAAAATTGTTTTACTTCCTTGCAACTCTCCACGGGTGAAAGGGAAAGATGTCCTGAGGTTGCTCCGCCGTTCCTCTTGGCTCAATGGCATCAAAATATCCTTGACACTGTCCGTTTTTTCATTTAGGTTTTCCTTTGTCGATCTCGTTCCTGTCTTGGTTGACGAACCCATCAATTTTGTTTGATTAGGTTTTTGGATAGCAGTATGTTCTCTTCCTATCTTTTCACGGAAATGAATTAACGGAAATGAATTAAAAGAGTCCAGGAGGTACATTAACATGGCCGAAGAAAAGAGAATCGGGTATCAGGTGGTGGGCACGATAAAAAGTATAAAGGGCCATTGCAACGCGGGGCATAAAGTTGGGCAGCAGATTGAACTTGACGGGCATAAGACGGGGGGAATGTGTGGTTTCTTTTACCATGACATCTTTCCTTACCTTATTATGCTCCAGTTTGGAGGTGGATTCCCGGTCGAATGGGGCGGCCCGGACGTTGTCGAACTCGAATGCATGGACAAAATGAATGCCGTGAAGATCGAGCTAAAGCGGATTAAAGAATAGGTCGAAAATGCGGCAAAAGGTTTTACACCGCGATCCCCGGGGGCCGTAATGCAGGGAACCTGGGGAACGAAGCGGAAAGACGAATGAGGTATGACCCCCCTTGTTTTTATTTGTTAATCTAAAAATCAAAGGAGATTCTCGCCATAAATCCCGATCAACCAAGGGAAGGAGACGGTAGTGAAAAAGGCTGTGTACCACGGCATTCGGGATGTCCGGGTGGAAGAAGTTGACGAGCCGAACCCCGGAGCCCAAGAAGTAAAAATCAGGATTCAATATTGCGGCATTTGCGGCTCTGATTTGCACGAATACCTGCACGGCCCTTTTCCCCAGAGTCCCTTCGGGCATGAAGCTTGCGGTAAAATTGTCGAGGCCGGGCCGGCGGTAAAAGAATTTCAGGTCGGGGACCGGGTTATCGCTTTTGCCAAGGGGGCTTATGCTGAATATTTGGCCTGTCCTGAAGAAAGGCTGCTGAAGATTCCTCCCCACATGGGCTGGGAAAGAGCGGCGGTAGTGGAGCCACTCGCCGGGGCTGCCTATGCCATCGAACAGGGGGCCGTAAAAGCGAGCGATACGGTCCTGATTGCCGGCGCCGGTCCGGTGGGACTTATGCTCTTGCTGGGCCTGCAAGCGATTGGGGTAAAGACGGTCTATATGACGGACCTCCTGGAGAACAGAAGGAAAAAAGCCGAAGAGTTGGGCGCCACTTTGGTGTTTAACCCCCTGGAAAACAAAACGTCGGCCAAAATCAAAGAACTTACTTCGGGGCGGGGAGTGGATGTGGCCATCGAGGCCGTTGGGGTGGAATCTTCCCTGAAGGACTGTCTGACTTCCGTACGGTATAAAGGGAAAGTCATTGTTCAAGGGATTTTTACTGACCGAGTTCCCATCCACATGCTTGGATTCGTGACCCGGGAGACAACGATGATGGGGACCAATTCCATCAACCCTTCTCTGGCCATGGACTGGATCGAATTAAAAGGGGTTAAACCTGAGTCGATGATTACCCGGATCATTGCCCTCGAACAAATAGCCACGGAAGGGTTTGAAATTCTGGTTGGAAAAAAAGAGGAAATCAAAATCCTCGTCGAGCCCTGAATTCCTCCTTCGGTCTTAAGTACGCTCAAGAAGGGTTGAGTTTCCCGGGAAGCTCCGCACCAAGCGGGCCTCAGGAATCGTAAGTCATCAAGGGCACGAGCCGGCGCAGAAGTTTTTCCGCACGCACCGGGTTATAGATCCCGCAATGGCAGGGCTTCGCCAGCTCCAGGGCGGCCTCCTGGAAAGATTTTTTCCCTTTCTTGATCTCTCCGACCATGCACAAGACCAGATTGGCGGGAACCATGGCATGTCCGCACATGGTGGAAAGTTGCAAGACAGCCTCTTCCGGTAAGCGTTTTAGGTTGCCGAAGATGCCCATGGAATGTTCCACGGTATGCTTCTGCAGCCCGGCCTCCCGGCAGCATTCCTCGGTGGTCTCGTGAATTCCCGTAACCACCACCGAGAGCCCCAAATCTCTTTTCCTCAGCTCCCGCAAGATTTTGCTGACGGTCCCTTCGTCCGTAAACACGGCATGGATGATAGAAGTCATGTTGATATTGTGCCCAATCTCCTCGGCCGATTTCACATAGCAATTGCCCGTAATCATATCGCCAAAGTTCACGGGATGATACTTCAGGAGGATATTCAAAAACTCCTTCATCCTTTCTGCCGAACCTTCTTCATTGAACCCTTTGGCGGACATGGTGAAAACAATGTAATCACAGCTTAGGTTTTCCCGGTCTCCCCGGCGATGGAGCGTATGGGTCATCTTAATCCTCCCTATACTTAGGACGCCCTAAGCCAACGTTGCTCTTGCCGTTTATGGAAAGGTAGCGGCTGCCTTCTTGAAAAACCTTCAGGTAGGAAATAGAACCATCTTTTTCCACCCGGCTGATGATATCCCCGCTGAATACCGTATCAATTTCTTGGGCGATTTTTTTTATAGCTTCTAAGAGGGTGGTCAATTTTTCCTGGGGGATGAGAAATTCGATGATCGCCGAGAGCACTTTTTCCTCCAACACTTCCGGGTTCATCTGGCCGGTTTTCCTGTCCATCATCAGCTTGGTAACCGGGTTGTTTTCCTCAAAGGCCACCCCCATAGAGGCCAGGACCATGGCGACTTTTTCCACATCCCTCAACCAGGATCCTACTCCCGGTCGGCCCATCTCCAGGGCGACTCCGTAAAAACCTCTCTTGAACCGGCCGGTCACTTCGTTGGTCTTCATCTCTTCCGTGCCTCTCCCGGGGATGCGGGTCTCCGGATGAATCTTCAAGGGGTCGCTAAAGTTCTTCCGGACAATCCTCGGCCAGCTTAGCTCCGGCTGGTAAAGGGCTTCCTGCTGACACACTCCGCTCCTCAAGCAGACGCAGCATTCTACGCATTCTTTTTCATCGATCACGGCATAGATTTTGGCGGGGTTCTTGGGGTTCCGTCCGAAGGACATGATACTTCCGCGCATGGTGCAGTAAGAGGCGCACTGGCCGCAACCTACGCACTTCTCGGCATCAATTTTCATTTCCTCCCTCCCCGGGGCCACAGTCGATGGGCATAAGAGACGGATCCTGCCACAACCTTCCGAATAAAAAATTCGTCCACCTCCTGCTGGCTGCGGATGAAGCTTTCGACCACTCCCCCGCCGTTAATATCTCCCAGCATGATACAGCCTTTAAGGCGGGAGCCACTCAAGATTATTTTTCGATATCCAGCCCCGTCCTGACGACTCTGGGATGTAACCAACGGGCCCGGCTGAGTCTCAGTGATTCCCATCGAGATGACTTTGAGACCAAAAAGCTCCACGGCGTTCATCCGGATCCCTCCGGAAAAGACTTGAGACACTCCAGCCATATTCGCTCCCGCAACCCTTCCTTCTTCCACGGCCAGTGGCCATAAGGGGAATTGTCTTTTCCCTCCTCCCAGAAGATCGTCAGGCTGGCAGACATCGCCCGCGGCATAGATATGGGGATTTCCTGTAGCCATTCTTTTGTCCACCAGAATACCCTCTTCGGCCCGGAGGGAAGTACCCGCAATCATCTGCATGTTGGAGACCACTCCTTTGGCCACGATCATGAGCCCGCAGGGAATTTCCTGGCCATTGGCCAGAACCACTTTTTCCAAGGAACCTTTTCCCCGGCAGGCCACCAGCTCCGTTTGCAGGTGTACTTTTATCCCGTTGGCCTCCAATCGGGTTTGGAAGATTGCGGCCGCCGTTCTGTCCAACATCATGGATAAAATTTGGTCCGAGGATACGATCAACCGCACCCGGCCCACCCGGTTGAACAACGCCTCCAGGCATTTGAGGCCTACCAGACCCCCTCCGTAAACCACGGCTTCGCCCTGAATGCAGGATAAAGCCGCCGAAATTCTTTCCGCGTCCTCGCGAGTCCTCAGCGGATAAACCCCCGGCATATGGATCCCCTCGATCGGGGGCAAGTAAGGAGAGGCTCCTGTGGCCAGGAGGAGTTCGTCATAAGGAACCTTTTCTCCATTTTCCAATGATAAAGAGCAGTGAGAAATATCAATCCCCTGGACTTTGGCCCGCGTCTTTAATTCTATTGCGTTTTCGCGGTAAAAACTTTCCGGGGCCAGGACCATCTCTTCTCTGCTCACTTGCCCGCCGATGAAAAGAGGAAGCATAATCTTCGAATAAGCCGGCCCTTCCTCATCAGTTAAAACCAATATCTTCCCCTGGGCATCAATCAAACGAATGCTCCTGGCCGCGGCCAGGCCGGCAGCGCTATTGCCTACTATAACGTAATGTTTTTTATTCTTCATCTCTTTCACAATTTTCGGAGTAATTCTTCGGCTTGCTCTTCTGGACCGGGCAGGGAAGGAGCGATTAGGAATTCCGCGCCGCTAATTTTTTTCAGCTCTTTCAAGAAAACTTCCGTTAGTTCCGGACTTCCCCAAAAGGGCAGCGGGGTGCCGATTTGGACAGGAATGCCCCAAGAAAGAAAACCAAAAGATAGAGCTATGGAAGACCAATGATTAATCTCAGGGAAAGAAACCAAAATGCGGCTACCGCGCAATCCTCTCCTGCCATCCAATGAGCTTAAAAATTCAATCACTCGGGAAAGCTCATAAGCCGATCCCAACCCAAAAAGGGGGCTTGATTCCTGCAACTCCTCAAGGAGATCTCTTAAATTTTTCCCCGTTTCTGGTTTAAGGAGATTCTCAAGAATAGGCTGGCAGGCAAAAAGCCCACCGCCGACAAAAACCAATACGTCTTCTTTTAAAAGCTTCTCGATAATCGTTCCGGTTCTCTCGAAGAAGGTTTGTTTGGCGTTGCCTTCTCGAATCAGAATGACTGCCCCCTTAAGCTTCTTCGCTTTCAGGAGGGCTTCTACTTTTTTAGCTTTTTTAAAGAGCTTATTTGTATTCCTCTCCCCCGGAAGCCGGAGAAGAAGCGGCCTGGGGTCTTCGCCGCTCTTCAACCTCATCTGGAAAGCCTGCCAAGCTTTCCTGGCGATCGAGGTGGCTAAGACTGGCATTCTGCCTGGTTCAATTCCAGCCCGAAAAACCTCAATTCCAAGCTGGCCGGCCAAATCGACCAGATACGGTTCTCTCCCCATGCCGTGGGTGACGAAGGCATCGATCCCTCCGGTTAATAATAAAAGTTCCGGGTGGCCCAGGCTTATCACATAAGCACCCCATTTCCTTAAATGCTCGCTTCCTTCCCCTACCAAAAGACGCAGGTCGGTTTTCTGCTTTTGAAAGGCTTGAAGCAGGGTATCAACTAAAGATATTGAGGCACCCCTTTCCAGAAAAACGTTGGCCCCCTTATTAAGGTCAAGGTAACTTTGGCTGGATGGTGGGTTTATTTTTTGGGAGATGATTTTTGCGGCCTGCTCAGAAAGCTGGTATTGAATCTTTCCTAACTTCAACAGGTTCCTCACGGAAATTTTAAGATAGTTTTTATCGGCAAAATGCGGATTCGGCAAAATCATAGCTTCGCTGACTTTTTCCATCGCCGCGGACAACCCTAATTGTTGAATACTGTCCAGAACCCCTTTTTTTACAGATTGAAAAATAGAATTCAGGACTACTTGCGGCCGGTCGGCCCCACAGATCCCTTGCCTGGGCTCATCCCCAAAAGGATTGATCCGGCAGGGGCCGTTTAGGCATTCATGACAGGTCAGCCCGTTGGCCGCAAACCCATCCAGAGGGAGCTGGGATTCATACCGGTCCCAGAGGAGAGGGATGCTTTTCTGGTTCGCCCGGGCAATTAATTGATTGCCATCGGGACTTAAACTTTTCCTTCTCACGCTTTCCATTCCTTCTCCTTACGATGATTAAAAGTTATAAACCTTTCAGATAAGCTTGGAGCTTTGGTTTAATATCTCCCCCGTATTTTTTCAGGAATTCTTCCTTGGTCATGAATACCAAGGCTCCCGTGGGGCAGTGGGCAATACAATAGGGCTCCTCCATGCCCAGGCAACGGTCGCATTTGATGGCCTTTCTGAATTCCCGGAATGGTTTGACGGCCCCGAAAGGGCAGACCATCAAGCACATCCAGCAACCGATACATTTTTCCCCATGCATAACCACCCACCCGTCTTTTTCTCTTTGCAGCGCCCCCGCGGGGCAGGCGTCCAGGCAAGGCGCATCCTCGCAGTGGCGGCACTGAATAGGCAGAGAGCCCAGGTCTCCTATCGGCTGAACCTGCAAACGGGGCATAGGAGGGACGGCTTCATAAATGGCCTCGGGCAGCCCTTGAGAAAGGGAGGAGCGTTTTAGAGCACATTGGATCTCGCAGGTCTTGCAGGCCACGCACCGCTCGATCCGGACGAAAATTTCTTTCCTTTTTGGGGCAGTGCTGAATTTATTATCCATCTATGGTCCTTAGTAGTTGCTCAAATTAGAATGGCAATTATTGTTGAATATTACCAAACACTGAATCCTTGTCAAACAAAAACTCGTCGATCCCTATATCGTTCCTTCCAATCCCTCCACTACCGGAAATAGGAAATAGGGTCAGGCCTAAGTAATTAAATATTAATCCATCCATATCCCCCCCCCAGGATTTTAAAACCGCCGCTCGAAACTTGGGACTTTTTTCTAATCTGATGTTATAATTCGCATCAACTTTCCCCTGCTTTGACCCAAAGAACCGAAATTACCAATTGCAGTTCATTTTAAAAACAGGAGAAAAGACCATGGGAAGAAAAAAAATCATGATTGTATTGGGAAGCCCTCGAAAAAAAGGGAATAGCGCGATCCTGGCCAAACAGGTGGCGGCGGGGGCCAAAGCAGGCGGGGCAGGGGTTGAGACCTTTTACCTGCACGATATGAAGATCAAGCCCTGCAACGCCTGTGATGTCTGTCGGAAGAAAAAGGACATCGATTGCGTCCTGGATGATGACATGCAGAAGCTGTACCCGAAGCTTAGAAGTGCCGATGCCATCGTCATAGCCAGCCCCATCTATTGGTTTACGGTTTCCGCCCAAACAAAATTATTCATGGATCGCTGGTATGCCCTGGGGGGTGAGGAAGGGTACGAATTAGCTGGGAAACGGTTTGGCATCGTTCTGACCTACGCGGATGCGGACCCTTTTATCTCGGGGGCGGTCAACGCCTTGCGTACTTTTCAAGATGCCTTCAATTTCATCGGAGCGAAAATTGTGGGCATGGTCTATGGAAGCGCCTGGAAGGCCGGGGAGATCCGGCGCAATGAAGCGTTGATGGCCGAGGCCTACGAACTCGGCAAAAAGCTTGCTGCGGAGGCATAGGATCTTTTTCCCCATACTTGAAAATGGGGCCTCCCTCAAACCAGACTATAAAAAATATAACTTACGATTATTTTAATTTGATTGTATAGGAAATTCCTTTTTGGACACGGATGTACACAGATTATCCGGATAAAGTGAAAAAAAATAATTATCTGCGTAGATCTGCGTCCTATTAAATTTAAGAATAAAAGGAGAGATGGCTGAGGACCAGAAATTAAGGGCAAGGGTTGAAAAGCTCATTTTTCAATTAAGCAAGAGCCAAGAGCAGACTTGACCCCTTTTTTACTTAGCCATTCTTAGGGCAAATCCAAGAAAACTTGACAAAAAAATTGGCCGTGATATTATAAAATTAATAAATTTAAAAATTCTAAAATTCTAAATTTTAAAGATATGTCCAGTAAAAAAGAGGTGAAAGAAATGCCTTTAATCAAAGTAAAGCAAAACTACCAAATCACCATTCCTAACCGTCTGCGCAAGACTTTAAACATTGCCGTGGGCGATTACCTGGAAGTGGAAAAGCAGGACAGCGAGCTGATCTTAAGGCCGGTTAAGATGGTGCACACGGATGAAGCCTATTTTTACACCAAAGAGTGGCAGAAAGGCGAAAAACAGGCGGACAAGGACCTTAAGAAAGGCAACGTGCTTGGCCCGTTTGACAAGGTTGCGGACGGCCTGAAAGCCCTGAAAACCGCCAAAATATGAGGCTACTCTTTACTAAAAACTTTGTCCGCGACTACCACAGGCTGCCACAGGAGATCCAAAAAGCCGTAGATAAACAGCTGGAGCTTTTGTTGGAGAACGTCAAGCACCCCTCGCTTAATGTGAAGAAAATGAACGATCCCCGGGATATTTGGGAAGGCCGCGTGACCGGCGGTTATCGCTTTACTTTTCAAATTGAAAACGACATTTATATTATGCGCAAAGTGGGCACGCACGACATCTTAAAAAAGCCCTAATTTTTTCTTCTTCCGCTCTTCCGGGATCGGACCAAGAAAAGCCAATTAAATTCGATCAGATGCATCCCAATAATAGGCATTTTGAAGGCTTAAAACGCCATTTTCAGCCCCCAAATCAGGCCTAAAGGTAATGCCTGTTAGCTCGGGGTATTTTACTTTCCCTTAAAACCATATTTTCGGCAGTGAAATTGAGGTTCTAAGGCAAAAATAAGCATATTTTTCTCATTGTTATCCTTCAAAATCAAATAGTTACCTTGGTCCGACCCTAAAATACCCCATACCACAGCATTTGTCTAAAAAGGCTACATTTTGTCTTCTCCTTTTTAGCCAATTCTTTCATTTCCAATACCTTTAAATTATCTACTTGCGTTATCCTGTCGCCTTTAGTATAGTGACAGTAAGTAAAGGAGGGTTATAAATTATGCCAATCTATCGTAGAAAAAATAATGGTGACACATGGCATTGGTGCAACAATTGTTCTGTCCTGCCAACATCAGATTATAAAGAAGTCAAAAGAAAACCCACCTCAGGTAAGTTTTGTAATCAATGCACAGGAAAAGAAAAAAAAGGGAATTGTGAAAAAATAGGGATTGCATAGCCCCTGTCAATCGCCCTGTTTATTTCAAAATAGTTCCCCCTGTTCCTTTCTAAGCTCCGGTTTCCGGTATGGTGGTAAAATTTGTCCCGGAACCATTTTTGGCTCTTTTTAAGGGGTTTTTGAGGGCATCTGTTAACCTCCATTAATCTAATCCTCTAACTTTGCCTCAAGCTCTGATCTAAAATTCTTGTAGGTCTTCTCCCTCAAGGCTTTGAAAAACAGGTCATAACTCCCTGGGGAAAGGAATTTGAAATAATACCTCTGCTCTTTCTGCAACTCGTTGACTCTGGCAAAATGTTCTTTTGAATACCGGAGTTTAGCCTTGTTTTCATCGGAGACATCGCTGTCCATCTTGATTTCCACCACAATAATATCGTTACCCGCCTTGATAAAGAAATCAGGATTAAAACTTCCCTGCTTGGGATGCTCTTCCTTAATCTTTGTCTCAGGGAACTGTACGCTATAGTCGGTCCCTGCCTCTTGATCAAAAATAAGAAGGCGATTAAAGACATCATGTGCCACCTCTTCCACAGAATACATCTTTAATGCAGAGTTGATTGTTATGCGGAGAGGAGTGTCTCGGGAGCCGACGATAACGCAGTTGTTTCAATAAAGTAAGATCGTCTTGCACCTCTATCGACTCCGCATAATAATGACGTCTTTCTGGTTTTAAATTCATATCAAAGGAGGACGTCATGTTTGAAGAGTTTTTCGCTTGCCCAATACGGATTCAAGAGCTGCGCAACGGTCCGAGTGGCCCCTTACTTGAAGGGTTCACTGAGGAGCTATGCCAAGCGGGCTACGCGGAGATAACCGCCCGCAGGCACATCCGAGCGGCGGAACATCTCATTTATTGGACAGATAGAGAAGGCATTCCCATTTCCAATTTGACCGAGAAGTTTATAGAGCGTTTCGAACGCCACCTGGATCGATGCCAATGCCCGCATTACGGCCACACTCACCGGTTGGACTTACTCAATGGTGCGCGCCTGTTCCTAAAACATCTGCGAGGTGCTTGCGTAATCGCCGCCTCCGTTGTTGAATCAACAGCTCAAGATCCAATTCTGCTCACTGCATTCTGTCAATGGATGCGCCAACAACGCGGAACTTGTGATCCTACCCTTTACAACTACAGCCTCTCGATTCGGGACTTACTGAGACGTCTTGGAGAGGATCCATGCAGATTTGACGCTAAGGGCTTGCGACAGTTTGTCCTGGAAAAAAGTCAACAGTGTGGGTGGGCAGCAGCGAAAACGTGTACGACGGCGCTGCGCATGTTTCTTCGCTTTCTCATCGCTGAAGGCAAGTGTGTTGCGGACTTGGGTGGAGCCATTCCGGTTTTGGCCCATTGGCGTCTTTCCTCGCTGCCACGGTACCTCCAACCGGAAGAAGTGGAGCGCATCATCTCTTCTTGTGGTCCAACACCGGTTGGCAGGCGAGATCGTGCGATTCTACTTCTTCTCTCACGCCTGGGACTGCGGGCGGGCGATATCGTCCAGCTTCGTTTAGGCGATATCGATTGGGAAGGAGCCGGGATTCACGTATCTGGAAAAGGACGTCGTCAGGCTCGGCTGCCTCTGACCCAGGAGGTTGGACATGCGTTAGTGGCCTACCTGCAAGACGACCGGCCTCGAACCGACACCGATGTCCTGTTTATCCGCTCCCGCGCTCCTTTTCGTGCCTTCACGTCCCATTGCGCCATCTCGGTCATCGTCACTCGGGCGATGCACCGAGCGGGAGTCACTTGCCAGAGCCGCGGTGCGGCCCATGTTCTTCGACATTCTGCAGCCACCTCCATGCTGCGGCAAGGGGCATCGCTGCAGGACATTGCGACCATCCTTCGGCACCGTTCCATCGAGACTACGCAGATCTACGCCAAAGTAGACGTGACTACGCTGCGGCAGATTGCTCAACCCTGGCCGGAGGTGCAGCCATGTTAGCTCAAGCTGTGGAGTCATATTTGGCAGTGCGCCGTGCTTGCGGATTCGAACTCAAATCCCAAGGCAATCTTTTACGAAGTTTCGTCATCTTCTCAGATGCAAGAGGCCAACGCCACGTTTGCCCTGAAACCGCCATCGAGTGGGCCGGATTGGCGCGATCGGTTCATCAACGCGCCCGCCGGCTTGGTCAAGTGATTCGATTCACCCAGTACGTCCGTGCCGAGGATCCATCCCATCAACTGCCGCAGGCTGTCTTTGGTAGCGAGAGGAGGCCGCGGCCCATCCCGTACATCTTTTCCCAAGACGACATCCAGCGTCTCATACAAGCAGCATCTCAGACTGGTTACCGTTCTTTGCGTCGGCAGACCTACAGCACACTGTTCGCTCTGCTGGCATGCACAGGACTGCGTGTGTCCGAAGCAATCCGGCTGCGCTTTGAGGACATCACCCCAGATGGTCTGGTGATTCGGTGTTCCAAATTTCGTAAAAGTCGTCTTGTCCTCTTGCATGAAACTGCAAAAGCTGGAATCGAACGTTATCTCGAACGCCGCCGCCCCTATGCCCCTTTCGATGACCACATATTGGTTTCGTTGCGAAGAAAACCGTTGCTTCTTGGTGATGTTGAGACCGCATTCCAGACTGCGGTTGACAAGATCGGCCTGCCGCGAGGACCAGGACTACCGCGCCCCACACCTCACTCGTTGCGCCACACCTTCGCCGTGAGGGCATTGGAAGCCTGCCCGGATGGCCGCGATCGCATTACGAAACATATGGTGGCGCTCTCGACTTATCTTGGTCACGGCAAAGTTTCCGATACCTACTGGTATCTGGAAACAACGCCTGATCTGATGAAAAAAATCGCAGACCGTTGCGAAAACTTCTTCACGGGAGGGCGGCCATGACTCTGATCGCATCGCACATTATGTCCTTTTTACAGCAACGCCTGCCCGTCGAACGCCGCGCCAGCGACGACACCTGTGAGTCCTATGCATACGCTTTCAAGCTCCTCTTTGAATACGCCAGTAACTGTCTCAAGGTTACGCCATCCGAATTGCATCTGGAGCAGCTCGATGCACCGCTGATTGTAAACTTCCTGAACTATCTGGAAACGGTGCGCGGGAATGGACCGAATTCCAGAAACATTCGACTGGCCGCCATTAAATCGTTTATGCACTTTATGGAATATCGTGTGCCGACGGCCTTAGAGCAGATCCGGCGTATCTTAGCGATTCCGGCAAAGAAAGCCGATACACGCCTTGTCAGGCATCTCACGGTTGAAGAGATGCAGGCCATCTTGGATGCGCCTGAACCAAACAATCGAGACGGCATCCGGGATCGCGCCATGCTTCACCTCTGCTTCGCCGGAGGATTGCGCGTCTCCGAACTGATCGGACTGCTACTTGACAAGCTGAATCTTCAACCGCATGCCAGCGTTCTCGTCCACGGTAAGGGCCGAAGGGAACGGCGCCTGCCTTTGTGGAAGGAAACGACATCGGCGCTGCGGGCATGGTTGGCGGTCAGGGGCACGGTCTTGGCGCCGGAACTGTTTCTCAACGCCCGTGGTGAATCTATGACCCGTTCCGGCTTCGAATACATTCTGCGTAAGCACGCTCACACCGCCGCAAAGCGTTGTCCTTCTCTATCCACGAAACGCGTTTCGCCGCATGTGCTACGACATACCTGCGCACTAACGGTCCTGCAGGCCACCAATGATCTCCGAAAGGTCGCTCTCTGGCTCGGACATGCGAACATGCAAACGACTGAAATGTACACACGCGCCGATCCTTCGGTAAAACTGGAGGCTCTAGAGTCTGTTGTCGCTCCAAAACTGCGCTCTGGGCGTTTCAAGGCAACCGACAAACTGATCGCGTCGTTGCATGCCGGGTCTTTTATGCGGAGTAAAAAGAGGTCAGCATGACAGGTTGGCGGGGTCCGCGAAGAGCGGACTCCGCATAACAATCAACTCTGCATTAAATCGATTATGCGGTGCACCGCATAATCGATTATGTGTAACGTAATACTCTTTCTCTCGCTCCTGTAACGGCAGTTTCGTATATAGTTTCTTCCGGAGTCACTTTTTCTTGGCTCGAATAGGTGATATAGCCCTTCTTCAGGAGTTCAAAAAGGTCTTCCTGGGGGTATTCGACTTCCTCCTCGGTTCGCCT
>JAHJQK010000200.1 GCA_018819135.1 Pseudomonadota bacterium | reverse complement strand
CCTTTCTTCAGGGGGACGTGGGTGGTAGGTCAAATTAAGTTCCTAAAGTGATCCCGCCGCAGGCGGGACTAAGATGAACGGATCCAGGGTTTCTTCTTGACCCGCCATACTCTTTTTCATATACTCAACTCACCCCAAGGCGAGTTTCAAACAATTCAATTCGAGATTCGCCAATCAATAAAAAAGGAGGACTTATGTCGTTGGAAGGCATTTACTTTGAGGATTTTGCCCCGGAAAAAATATTTAAGACCCACAAGCGAACGATAACAGAAACGGATCTGGTAAATTTTATGACGCTATGCGGCTTTTTTGAGCCTCTCTTCATTGATCAAGGGTATGTCGAAACAAAGACAGCCTTTGGAAGACGAATTGTCCCGGGAGCTTTGTCCCTTGCTTATGCGGAAGGTCTAACTATACTTTCCGGAATCCTCCATCATACGGGCATGGCCTTTTTAGGAATGGAGCTGCAAGTTCTAAAGCCCGTGTTTGTCGGAGATACCATCGGAGTGGAAGTTGAAGTGATTGAAAAGAGAGAAACGCAAAAACCGGACAGGGGAATTGTCACCTTCCGTCATCGGGTGATTAATCAAAATGGCGAAGGGGTCTTGGAATATAAGGTGAAGCGGATGATCCGCCGCAAATCCGGCAGCGATATCAAGCCGTAGACATCCGGAAATGGCGGAGGATTTTAGGCGGGAAAGAAAGCTTTCCGGGATCGATGACCATGGAAAATGCTGGGGCACAGAATTTTATTCCATTTCCCGCCGTATCCCAGGGAAGGAATGCCGCCTCATTTTGCCAAGCCAGGCGCCCTCTCCGCTCGGACCGGAGTACCACCAGGAATGAAAACGCAACCTTTAAAAATGAGGGTGGGCAAGAAAAGACAACGGAAAACACCCTTAAAGTTCAAGATAGGCCGAAAGCCTGGATAAATGCCTCCATATCCTGCCGGATAAAGGTTGCCAGGGTCATGTTTCTATTTTCCAATAGTTCATTCATATCCAAAAAGATTTCTACGAAGGCGGACTTTTGGATTTGATGGCTTTCCCAGAAGACGGCTTCGTAATTGTTTTTTCCCAGGATGCCCTGCTGGTAACTTTTATAATCGATTTGGCTCGCGTGAGCAAGAACCGCCTCTACTTTTTTCCTTATGTAAGGGCTGATGTCCCGAACCACCCGCCCTTTCTTCCCCCAGAAACACCCCCAGAGGCTGTAGCCCAGCAGTATCGATTTCACTCCGGCGGCAGCCCGGAGAGCATCGATCGCCAAGTGGGTGCACCGTTGATGCGTGTGGTGCCTTTCGTAGGGAGCCGGCAGGAAAACTTCCTCAGGCTGGATAAGCTGAAGAATCTCCGTTAGCTCCTTCCCGGTTTTCGCTCCCATTTCTCCTGCCAATTCTTCACTTCGCCTTTTCAGGAAAAACGCGCCCACAGCACCGACAGCATGTAAAGCGGATATGGCTTCCTTCTCGCGGCGGGAGGCCATAGCATTATCAGAGATACCTTGATCCTTGCGGGGACTGTTGCGGCCGTCGGTGACATAAACCGCAAAAACTCCCTTTCCCTGATGAGACGCTGCGGCCATCGTGCCCCCTACCCCCAGGACATCATCGTCGGGATGGGGAGCGATGACCAAAATATTTCCTTTCCGCCCTCGATAATCTTCCAGGAATATCCCCTCTTGGGCTGCTATGAACTTTTCTCTCCAGGAAGATTCATCCATTTTATTACCTTCCATTATTTAACTTGTTATTATCATTAGGAGATGTTAACTCTACCTTAGTTGCTTCACAATATGATTTTCCCCAAAATGGCTGGCCGCTCAGCGCCGGTCGCCTGGGGAGCGCTGGCCGGCAGGCCTTGGATCGTCGCATCTGCTAAGAGAGCGAAGGCTACGGCTTCTTTGGCATCCCCATTCATACCCAGTTCGTCCAACTGGCATACGGGAATCGGACGGAAAAGGCTTGCCAGAAAAGTCATAAGGGTTCGGTTGTGCCAGCCCCCGCCAGAGACGAAAATTTCATCCACCGCAAATCTGGGAAAGATGAATTTTTCAAAATTACGATGGATGGAGGCGGCGGTAAAATAGGCAGCTGTAGCCATCAGGTCCGCGAAAGGCATCCCTTGGGCCTTGATCCATAAATCTACAACGAAAGCCGCTCCGAAAGTTTCTCTTCCCGTGGACTTGGGTGGTTGGCGTTTTAAATAAGGATGGCGCATCAAATCCCTGAAAAGACTTTTATCGACCTTTCCCCTGGCGGCGATATGGCCGCCAACATCCCACCTTTTTCTTCCTTGGTATTTTATTTCAACCAGACCGTCCAGCACCATGTTGCCGGGCCCCGTGTCGAAAGCGATCACTTCATCCAGTTTTTCGGGGACGATGGTCACGTTGGCGATCCCGCCGAGGTTCAACAAGGCCCGGACTTTTCCTTTTTTCCGGAAAAGAACAAAATCAGCATAGGGAACCAAAGGGGCACCGGTTCCTCCAGCGGCAATATCGGCCGGTCGAAAATCGCAGACCGTGATCACGCCCGTTCGGGCCGCAATGATTGCGCCCTCCCCGATCTGCAAAGTCGAATTCCTCCGGCCGGCAGCTCCGCTGAGGTGATAAATGGTCTGTCCGTGGGATCCGATGAAATCGATCTGCTCGGGTTTATATCCCGCATGAGGAAGAAGTTTCAAAGCGCAATTCGCCAGGATTTCACCCAAGATGAAATTCATTTCGCAGATTTCTTCGGTACTGGCCGAAACAAGATGGAGGATCCGATGGCGCATCTGAGGTGTAAAGGAGTAAGTTGCAAAAGATAAAAGATGCACGTTGGTATCTAATCCCCTTCCCGATATCCGGGTTAAGGCGACATCCACCCCATCGGTCGAAGTTCCCGACATCATTCCCAGGGCAATCCTATTTTTTTTCTTCCAGATCCTTTGTAGGCGTTTCAAAGCACTTTTCTTAAGATCCCTTTTTTCTGCTTCAGCAATCGCTCGGCCTCGCGGAGATTGCACCCTTTGGCCCCCATGACCATGGCTACCTTCGTCTGGTTTTTCGCAGATCGTAAAAGCTTCCGGGCATGAGATCGGGTACATCCTAAGACAGTCATAATAATTCTTTCGGCCCTGTCCTTGAGCTTGGCCGAGTTGGGCTTCACGTCCACCATCAAATTACCATAAACCTTGCCCAGGCGAATCATTGCGCCAGTGGATATCATGTTCAGGATCATCTTGGTTGCGGTGCCGGCTTTTAACCGCGTAGAGCCGGCGATGACTTCGGCCCCTATGGAGGGGTTAATGACCAACCCTCCCGGAGGGGCAATAGGGGGCGATGGGTGGCAGGTAATTAAAATACACCGGGCTTTCCTTTTCCCAGCCTCAACCAAAGCTCCGCGGACAAAAGGTGTTTTTCCCGAGGCACTGATGCCGCAGACGATGTCTTGCGCCTGAACCCGAGCTTTGCGGATAACCTCAACGCCGGCTCGCGGGTTATCTTCTGCCCCCTCCACTGACTTCCATAGAGCCTTCTTGCCTCCCGCAATAATTCCCTGTACTTTTTGCGGGGAAACGCCGAAGGTCGGGGGACATTCCGCGGCGTCTAACACCCCCAACCTCCCGCTGGTTCCTGCCCCGATATAAAAAAGCCTTCCCCCTCCCTCCAGCGCCCCTTGGACCATTACAATGGCCCGGGCAATAGACTTTAATTGCGACCGGACGGCCAGGGCGATTTTTTGGTCTTGGCGGTTTATGATCTCTGCGATCTTTAGGGCCGAGGCTACATCAATATCAAGCGAAACAGGATTGTCTTTTTCCGTCGGCCCAATATCTCTTTGTTTTCTTCTTGATTTATTGACCAAGATTTTTAATCTTCTCCAAACTCCAAACTGGATATTCTTTATTCCGCATTCCGAAGTCCGCAATCCGCAATATTATTTACTGCGGACTTGCCATTGCTAATTCTTTTCCCAAGGCGTAGGCTTCAGCCATTGCCGCAGGATGTTTCAAAATATCGCCTTGCGCGTCGATGTTCTGGAAAAGTAAGGATCGGTAAAACGTCATATCCAGAGAATCAAAAAAATACTTCATGGTCAGTAGGGGGCCGTCAAATATCTTGCTTCCCTGGGACCCTCCCACGGACAGAAATACTCCCCGGCGATGGGGTTTTCCGGG
>JAHJQK010000199.1 GCA_018819135.1 Pseudomonadota bacterium | reverse complement strand
CCTCAGGAATCAAGGCTAAATTGAAAGAAATCGTCCCCGAATACCAGCCATTTGGTATGAATAATTTCAACCCACCCCGGAACCACTAAAGTTCTCCTACCGCGTTCCCATCCGCCGCTTCCAGACCCGCCCCGAAGAAATTCCATCCATCCCTAACGTTACTCCCTGACTTAATTTTTAAGTCAAACCCCCATTCCATCATCCCCTTTAACCATTCCCGAACGATTCTTTTTTAATACGATGCCCTCAATCCTCCCAGGGGATGAATTAAGATGATTCTTGCCACTTGACCTTATCCGGCAGGCAGGATAATATTTTACACCTCCGGACTTAATTGTTAAGTCAGCTCAACATCTGTCAATAAAACTGTAAGTGTTAAAAACCACCGCCAATTGGAGAAAAAAAGTAGAAAGTAGCTGGAAATGAACCCAAGGCTTTGGGTTTGTTGAGCGAAGGGAAAAGGGGTGGAAATGAAAATTCTAATCATAGGGGGGACTGGATTCGTAGGGACTCATCTCACTTCTTGCTTCATTAAGGATGGCCATGGAGTGACAATTCAGAGCCGGTCCAACAAGGGACCCGAGAAGGGGCCAGTGGGAATTTCCTATTTACAGGGAGATCCCACTCAGAAAGGTCCTTGGCAGGAAGCGATTGAGAACCACGAAGTCATTATTAATCTTGCCGGCGCTTCGATCTTCAGCCGGTGGACTGATGAACAAAAAAAAGCAATCAGAGACAGCCGGCTCAACACCACCCGCAATATCGTGGAAGGAATGCCTTCCCATCCCGAAAAAAAAATCACTCTTTTTAGCACCTCAGCCGTTGGCTATTATGGTTTTTGTGGAGATGAGGAACTCATTGAGGACTCCCCCCCAGGAAATGACTTTCTCGCCCGTCTTGCCGTGGAATGGGAGGGGGAAGCCTTTAAGGGCCAAGAGAAAGGGGCGCGAGTGGTCATCACGCGGTTTGGTATTGTTTTAGGTGAAAAAGGAGGAGCTCTCCGCCAGATGATTCCCCTATTCAAGAAATATATCGGGGGGCCGATTGGCAGTGGAAAACAATGGCTCTCGTGGATTTACATCCAAGACCTGGCCTCAGCCTTTGTTTTTCTGACGAAACATCCGGAGATTGCCGGTCCGGTCAATGTATGCTCTCCCAACCCGGTGAGGAATAAGGAGTTAGCCAAGGCGCTGGGCCAAGCCCTTCATCGGCCTTCTTTCATTCCAGCCCCAGGGTTCATGGTGAGGTGGGTGTTAGGAGAATTTGGATCGGTTATCCTTAAAGGACAGAGAGTAATTCCCCGCCGGCTGCTGGACAATGGTTTTGTCTTTCAATATCCCGAAATCGATAAAGCCATACCAAGCATAATGGCCCTATAAATTTTATAAGCTATTTACACCTGGGGTTTCCTGCCTCCACAAGCGGGACAGCCACTTTGTCCATAGGTATGATGAGCGGCCTTCCCGGGAAAGGGCAAGAGAAGAGCTTGGATTTGGCCTGGATTTCAGCGATGGGGCCGGGCATCAAGACCTGATGGTCACAGGCGCGCATGATTTGTTTGCCCAGCAGGCCGTTATACTCCATTCCCTCCCAGGCCTTGATGATGGCGTCGGCGTTAAAAGATTGGGCTTTCTTGATTGCCGCGAAGAGGAACATCATCCCGTTGTATCCGTATCCAATGTTCGACGTCGGCCAGGGGTGCTGCGTATCTTTATGCTGCTTATGCCATTTCTCCAGAAAAGCTGTGTTCTGCAGGGTTTCTACCGTAGGCAGGTAGGGGCTGTTCACCAAGCTTCCCACCGCGGCCTGGCCAAGGCGCGCTAACAGGATGGGGTCATCCAAGAAGAAAGTGGCATAGCGGGCCGGCACTCCCATCTGGGCCCCCTGCTTCATCAGAACTTCCAAGTCCTGGCCCCGGTTCCCGGTGAAAATAACCTCGGCCTCGGAGCTTTGGATCTTGGCGAGGTAAGGGCCCAAATCCCTGGTGGCCAACGGGGGAAAATCTTCCCCTACGATTTTCGACTTGGGAATTTCCTTGGTCATAACCGCTTTGAAGTCATCGGCAACGGCGTGCCCGAAGGCATCATCCCTGTTAAGAAGATAAAATTTCCGCCAGGGTTTGGTTTTGAAAAACTCCGCATAGGCGCGGGAGCGGTTCCCTGTGGCGAAACAGGTACGAAAGAAATAAAGGTTGAAATCCTTTCCGGTTAGAGACTCTGCTTCTGCTCCCAAAGTGACGAAAATAACCTTATATTTTTGGGCCACATCCATCAAAGCCCGGCTTGCAGCGGAAGAGCTGAACTGAAGGATAATTTTCGCCCCCTGTTCCCCAATTGCTGTTGTGGCCTTGCGTACGGCTGCGTCTGGTTGGAGTTCGCTGTCTTGGGGAAGGATTTTGATTTTTTTCCCCAGGATCCCGCCAGCGG
>JAHJQK010000022.1 GCA_018819135.1 Pseudomonadota bacterium | reverse complement strand
TCTCCGTACGCTTACGGTGAAAGGAGCCATAGAAATCGTCAAATACCATACGCTTCGTAATCATGTCGCTTATATCTCTCACAGGAAAAAAGCTATTGCTAAAGCAACATTATTAAAAATTAAAATGACGCTGTAGTATTAGTTTATCCTGATAATCTGTGTACATCCGTGTCCAAAAAGGAATTTCCTATACAATAAATCTACTAGACCGGCAATGTGATCAATTTATCCTAACCCATTGCCTGCCCTGTTTACTATGAGATGTATCATCATCCTTTTTTATTTCTTAATCCCGGCGGCCACTTTGGCTGCTTTTACCGTGTTTATCATGAGCATAGTAATCGTCATCGGGCCCACTCCCCCGGGTACGGGGGTAATGGCACTTGCTTTTTCTTTCACTGTTTCGAAGTCGACGTCCCCGCAGAGGATGGCTTTCCCTTCTTTGGTCATCCCGACACGGTTTACGCCGACATCGATGACCACCGCCCCTTCTTTCACCATGTCGGCAGTCACGGCCTTGGGCTTGCCCGCTGCTACGATCAGAATATCCGCACGCCGGGTGTGCCAAGGAATATCCTTCGTCCCGGTGTGGCAGATGGTCACGGTGGCGTTGGCGCCCTTTTGTTTCTGGAGCAGCATGTTGGCAATGGGCTTGCCCACGATGTTCGACCTTCCTAAAACCACAACCTCCGCCCCATCGATCTTCACCCCAGTGCGGATGAGTAACTGTTGAATCCCGGAAGGAGTGCAGGGAAGGTAATCGGCTTCCCCGATCATTAATTTTCCCACGTTCACAGGATGGAAGGCGTCCACATCTTTCTTGGGATCAATGGCGTAAAGGACTTGCGTCTCATTGACGTGCTTGGGCAGGGGCAGTTGGACCAGGATGCCGTGAATTTGGGGGTCCCGGTTGTAGCGATCAATCAATGCTAAGAGTTTTTCTTCGGTAATATCCGCAGGCTGATTATCCTGAATAGAATAAAATCCCAGCTCTTTGGCCGTTTTTTGCTTGCCGGTCACATAGCTCACCGAAGCCGGGTTTTCTCCTACCAGAATCGTCACCAATCCGGGAACGACGTTGTTTTTTTCTTTCAGCAGGGCAACTTCTTTGGCCAATTCTTCCCGAATCTGTTTGGCCACCTCCGTTCCGCTGATAATTTTTGCGCCCATCTTTTCCTCCTTCATTTCTTTGCCACAGAGTTCACAGAGGTCACAGAGAAAATTTCATTCGTGGGATAAAAGCAGGATTGAAAGCTTTATCTTTTGCTTTTTTATTTCTCTCGATGTTCTCTGTGCTATTAACGTGCAACATCTCGAAATTTTGTTAAGTTTTTTTAAATTTATTATCTGTGTTTATCCGTATTCATCCGTGTCCTAAGTTATTTTTTGTTCTAAATATTTTGGTTATGGCTCTGTGATCTCTGTGCCCTCTGTGGCGGAAATATTTTTAAAACAAGCCCTTCACTTTGCCGGTCTTCACGTCCACGTCGATCCTCCGGAAAGCCGGATCGGAACTGGTTCCGGGCATCAGGCTGATGGTTCCGGCACAGGGGCAGAGGAATTTCGCCCCTGAAAAAACCAATACATCCCGGATGGGTAAATTCCAGCCCTTGGGCACCCCTTTGAGGGCCGGGTCATGGGAAAGGCTCAGGTGCGTTTTGACCATCATCGTGGCAAAATCCTTGAATTTCGGGTCCTCTTCAAACTTTTTGGCCTTGACCGCCGCATCGGGTAACCAATTTACTCCCTCTGCTCCGTAAACTTTCTTGGCGATCGTTTCCACCCGCTGGCGCAGGGGCATTTCCATGGGATAGAGGAATTTGAAGTCCCCCTTGTCGTTACAGGCGTCGATGACCGCATCGGCCAGTTCCAGGGCTCCCTCCCCGCCTTTGGCCCAGTGCTCGGACAAGGCCACCCGGGCTCCGGCCTGCTCACAGGCTCTCCGCAGGAAGGCGATTTCGTCCTTAGTGTCGGTGTGAAAAGAGTTGATGCATACCACCGGGTTGATCCCCGCCTGCTTGACGATGCCCACATGGTGGATCAGGTTCGCCACCCCCTTCTCCAAAAGAGGAATATTCTCCTTGGTGTAGGAAGGATCGAGAGGCAAACCGGCAACCACTTTGGGTCCGCCGCCATGCATTTTTAAAGCCCGAACCGTGGCAGTAACCACGGCCACATTCGGGATGAGTCCGCTGTTGCGGCATTTCACATTCCAGAATTTTTCAAAGCCGATATCTGCTCCAAAACCGCTCTCGGTGACATGGTAATCAAACATTTTCAGGCCGATCCGGTCACCGATGATGGAAGACTGGCCCACGGCAATGTTAGCGAATGGGCCGGCGTGAACCATGACGGGTTGCCCTTCCACAGTCTGCATCAGGGTGGGGTTGATGTTGGAAACCATCCAGGCACACATGGCCCCGGCAACTTCCAAGTCGCTGGTAGTGACCGGGTTCCCTTTTTTATCATAAGCCACGGTGATCTTTCCCAGCCGCTCCCGCAGGTCGGCCAGATCCCGGACGATGGAAAGGATGGCCATGAGCTCGGAACTTACGGCAATGCCGAATTTGGAGGGCATCATGAACCCATCCATCTTCCCACCGATGCCCATGATGATATTCCGCAAACCCTGGGCGCAGAAATCTATAATCCAGCCCATTTCCACGTTCTTGGGATCGACGTCTAAACGTTTCAGCCCACGTTTGGCCAATTGCTCGTCCGTGTAATTGGCCTCGTGCTGCATCCGGGCATTGAGGGCCACCATGGCCAGGTTATGGGCATTCATGATGGCGTTGATGTCCCCGGTCAGTCCCATAGAAAATTCGGTCAAGGGAATGGCCTGAGCGTTTCCGCCACCGGCCGCGCTCCCTTTGATATTCATAGTAGGGCCACCTGAAGGCTGGCGGATGCATCCCCCAACATTCTTTTTCCGTTTTCCCAAGCCTTCAATGAGCCCCATGCTGGTGGTGGTCTTTCCTTCACCGAGTGGCGTCGGCGTAATGGCCGTCACATCAATGTACTTCCCATCGGGCTTGTTTTGCAGACGGTTGATGATCTTCATGAAATCAAGTCTCCCCAGCCTCCCGTAGGGAATGATTTCATCTGCTGCTAACCCTAATTCTTTCTGAAAGTCCCCTATGGACTTCAAATGCTCTTCGGCAGCCTCGGAAATCTGCCAGTCAGCCATTTTTACTGCGTCGTAGGCCATACCCAAACCCTCCTTTTTTAATTTAATGTTTTCTTTTCTGTCGAATCTTTCTCAACAACAGCAAGACACAACCTTCCCCTGATCGCAATCAAGGTTGAGCCGGAAAATTGTCAGGAGAACCATCCCTTGAAGTCTCTGACCACCTCCCTCCTAAAAACCCTTCTCTTCTCACTTCCCCATCGTAGTCCAGGGAATTCCTGATTAAATTGATCCTTTTAAAAATGGGGGTAAGGAAATATTGGGAGGAGAGTAATGGGTGTTAAACAAGAGAACTGAGCCTTGAGGCGGCTATTCTCTTTTTTGCCCCAAAAAGAATACTCAAATACCAAAGAAAACGATAAACCTTTCTTTCTAACCAGGGTTACGGACCGAAAAATCTTTAACCCACGGTCGGAAAAGAATCGACCTCTTTTAACCTATTAAAATTGAATAAATCAATAATTTAGGGGCAACCGATTACTTCTCGCCGGGCTGAAAAAACACTGAAAAAATGCTTAATTTCAAGCCTAAACAAAAAATGAATGATTATTCGTTCATTCGTCATTTGTTCGGATTTATCATATGTGCAATATCTTGTCAAGCCTTTTCCAGATATTCCCAGATATTTCTTTTAAATAACAAATAAATTTTTGCCTCTTGCCAATAAAAAAATCCTGTGCCAGGATACAAAAGATGTAAATACATAAGATTATGCCATATTTTTCAGGGTCAGCATATGAAAAAAATTAAAATAGCCGGAATCAGGCAGGTTTCTGATCTATCTCTGGTAGAAGTTCTCTCCTTACCCTTGCGCATGCCCAGACCGGCAAAGATTTTGATTCCTTTGGCTGAAACCGGCATTAATTTAGAATTCATCGTGGGCCACGGCAAAAATGATGAAACTATGGACCTCATCTTCGGGATTAAGCAAAATCAAATTGCCGCCGCTCTCGGTTTGCTCCAGGGATGGAAGGAAAAATTCGGAACAGAAGAGATTCGTTCCCGGGATGGGATGGGGATGATTTCCCTCTTTCCTCATGGGAGCCGGGCTGCGGTAATCGGAAACTTTTTCTCTGCCTTTCAAGATGCCGGGGTCAAACTCCTCGCCGTCAGCTTCTCCCTTTCGGCCATTTCCGGCCTCATTGAAGAATGCTTTATCCCTGATGCTCTGAACGCTCTCAGTGAATATTTCGAGCTTCCCGGATAATTTTTAATTTTCGATATGGCCAAGATCAAAATTCACAACCTTTTCTCTATTCCCGACCAGGCTTTCCTTACCATCCGGGTGGAAGAAAAAAAGGTAGAATTTCTGCCACCTATTTTCTATGCCCTTCGCGAAGAAGGAATTTCCCTTCCCTTCATCGTGCAGTCCGTCGACCGCAATGGAAATTTCATCCTCTCTCTGGCTATCTCCCAAAAGGACTTAGACTGGGTGAGGGCTGCTTTTCAGGAGGGCCTTGACCTGCCACAGTCGAAGGCGATCGAAGTCAGGAAGGGGGTTGTCTTAATTACTTTATATGGGCCCCATTTCGGCGAAGTTCCGGGAATCGCCAGCCGCATTTTCTCTGCCCTGGCCGGCGAAGGAGTCGAAATTCTTGCCTTGAGCGCTTCTTTGAACTCGGCTCTGCTGGTCGTCCTGCTGGAATTTTTGACTCATTCACTCCGTGCTTTGAACCGCATATTCGAAATTCCCCCGCAATGATGAAAACGCAATGCGCATGGCGCTAAGCGCTTAGCGGCCATGGGCGGGCTCTACGGCGAAGGATCTGGCGCAAGGACCTCAGGCCATGGTATCAGCTAATAAGGAACGGGTATGGTAAAGGCGGGTAGCAATCAAACTGGATAGCTTTTGAAAGAACAGCAAGCCAAAAGAAGGATGGCGCTTTAAAAAGAGTTCCATATCTTTTCCTTGGATCGTCAGGGCGCGAGTGTTCTCCAGGGCTTTGGCTGTCGCCGTGTATTTTTTAGGGGGCACGAGGGACGACCACCCGAAGAGGCTACCCTTTTTTTTAATTATTTCCATTACAATATCTCCTCCCCCCCGGCGGAGGGAAAGGGAGACTGTTCCCTCCAAAAGAATAAAGAGACGGCGGGCCCGGCTATCTTCTTTAAGGATCATCGACCCTTTGCTGAAGGAAGTCTCCCCGAAAAGCTTGGCCATTTCGGGGAAGGCTTTGTCCGGCATTTCCCGAAAATAAGGAGAGTTGCCTAAATTTTTTTTAAGTCGCGAAGTTTTGTTCTCGAGCAAAGATCTCATACTTCCCCCTTTGCTACAAGCCCTAAGGGCAGATAAACCCGGAACTTGGAACCAACTCCCGGCTGACTCTCTACCTCCACCGTACCCAAATGCGCTTCCACAATCTTTTGGACGATCGGAAGTCCCAGGCCAGTACCGGTGATCTTACGGGTTTGGACGTTCTTTACTCGATAAAATTTGTCAAAGATCCGAGGGAGATCTTCGGGGGATATTCCTATTCCATTATCCCCAACCTCCACGCAAAGATGGCTTCCTTGGATGCGGACCAAAAGATTTACGGATCCTTTTTCCGGGGTATATTTGATCCCGTTACTCACCAAATTTATAAAAACTTCTTCCATATTTCCCCGATCCATCATAACCGGCGGCAAGACTCCAACCGCCGAGAGGGTAAGAGCGATGTTTTTGGCCTCAGCTTGCGGTTTTAAAATTTCCACCACCTTCTCCAACATGGCGCTGATCTCTACGGGTTCTTTATGCTGGACCACGAATCCGGCTTCGATCTTCGACATGTCCAGAAGGTCATTGATCAAGGCTAGCAAAGCGTGCGTCCTTTGCTTAGCTCTTCCCAGCATTTCATTCTGCCGGGAATTGACCTCTCCCAGGATCCCGGCCAAGACCACGGAAAGTTGTTGTTCCACTGAAGCAAGCGGAGCACGCAGTTCATGGGAGACCATGGCCACAAAATCCGACTTCATCTGGTCCATGGCTTTCAGCATACTAACATCTCTGAGAACCGTCACCGCTCCCAGGATCTCACCTTCCTCGCCGCGTACCGGAGCAATATGGGCCATGAGGGTTAACCCCCCCACGACCACTTCTTGCGAGATTGTCTTCCCTTCTTTGGTCTCCCTGATCCTTTTGACGAATTCCCCCAGGCAATCATTCCTGATGGCGGCATCAAGTAAATGTCCCAAAGGGGGGGACGTCTCCATTTTGAGCATCTTTACCAGGGCGGGATTGTGCAGAACCACATGGCCTTCATGGTCCGTGACCAACACCCCGTCGGCCATACAATGGATGATGGTTTTGATCTTGCTCTTTTCGCCAGCGATTTCTCGCAGCCCCTTCTCCCGCTCCTGGCGCAGATGGTCTGCTTCCCGTTGCAGGGCTTTTTTCTCCAGGGCGCGGCGGACGACGATGCGCAACTGGTCGGGGAGGAAGGGTTTGGAGATAAAATCATAGGCGCCGGCTTTCATCGCTTCCACAGCAGATTCCACGGTGGCATACCCGGTAATGATGACTACCAGAAGTTCTGGGCGTAAATCCTTTACCCGTTGCAGAACTTCCATCCCGCTCAGCCCGGGCATCTTTAAATCCAGCAGGAGAAGATCGAAGGGTTCTTGCTGCAACAGGCGTAACCCGTCCTCCCCGGAGCCAGCCGTCTGTACGGCCCAGCCTTCTTTGCCGAGGATTCTGGTGCACCCATCCCGAATGATCTTTTCGTCATCCACTACTAAGATGCTGGTCATATAAATTTAATAGGACGCAGATTGGCGCAGATAACAACGGATAATTATTTTCTTTTTAGTTTATCCTGATAATCTGTACTACTAACGTTCAAATTCTGAAAATTTTGTTAAGCAATCCCCCCCACCCTATCCCTCCCCCTCGAGGGGGGAGGGGTGGGAGGGGGTGATTTCTTTTGGTTGCGGCACTGCCGCGCTGTGTACATCCGTGTCCAAAAAGGAAATTCCTATGCAATAAATTTAAAACACCATACGCATAGCGCTAAGCGCTTAGCGTTTCCCTCATTCTCTTCGGTGCAGATAAAATTCGGTGCAGATAAAATAATGACGCCTCAGCTGGCAATCAGGCTTTCCACTCTGCGCACTAATTCGGCCGGCTCAACGGGTTTATCGATGTAATCGTCGGCTTCGGTGCGCAATCCCATGTCGATGGTATAAAGCGTGTGCGGTAGAGCCTGCATCACGGCCGTCAGGAGAAGAATGGGAATGGCTTTGCATTTCGGATCTTTTTTTAATTCCGTGCACACCGCATAACCATCCGGCGGGGGCATCATTACGTCTAAGATGATTACATCGGGTTTTTCGCCGCGGGCTTTCTCCAGTCCCTCCTTCCCGTCATAAGCCACGATCACTTCAAAAGGTTTCGTTTCCAGGATGGCTTTGGTTGCTTCCACAAAATCAGGGTCATCGTCAACCAAGAGTATTTTCGCCTGCGTAGCCATAATTTTCTCCTTTCTCTCTCCCAGGTATAAAGCCCCGGCAACCTCTGGTTAGGAGCTTTTAAGCTGTATACCTGCTGTTTGCAAAATCTCCGGTACTACTTCCTCCCTGCCGATGGCCATGATGTGCACCCCATGGCTTAACCTTTCCTCATATATCGCCCGGATCATCCTCCCGGCGATCTCAATTCCTTTCTTCAGGGCTTGCCCCTTAGGGGCATTGGCTAATTCATCGATCAGCGCTGATGGAACAAAAATTCCCGGAACATTTTCGGTCATATACTTGGCCATTTTGGCGGAGGTGAGCAGAACAATGCCAGCCAGAATCTTCACCGGAAATTTTTGGGCATATTCCATAAAGCTGCGGAACCGGTCCAACTCGTAAACGGCTTGGGTTTGAAAGAACTCTGCACCACACTCCACTTTTTTTTCAAATTTAATCAACTGAGGTTCTAGGGGGCGAGCTTCTGGCGTGACGATGGCTCCGGCACAAAATTCCACCCTGCCCTCCAGGGCATTGCCCCCTAAATCCTTTCCCGCTTCCAGAGATCGGATCGCCCGCAGGAGTTGGCTGGAATCCAGGTCAAAGACGGATTTCGCGGTCTTGTGGTCTCCCACAGGTACGGCATCCCCGGTTAAGCAGAGCACATTCCGGATCCCCCGGCTGGAGGCAAAGAGGAGATCGGCTTGCAAGGCCAACCGATTTCGGTCCCGGCAGGTCATCTGCAAGATGGGTTCGCCGCCCAGCTCTTTGATCAGGATGGCCCCGCCTAAGGATGGATAACGCATAACCGAGCTTTGATTGTCCGTCACGTTCAAGGCATGGACTTTCTCCTTAAGCAAGGAAATATGGTGGGCCATCTTACTGAGGTCAATTCCTTTGGGAGGCCCAATTTCACTCGTTATGACAAACTCCCCGGATTGAAGCACTTCTCTGAAGCCTTGTCCCATTCATCAGCTCCTTTCCAGCTCGAATATCGTTTTCCCGGGCTTCGGTTCCACCTGATAGTTCTTGGCTGGGTGGAATTTGCGCATGGCGGCAAGCCTCCCTTGCTTTTGCAATCGCTCATAGATTAACGTCCAGGCACAATCCTTGTTGCGGTCCACTTCGCACTTTCCCTCCTGGGTCCCCCCGCAGGGTCCGTTGACTAAACCTTTGTGGCAGGAAGTTACCGGGCATATTCCTCCGGTTTCGCCCAGGATACACTCCCCGCATTGCAGGCAAACTTCCTGAAAAAGCCCGGGCCCCATTTCCTTCCCGATGAAAAGCGTATCCAGAGCCGGGATCACCGGGATTTCGAGGAAGCGACTGACGGTCTGAACTCCGAAGGCACAGCTCATGATCACGAGCGCCTGGGATTCGCTCATTGCCGGAAGATTCTGTTGCAGCGCTTCCTCGGTCAGGTTGTCGCAGGCCACAGGAATGACCATGAATCCCGTGACCACCTTCCGGCTTTCCACCAGCTTTTGTTGCATCGCCAATACTTCAGCTTGACCTCCCGTATGCGCCATGGTGGTGCAAGTTCCGCAACCGATGATAAAGACCCGTTCCATTTCTCCCAGTGACTTCAGAACCTCGTCCAAAGGTTTTTGTTTGGTGATTGACCGGATCATCTCTTTTCTCCTTTATTTCAGGACACAGATTTTCGCAGATAAACCCTGATAACTATAGTGAACGACTTAGATAAGTTGTTATCCAAAGGATTGTCATTGCGAACGACTACTTTTCTTGGCCTGGCACTATATTTTCTGTACTTTTGCATTTAATATCTCAATAATCTGCGTTCATCTGCGTCCCAAAAATTTCAGGTATTTTCTCATCTGCTCAAGTCGCAGCGAAGACAGCGTTTGGCTTCTTCTTTCGCTTTCTCCTCCGTAAACCCCAGTTCGATCTCCCGAAAATCATGGACCCGGTCTTCCGGAGGTAAGAGAACAGATTTCACCCGGGGTTTTCCTTCTTCAACCGTACTTAATTTTTCACTGAGGTCTTCCGGAGCACCTGATTCTTTTTGGTCGAAAAAAATAACGGGACTGGTGTCTTTATGGAAACTTTTGTCAATCGAGACCGCCGCCCGGCGGCCGGCGGCTATGGCTTCGATAATATGGGTGGGCCCGGTAACAAAATCCCCCCCGGCAAAGATGCCCTCGATATTGGTGGCGAGGGTGTTGGCATTCACCACTAAGGTTTCCCACTTGGTTCGCTCCAATTTACTATCGGCAGGAAGGAAGGAGAGATCCGGGGCCTGGCCCACCGCCATCACGATTGTGTCACCGAGAAACAAGCCCTCCGATCCGGGGATAAACGTTGGGTTGAATCGCCCCTCCTGGTCGAAGACCGATTGCACGGCGATGGTTTCAATTCCCGCAAATTTCCCATTATCACTCAGGACCCTCTTAACTCCCAAAGAATAATGAATGAAAATTCCTTCTTCCAGGGCTGCTTCCACTTCTTCATTGGTGGCGGGCATCTCTTCCCGGGATTCGAGACAAAATACATGAACCTCTCGCTGTCCCTCTTTAACCCATCTCAAGCGGCGGGCTGAGCGGGCCACATCGACGGCCACATTACCCCCTCCGATGACGATCACTTTCTGACCGATCTCGATCTCTTTCTCCAATTTCACTTCCCGGAGGAACCCCAACCCGTAATACAAGCCCACCAGGCTTTCATCCTCTCCCGGGATTCCGATTTTCTGACTCTTCTGACTCCCGGCAGCGATGAATACAGACTGGTAGCCTTCTTTCCTAAGCGAATCGATCGTAAAATTGACATTGATGGGGTGATTGTAGCGAATCTCCACCCCGCGATGCTGAAGATATTCGATTTCTTTCTGAACGACGGCCTTGGGAAGGCGAAATTCCGGAACTCCCACCATCAACATTCCGCCCCCCACCGAAAGGGCTTCGAAGACCGTAACGGGATAACCCATCCTCCTGAGGTAGTAAGCGCAGGTCAATCCCGTGGGGCCGGCGCCGATGATGGCCACTTTCTGCTTTTTGGTTAAGGGAAAAGGCTCTGGAGTCTGGAAAATAAAGTTGAAATACCAGTCTGCTGCGAACCGCTTAAGGGAACGAATAGCCACAGCTTCGTCCAGTTCTCCCCGCCGGCACTTGATTTCGCAAGGATGATGGCAGATCCGCCCGCATATGGCCGGGAAGGGATTTCTTTCCCGGATCACCTCGGCGGCTTCAGCATACTTTCCTTCGGCAATGGCGGCGATGTATTTAGGGACGCTAATTCCCACCGGACAGGTATGATGGCAGGCGGAAACCACCAGGGCTTCGCAGACTGCTCCGGGACAACGTTTATCCCGAATATGGGCTTCATATTCATCCCGAAAATATTTAATGGTGGAAAGGACCGGTTTGGCACAGGTCTGCCCCAACCCGCAAAGGGCGGAATCGCGGACCGCATGGCCGATTTTGATGAGCAGGTCAATGTCCTTTTCCTGACCTTCCCCCTGGGTAATGCGGGTGAGGATTTTGAGCATTTCCGTGGTTCCCAGGCGGCAGGGGCTGCATTTCCCGCAGGATTCGGACTGAGTAAAACTGAGGAAGAAGCGGGCAATTTCCACCATGCAGTTATTCTCATCCATGACCACCATGCCGCCCGAACCCATGATCGACCCGATGGCCTGTAAAGAACCATAGTCGATGGGAAGATCCAGATATTTTTCGGTCACGCATCCCCCCGAGGGTCCTCCCATCTGGACGGCTTTAAACCGGCGCCCTTTAGGAATTCCCCCCCCGATCCCGAAAATTACTTCCCGCATGGAGATGCCGACCGGAACCTCTACCAGCCCGGTGTTGTTTACCTTACCCGCCAGCGAGAAGATCTTGGTTCCCTTGCTTTCCTCGGTTCCCACGTTGGCATACCAATCGCTGCCGTTTAAAAGAATGGAACGGACATTGGCAAACGTTTCTACGTTATTGATATTGGTAGGCTTACCGTCCAGGCCTGCCTGGGCCGGGAAGGGAGGGCGCGGTCGGGGCATGCCCCGCCGGCCTTCAATGGAAGCCATCAGGGCGGTCTCCTCACCGCAGACGAAGGCTCCGGCTCCCATTTTTAGTTCCAGAGAAAAGTTGAATCCGCTCCCCAGGATATTTTCCCCCAGGAGGCCCAGTTCCTTCGCCTGGAGAATCGCGATGGTTAAATGATCCACGGCTATCGGGTATTCTTCGCGCACATAGATGTACCCGTGCTCGGCCCCAATGGCGTAGGCTCCGATGAGCATGCCTTCCAGGACGCTGTGGGGATCCCCCTCAAGAACGGCTCTATCCATAAAGGCCCCTGGATCCCCTTCATCGGCATTACAAACGATATACTTCGGGGAATGGGGGGACAGGTGCGCCAGGCGCCACTTGCGTCCCGTGGGAAAACCCGCTCCCCCCCGCCCTCTTAGCCCGGACCTCTCCATGGTCCCGATGATTTCCTCGGGAGTCATCATCAGAGCTTTCTGGAATCCGGCGTATCCATTCCGGGCGATGTAATGAATCATCTTGGTTGGGTCAACCCGGCCGCAATTTTCCAGCACCCGCCGGGTTTGCCCTTTGAAAAAGGGGATCTGTTCCCAGTAAGGGATCTTCATCCCGCTGCGAGGGTCTTCATATAAAAGATGGCCCAGAATTTCCCCCTGTTGAATGGTGCGGGCGATAATATGGACCACGTCGGCCGTAGTGACTTCCTGATAAAAATACCCGTAAGGATCAATGGAAATCACCGGAGCCCGGGCGCAAAACCCCTGACACCCGGTATCTCTTAGCTCCACTTTTGTAGATAATCCCCGGGCTTTTAATTCTTCCTCAAGGGCCTTCCGTACTTCGGCTGCGCCATAGGCTCGGCAACCGGTCATGCAAATCCGGATGCAGGTTTTTTGGGGATCGGATTCCCGGCAGATCCGCTCACGAAAGTCGTTCAAGGTCTGGGAAGATAGAAGTCTGGTCATGGTAGGACGAATTCCATCCTTTTATTGATGTTGTCCCAATATGGAAATAATCTTGGGAGGGGAAAGCCGGCCAAAATAATTCCGGTTCACCATCATGGTCGGGGCTAAGAAACAGGCTCCCAGACAGGCCACTGTTTCCAGGGTGAACTTGAAATCCTTCGAGGTTTCTTTTTCATCAATGCCCAATTCCCGCTTAACCATCCGCAGAATGGATCTTCCTCCCCGCACATGACAGGCCGTCCCGCGGCACACCCGGATGACGTATTTGCCCCGGGGAGCAAGGGAAAACTGAGAATAAAAAGTAACCACCCCCTGGACCTGGCTGGGAAATAGATTGAGGGCCTCGGCAATGGGCTTCAGAGTCTCCTTGGGGATATATCCCAATTCCCCCTGGATCTTCTGCAGCAATGGAATCAACCCCCATTTCTGGGCTTGATACTCTTGAATTATTTTTTGGACCCGCATCATTTCTTCATGGGCAAAATGGACCTTCTCCATTTCCATGGTTCAAATCCTTTCCACTTTAACTTCAATTGTCTTTTTAGCTGGAAAATCCATCGGCCAATCGGAGGGAAAGGGTAACAGGTCATAGACGTTCTCCTCGCCTGGAGAAGCGGGTAAAAAGAGGGTTCCCGGCGGTAGACCTTCCTGGCAAGAGATGAAAAAGGACATATCTTTTTGGGTTGAAGAAATCTTCACCCGGCTGCCTTCGTTCAACCCTAACGTCCCAGCATCTTCCGGGTTCATCTGCAAGATTCTCCAGCTGTAGAATTCCTTGAGTTTGGGGGATCGGAAGCTGCGGGTTCCGCTGCCAAAGTGCCATAACGTTGACCCCAAAATCAGGCGAAAAGAATTGTTCTTTCTCTCTTTCCCTTCTTGGCTATTTACGCGGGGCATGTTTAAAAAATATTTTTGGGGCCATGAAAAACCTTTTCCATAGAAATGAGGGCGGCCTGAATCATGCTCATCCCAACAAGGCCAGTGCAGACTTCCTTGGGCCAAGCGATCATAGGTAATCCCCCCGTAGATGGGCACAAGCTCTTTGATTTCATCCATAACTTCTTGGGGCGACCCATAATCTTTGGGCAGATCCATTCGCCGCGATACCTCCACCAGAATTTTCCAGTCGGGAAGGCTCTGACCAACCGGCTCGGTGGCAGCTATCAGGCGTTGGACGCGACGTTCGGTGTTGGTCATCGTTCCTTCTTTTTCGGCAAAACTGCAGGCGGGGAGAACCACATGAGCGAGCTTGGCTGTCTCGGTAAGATAGAGATCCTGCACCACCAAGAAATCCAATTTCCGGCAAGCCTCTTCCACATAGCGGCTGTCAGGAAAGGAACGAAGGGGGTTTTCTCCCATGATGTACATTCCCTTCAATTTTCCCTCCTGGGCAGCATTGATCATCGCCAACGCCGTTAAGCCTTTTCCCAAGAGCAGCGATTTACCCCAGGCTTTTTCAAATTTTTTTCTTACCAGGGGATCTTCCGGGGATTGATAACCCGGAAGGAAGCCTGGCAGGGTTCCCATGTCGCGGGCACCCTGGGCATTGCTTTCCTTCCCCAGAGGATAAAAACCCCCGCCCCCCTCCCCGATACTTCCCGCGAACAAGGCCAGGTTCATCAGCGCCTCGAGGCAGGGGGCTCCGTCCATCCCTTGCCAAAGGCCATTGCCAAAAACAATCGCCGACGGCTTGCCAGTAGCCAAATTCCTGGCGCAACTGCGTAACCGATCTTCTTCAATCCCGGTTATCTCTTCCACTTCCTGCCATTTCCACGACTGGCTTTCTTCCCAAAATTTCTCTAACCCTTCTCGCTGATCTCCCTTTTCCGGGCCTTCCCCAATTCCTTCATCCCGAATCGCGCGGATGAAAGCCAGGATTAAATAGGTTTCGCTCCCCTCCTTGGGCTGCAACCAGGGGCGAGCGAACGATGCCAATTTTGTCAACCGCGGATCTATCAGGATCAATTGTGCCCCCCGCAAACGAACCGCTCGTTTGATCTTGTAAGCCACGATGGGAGCCGTTTCTTCCGGGTTGGCCCCGATGACCAGAATGCACTTTGACTCTTCAAGGTCCTGAATGGGGTTGGTCATGGCCCCCCATGCCAGATCGGGTCCAAATATATGGGGAGCAGGGAGCCCATGGAAAGGACTGCCGTGATCGATGTTATTCGTCCCAACTCCACCCCGGGCCAGTTTCTGCAAAAGGTAATTCTCTTCATTGGTGCACTTGGAAGACCCAAGAAAGCCCAAAGTATCCGGGCCATGTTGGTTGCGGACTCTTTGTAAGCCGGCAGCTACGAAATCCAGGGCTTCTTCCCAGGAGCATTCTACAAATTTTTCTCCCCTGCGGATCAGGGGCGTCTTCAATCGGTCTGGGCTGTTAATGAACTCCCAACCATATCGCCCTTTGACGCAAAGGGTGGGGTAATTCACCGAATCCTTTTGCCCATTCGGACTTGCTTCCACCACTTTTCCGCCGTTCGTCCCCAAAAGGAGGGAACAGCCGCAAGCGCAATAAGGGCAAACCGAGGGTGTTTTGCTGGCCGCCGTCTCTACGGACATTTTATCTTTTTCACTCAAAGCGCCCGTGGGGCAAAGGACCACACAAGTCCCGCAGAATGTACATCCTGATTGGTCTAATGGCTGATCCCATAAAGTTGCCGGTTGGGCGTCAAACCCTCGCCGGGAATAGTCAATGGCTCCTTCAACGACCAGTTCATGGTCGGCGCGAATGCATTGGCCGCAGAGGATGCATTTGGAAAGGTCCCGCTGGATGAAGGGATTGACCTCGATGGTTCCTGAATAGTTGGGCAACTTGTAGAGGTCGATCAGGCCGATATCCAGTTCAGCCGCAATCAGCCTGAGTTGGCAGCGATTCCCTTTGTCGCAAAGGAGGCAAGATTCAGGATGGCTGGCCAGCATTAACTTGACCACCATTCTCCGCGTCTCCAGCACTTTAGGAGAATGAGTCCGGATTACCATCCCAGGTGATATGGGCGCTACGCAGGAGGCCAGAAGGGTCCCAGATTTTTCTTCCTCCACCAAACAGACCCGGCAGGCGCCGGCAGGAGAAAGGTGGGCATTATAACAAAGGGTGGGAATCCGTATGCCCATCTCTTTAGCCAGCTCTAAAATGGTCATCCCAGCTCTGCCGCTGGCTGTCAATCCATCGATTGTAACCGTGATTGTACTCAACCCTTCTCCTCCGCCCCGTTAAAAATTTTCTCTTTCTCTTAAGCAAAGCCCGCGCCAGCATTTAAGCACCCATTTCCATCTCTGGAAAGATAAGTCCCAATGCGGTTTTTCAGCAGTTTTTAAGGGAAAATCTTTTTAAGAACCAAAAAGGGGACAAAGGAGTAATTTGGGGTATTTTCCCCCAAAACCATCCTTGAGCTTGCCTTGATTGAATATTTTAGTTGGGGAATTTTTGGACTCGCTGGGGATTATATCCCCAAGATTCAGCTCCCGCCTCATTCTAACCCTCCCCTCTCCCTCGCTTCCGGGGAGAGGGATGGGGGTTTGGCCATTATGAGAAGAAAATTCTCAGACTGCAAGGTGTAGAATCTAAGCCCTTGTAGGGGCACGATGCATCGTGCCCCTACGGTTCGATGCAGGAAATTTCCTTTTTACCAACACGTTGGTTTGTAACACTTTAGCTCTTTGAAAAAAGACTATGTTTTGTCATTCCCAGCGCCTCCCGAGAGGGTTATGATGGCTATGCGGTTGCTCCGGGGTAAGCGCTGATAGGCAAAAGTTTTACCAAAGTCGAGAAGCTCCTCAAAATCGCTTACTCGGATAGCCCCCGCCTGCCTGACCAATGCTTCGAAAATTTCATCTCGGCCCGATAGCGAGCCGGTGTGGGATCGGACCGCTATAGCCCAGCTTAAGATTATTCCGCAAGATGTAATTACCAATCTTGCCCGGCGTCCGCGAGGCCCCCACGATAGCCACACTCTTGGGTTCGAAAAAAATTCTGAGCTCCTGGTGATTGCTTTTTGATAAAGCGCTTACCATTCCTTAACCCCCAATTACTTAGTAATCTCGCAAAAAATTTTTATTTTAGCATACCTTATCAAGAGGTAATTTGTAAAACCGATTAACACCTTTTTTAACCCACTTTTTTCTAAGGCATTTTTGATGGATTCGTAAAAAGTCCTTTTTGTTCCATTTTCGCCATTCCCGCGAAAGCGGGAATCCAGTTAATTCAAGTAGTTATGGACTCCTGCTTGCGCAGGAGTGACGGCTTTTCTGACTTTTTTCGAGATCATCATTTTTGCTTACCATCACTTTCCATATTCAGCTGTAAATTCAAAAAGATTAGCGGAAGCATCTTCCTGCCTCCCCGGGCTCGAAAGAAGTATAAAAGGGAAGGAAGGCAAGCCAAGATATTAAATTGCCATCGCCCAAATGGTCTGCTATGATATCCTACCAACACATGAAAGTCGGCAGAAGGCTCGTTTCGCTACCCAAACAGATGGATGCAAACACTCGATAAGGAGGTAAGGAATGTCCATAGTAACAATTCGGGGTCAGTTGGGAAGCGGGGCACCGGAAATAGGGAGACAAATCGCCGATCGACTTCACACTGACTACGTTGATCGAGAGATTATCGCTGAAGTGGCTGCCCGACTTCAGCGGCAAGAGCAAGAGGTACTCGCGAAAGAGATGCCGCCGAGTAGTCTCCTGGGTCGGATCGCTGAAGCTTTGGAACATAGCTCTAGCCTGGAAGTGGGCTTTGAGGGCGCCTATCTACCTGCCTGGCAAATACCGCTGAACGATTCTCGCTATTTACAAACACTGGAGTCTGTTGTTAGGGACCTGGCTCGAAGCCAGTCGCTTGTGATCCGAGGACGAGGCAGCCAGTTCATCCTAAAAGATTATCCCCGGACCCTTCACGTTCTCGTGGTGGCACCGCTCGAGGTGCGCGAGAAGCGCGTCATGCAGAACCTCAAGCTCGACCAAGAAACTGCTAAGCGGGAGATAGCACGCTTTGACAGCAGCAGTCGCAAGTTTATCAAGAGGTATTTTAAGGCTGAGCTGGAAGATCCGGGATGCTATGACCTCGTTATCAATACGGAGCATCTCAGCTTTCAGGCCGCTGCTTCCATCGTCGTCGATGCCCTCTCTTTCAAGGACTGAACCTTAGGCGGACGAAGTCATCAACTCCAAACCTGACCCTCCCTGCAGGGTTAAATCCTGACTTGCCCAGTTAATTCCCGGCCGGATATTTGTTTTTCACGGTTTTAGGAGAGGCGGTATTTCTGCACTTTTTGGTAGAGGGTTTTACGGTCGATGCCCAGAATTTTCGCCGCGCGGGATTTATGGCCATCCGTTTGTTGGAGAATAAAGGCGATATGCTCCTTTTCCAACTCCTCCAGGCTGGCTAATTGCGGAGAATGAGCCGTAGATTTTTCCGGGGTCTCGGCCCATGAAGGCCGGGAGAGACTCCTGGGAGTGATCATTTCTCCTTCTTCCAGGATCATAGCGCGCTCTATGGAGTTTTCCAGTTCCCGCACGTTCCCCGGCCAATTGTGCTTCATGAGCATTTCTAAAGCCGCGGGAGTAACGCCTGTGATTGGCTTTTTCCTTTTCCGGTTATACCGCTGGATGAAGTATTGAATCAAAGGAGGAATGTCTTCCTTCCTTTCCCTCAAAGGGGGTAAATGGATCGGCACAACGCTTAGCCGGTAGAAAAGATCCTCCCGAAAGGTCTTCCGGCCTATGGCTTCCCTTAAGTTCTGGTTGGTGGCGGCGATGATGCGCACATCCACCCGGATCCGCTGGGTTCCACCGACAGGTTTAATTTCTCGTTCCTGGATGGCCCGTAAAAGTTTGGATTGAGTGTTTAAAGTTAGGTTACCCACCTCGTCAAAAAAGAATGTCCCTCCGTTGGCCAGCTCCAGTAAACCATGCTTGGTGTTAACCGCGCCGGTAAAGGATCCTTTCACGTGTCCGAAGAGCTCGCTCTCCAGAAGGGTCTCCACCAGGGTATTGCAGTCTACGGCCACAAACTCTTTTTCTTTCCGCGGACTGAGCTGGTGAATGGCCTGCGCCGCCAGTTCCTTTCCGGTGCCGCTCTCTCCGGTGAGCAACACCGTGCTTTCCGCTGGCGCGACTTTGCGGATGATTTCCATGACGCGCCGCATCGCTTTGCTCTCTCCAACAATGGGTTCAGATAACTCTCGGGCATCCAGTCGCCGCCGCAGTTGTTCCTTTTCGAAATAAAGTTTCCGGCGCTCAGCCGCGCGGGCCACCACGATACGGAGCTCCTCGGGGCTGCAGGGTTTGGTGAGGTAATCGTAAGCTCCGAGCTTCACCGCCTTTACCGCACTCTCAATGGTAGGGTAACCGGTAATCATGACCCCGATCACATCCGGGTCTTTTTCCTTTAATTCCCTCAGCGTTTCCATGCCATCCAATCCCGGCATTTTTAAATCGATCAGCGCGATGTCAAAAGATTCTTCGGCTACCCTTTCCAAGGCCAGCCGCCCGCTCTCCACTGCCTCTACGGCATACCCGTCCTTGAGAAGGACGCGGCAGAAGCTGTCCCGGATTACCTTCTCGTCGTCCACGACCAATATCTTCGCCGGCCTTCGTTCCTCGCTCATGACCAAAGTTCTTTCTCAGCCCTCCCTTTGGCTGGGAACGCCGGAAGCCGGCAATGGAGGAAATAAATCATATACTTTGCCTTTAAGCCGGAATATCCTCAGTTTCTGCCCGCACCGGAAGCTCGATGGCAAACGTGGTCCCTGCCCCTTCTCTGCTCTTGACCCAGATCCGGCCACGGTGTTTCTCCACGATGCCATAAGACATGGACAAGCCCAAGCCCGTACCTTTGCCAACTTCTTTGGTGGTGAAAAAGGGGTCAAAGATGCGGGTTAGATGTTCCTCTTTGATGCCGCAGCCGGTGTCGATAAATTCAACGATCACGGTATTTTTCTCCGGTCCCAGTTGCGTACGAACGGTAAGTGTCCCCTGGCCTTCCATGGCCTCGGCGGCGTTCAGGATGATGTTCATGAATACCTGGTTTAACTGGCCGGTGTTGGCCAGGATCGGGGGAAGATTCGGGTCCAGATCCTTGACGATGCGGATATTATGGAAGAGGGCCTGGTTCTCTAAAAGGGAAATCCCTTGAACCAGGGCCCGGTTGAGGTCCGTGGGTTCCATCTTATAAGACGTTTGGCGGGCAAACTCCAAAAGGCCTTTCACGATCTCTTTGCAGCGGGTGGCTTCCTCACAAATGCGCTCCAAGTCTTCCACCCGTGGATCGTGGGAAGGCAGATCTTCCAGAAGCATCTTGGAGAATATCAATATCCCCCCCAAAGGATTATTGATCTCGTGGGCCACGCCCGCAGCCAGTTTCCCCAAAGAGGCCATCTTCTCCGATTGTAAAAGCTGCAGTTGGGTTTCCTGAAGCTCCCGCTCCATTTTAATCTTTTCCCGCAGGTCGGTGAAGATTCCGAAGCTGGCAATCTCTCTTCCATCTTCATAAATGACGGCCGCTGAGATGTTGATGGGAATCTCTTCTGCGGTTTTACTCATTAGGGTGAAACGGGAAGTTTCCAACCTCCCTGCGCCTCCATATTCCGGGGAACGTAACCGGCGCATGATTTCTTTGGCCACACCGGAGGGGTAGAGCTGGGTGATGTGCACTCTGGCGATGGTTTCTTCAGAGCGGTAACCCAAAAGTCTTTCGGCGCTTTTGTTGAAGATGATGATCTTCCCCTTCATGTCCGCCGCGATGATCCCATCAACAGAATTTTCGATCAGGTTGCGTAAAAAGTCGTTGGCTTTGCGCAGCTCGTTCTCAATGCGCTTGGTTACGGAAACATCCCGCAGGTAGGCGTAGGTTTTCATCGCCCCCTGGCGATCTTTGACCGTGGTAATGCAGATTTCGGTTTCTTTAGGTTCTCCCGCGGCATTGAGAATCTCCAGCTCGGAGCACACCCGCAGATCCACGTTGGGGTCGCGGCGTTCAAAAAGCGCCTTAATATACGCTCGATTTTTTTCATCAAACAGGGCGTTAAAATTTAGCCCCATTAAAAGCTCTATGGGGTAGCCCGTTATCTCCACGGCGCTTTTGTTGGCCAGTTCAATATGGTCATCTTCTCCGATGGCCAAAATGCCATCGTTGGCCTGTTCCACGATACGCCGGAAACGGCCTTCGGATTTTCGCAGTTCCTCCTCTAATTTTTTCGTTTCCGTAACGTCTTCCACCACCACTTCTAAGATCCGCCCTTGGCGGTCGAAGATCGGGTAGGTGCGCACATGATAACTTCCCTGGAGACGGGGATTCTCCATTTCCCCGAAGGCCGGCTTGCCCGTCTCCAGGGTTTGGGTAACCGGACAACCGGGGCAAGGATCCCCCTGTCCGCGAAAAACCTGATGGCATTTATTTCCGAAAAGTTCCCCCGGGGTGAGCCCGTAATCCCGTAAAACGGCCGTATTGGCTCTCAGCACGGAATAATTCGCATCTTCAACGAAGACTCGATCGGTGATGGCATTGAAGGCGGCTTCCCATTCGGCCCGGGTTTGCAGGACTTGTTCATAGAGAGCGGTCTTTTCTCCCTCCACCTGGGCCAACAGGTTCTGCAAAACCTCGTTTTCCTTCTTAAGTTTGGCCAGTTCTTTCTGGACGTTCAGGCGCAATCGCTCTCTCCCGTGAATCTGGCAGGTTCCTGCTTTTTATTATATTAACAAACTTGCCTCAAAAACTCAATTTTAGCTTGGCGCCTCCGAGTTTTAACAAATTGCGGCTGGATTCTCAATAGTTTTCTCGTTTAGGAAGGAGGTCGCTGGGCTGGGCCAAGGCCAAGGTGGGGGCAAATGGTCTTAAAAGGAACTTCCTTCTTTTAAGGCTCGTTGGTATTCCGCCCAGAGCAATTCTTTGTTGATCCCATGGTCGACAAAGTCCCAGGGAAAATTCTCTTCCCAAGCTCGTTCCCGGTAAACGATCTGAAAACCTAAGTTGGACATGGCCGTGTAATACCGGTGGGGATAGGCCAGAGCAATGGATAACTTTTCCCCAAAGCCATTGGGAAACGACGGCTGCCCGGACGGAAAAATTATATTCCTCCCTCCCGTAGAGATGCTCTCATGCCCTCTTGACAAGGCTATCCAGGAAGCGACGATACCGATAGAGAGCGGCCAAGCTGGCCACAGCCCTGCGAACGCTTACGAAAACCGGGATGCTTGCTTGCTCCATAATCTGGAAGAGTTGGCTGTAGATGACGGCCTCACCTATGATGCACACAGCCACCGGCTTTTCAGGATGGGCCTTGGCCACATCAAGCAAATAATCGGCATGGACTCGGGCCATGCGCAAGGTACTCATAACCACGAGAGCCAGGTCTACTCCGGGGTCTGATAGAACGACATCTAAGCCCAGTCTATAGGCCCCCTCTTGAGTGACGATCTCGGAGAGAGGCTCTATGTCAAGCGGGTTCCCTGGGCTGGCCCAAGATGGCATCTTTTCCTTAACCCTTGCCAGGGTATGTGGCTCAAGACGGGCGAGCACTAACCCGCTCTCAAGGCAAGCATCGGCGGCCATAACCCCAGCGCCTCCCGAGAGGGTTATAATGGCTATGCGGTTGCTCCGGGGTAAGCGCTGATAGGCAAAGGTCTTACCAAAGTCAAGAAGCTCCTCAAAATCGCTTACTCGGATGGCCCCCGCCTGCCTGACCAATGCTTCGAAAATTTCATCTCGGCCCGATAGCGAGCCGGTGTGGGATTGGGCCGCCTTAGCCCCTTCTTCGGTCTTACCCCCTTTGATCAACACCAAGGGCTTTCTTCGCACCAACCTCACGGCCGAGCCTAAAAGACATCTTCCATCCTTTACTCCCTCAAGGTACATGATGACCACCCGGGTAGCCTCGTCTTGAGCCAGATAGTCAAGGGCATCGTGATCGGTTACATCAGCCTTGTTGCCCAAGCCAATCACTTTGCTCAGGCCGAAGTACTGCGAAGAAAAGATCCATTGAAACATCATCCCGGCGAACATGCCCGTCTGAGCCACAAAACCTATGCCCCCCGGCTTCACCCCTTTTAAATCAACGAAGGTTGTAGTGAATCGGCCTTCGGGATTGAGGATGCCGGTAGTATTGGGGCCGAGAACCCTGATGCCGGCTTCAGCCGCCATCCGCACCAATTCAGTCTGTCGTTCCATTCCTTCCTTCCCAGCCTCTGAGAATCCCGATGAGATGACCACCACCCCCCGCACCGCCTTCCGCTGACAGTCCCGCATGATATCCAAGACCAAGTGGGCAGGAACAGCTATCACCGCCAGTTCCACGGCCTCCGGTATAGCGGCTACCGAAGGATAACTTCTCAGCCCCTCGATCTCAGTGGCACCGGGATTTACCGGAAAAATCTGGCCGCTATAGCCCAGCTTGAGATTATTCCGCAAGATGTAATTACCAATCTTGCCTGGCGTCCGAGAGGCCCCCACGATAGCCACACTTTTGGGTTCGAAAAAAATTCTAAGACCCCGGCTATTGCTTTTTGATAAAGCGCTTACCATTCCTTAACCCCCAATTACTTAGTAATCTCGCAAAAAAATTTTCTTTTTAGCATACCTTATCACGAGGTAATTTGTAAAACCGATTAACACCTTTTTTAACCCACTTTTGTCTAAGATTTTAATCCATTGCCATCGTCTAAATGCACTGCTATGATATCTGATAGGCGCAGGAAAGTGTGCAGAAGGCTCGTTTCGCTACCCAAATAGGTGAATACAAACGCTCGATAAGGAGGTAATGAATGTCTTTAGTAACCATTCGGGGTCAGTTGGGAAGCGGGGCACCGGAAATAGGGAGACAAATCGCCGATAGACTTCACGCTGACTACGTTGACCGAGAGATTATCGCTGAAGTAGCTGCCCGACTTCACCGGCAAGAGCAAGAGGTGATAGCGAAAGAGATGCCGCCTAGTAGTCTTCTGGGTCGCATCGCCGAAGCTTTGGAACATAGCTCTAGCCTTGACGTGGGCTTTGAGGGCGCTATCTACCTACCTGGCAAATGCCTCTAAACGATACTCGTTATTTGCAAGCACTGGAGTCTGTTGTTAGGGACCTGGCTCGAAGCCAGTCGCTTGTGATCCAAGGACGAGGTAGCCAGTTCATCCTAAAAGATCATCCCCGGGCCCTTCACGTTTTAGTGGTAGCACCCTTAGAGGTGAGAGAGAAGCGCGTCATGCAGAACCTCAAGCTCGACCAAGAAACTGCTAAGCGGGAGATAGCACACTTTGACAACAGCAGTCGCAAGTTTATCAAGAGGTATTTTAAGGCTGAGTGGGAAGATCCGGAATGCTATGACCTTGTTATCAATACGGAGCATCTCAGCTTTCAGGCCGCTGCTTCAATTGTCGTCGATGCCCTCTCTTTCAAGGACTGAACCTTAGAGAGTTGCGGAGCGCATTCTCATAAGCGGCGCCATGAACTAGGCCCTTTTGGGGTCTTCATTATTCATATTAATTATTAATGGTTACTCTCCCATTTCCCGACTGAAATCCCCAATTTTCTTCACGATAGCGTTGGCATACCAGTCATATTTCTTGTTATTGTAATTATCCGGGCCGGCATGGTATGCCCGGAAAACAGCCTGCCAATCTCCAAACTTGTAGAAAAGATCGGCCAGATAAAGAGTCCCGACATGAACATTCTGAACAGGGTCCGTTATATCCTTGAAATGCGGAAGCGAATAATTTTTCCAGACGATCGGCATAACCTGCATTAAGCCCTTGGCACCCTTCTTGCTGACAGCCTCCGGTGTGAAATTACTCTCTTGCTTCATAATAGCGAAAACGACCTCGACCGGGGCGTTATTCTGCTTAATCACTGTATCGGCAATATCCATGGCCTGACCAATCGTCAACGGCCTTGTTCTCAGCATATCCAGCATCTGGTGCCTCATCCGGATCGAGGAATACTCCAACCGGAAAGTATGAATGGCCTCCCGGAGAAGATCGCGCTCAAACTTGTAACAGTAAGGCGCATAAAGAAAAACTACCAGGAGAACCGCCCAAATCAGGTGAAATTTAAGATGTAAAATATGGACCCGGCGAACTATTCGTTTGTGGTCGTTCGTAGGCAAGTAACTCATCCTTTTCCTCCTTAATATATAGACATCAAAAAAGGGCCATTTTTCTTCGGCTCTGTCCATTTTGTGCCCATAGCTCCTTTGACCTGGCGCTCATGTATTTCTTAATCAGAGACATAATTTCTTCTTCTTTTTCAGGAATCGCAAGATTGGCATCCATACTTCAATCTGCTTGCAGATATCTCCTATGTGGATAAAATTTAAATTTCGCATTTCATTTACTAATGTTCACTTTCCACAAGTCTATGCATCTAATGCTTACGAAATGAAAGCAAGCATGACGTGGCCGATCATAGCAACAAAGCAACAAATTCTTTCTACGTTGCAGGTTTTGGGTCTTTATCCAAAACTACTCGGACCTTTCTTGCTAAACCTTCCAATGTAAATGGTTTTTGAATGTAATTCATTCCCCTCTTCAAAACGCCATGCTGGACAATGGTTTCGTCTGGGTAACCTGACATATAGAGTACCTTCATCTCCGGATGAAAGACAACCAGACGTTTGGCTAACTCAGGACCGCTAATCATGGGCATCACTACGTCGGTCACCAGCAAATGAATCGTATCCTTTTACTGCTGGCAGATGAGTAAAGTATCCCCTTCATTAGCTGCCTCCAAAACGCTGGAATACCATAGAACTTCCTCGACTCCCCAAAAGCTCCAAACGCCCTTCACAAAGATCCGCCCCTGATCCTAAGCCCCTCCGATAATGTTTTTTTCTGGCATATTCGTCGAAATCCTTGCTCATTGCCAAGATGGCAGCCAAAATAAAGCCGATGAAAGCACCGACAAAAAGACCGATTGCAAAGGTAATCATCGATTCCTCCTTTCTATTTTAGCGGCCGGGGAAGGTTTCTACATTCTGAAATTTTTTCCATTCATTTATCCAGCACTTCCCGGACTTGGTTTACCAAAGCCTCTAACGAAAAGGGTTTCGGAATAAAACCTACTTTCTCATTCAAAATGTCATAAGAGACAATGGAATCATCTGAGTAACCCGATATGTACAGTATTTTCATCTCCGGACGCAGAAAAGACAATCGGTGGGCTAACTCCCGGCCACTCATCCCAGGCATCACCACATCCGTCAACAACAAATGAATCTCTTCTTTGAGCTTCTCACAGACGAGCAACGCCTCACCCCCATTGGCCGCCTCCAATACCCTATATCCCTGCCTCCTCAATATCTGCGCCGCCAGTCGCCGTACATCCTTATTATCTTCCACTGCCAGAACGGTCTCTCCTCCACGAGGAAGCTCCCCCTCCGACAGCTTCCTTTTCTTTTTCTCCTCCAAAGGCTCATCCACCCGGGGAAGATAAACCTTAAAGGTAGTACCCATCCCCGCCTCGCTATAAACCCAAATATTCCCGCCACTCTGTTTCACGATTCCATAAACCATCGCCAAACCCAAACCCGTCCCCTTGCCCTTTTCCTTGGTCGTAAAAAAAGGCTCAAAGAGCCTATTCTTAATCTCCGGCGTCATCCCTATCCCCGTATCCATCACCGCCAGCATTACATAACGCCCCGGAATTACATCGACATGGGTACGGGAATACGTCTCATCCAATTCCACATTGGCCGTTTCAATGGTTAGTTTTCCTCCCCTGGGCATGGCATCTTTGGCATTGAGAGCCAAATTGAGGACTACCTGTTCAACCTGCCCGGGGTCTACTTTCACCCTCCCCAAATCTTCAGCCAGCACATTCACCAGTTCGATGTCTTCTCCGATGACCCGGCGGAGCATCTTGTCCAAGTCTTTTAAGAGATTGTTGAGATCGAGAACCTTCATCTCCATCACCTGGCGGCGGCTGAAGGCCAAAAGGCGATGGGCCAGATCCGCCGAGCGGTTGGTTGCCTCGAGGATCATCTCGATTTTTTCCCGCAAAGGATCGGACTCTTTAAGGTCGAAGAGGGTCAGTTGGCTATAGGCTTTAATAAGAGTGAGAGCGTTATTGAAGTCATGGGCAATCCCCCCGGCTAACTGACCGATGGCTTCCATCTTCTGGGCTTGGCGAAGCTGGGCTTCCAATTTCTTTCTTTCGGTGATAGGGATAACGAGCTCCAGCGCTGCCGTGATATTCCCGTCTTTATCTTTAACGGAAGTGGCAACAATTTCGGACCAGATCGTGTTCCCGTCGAGGTCTTTCCCCTCTTGCTCGTGCACAACTTTTTCGCTTCCCTTTTCAAAAATAGTTCGGACACCACAATCGGGACAAATCTCTGTCCGTTGGTTATAGGTTGAATAGCAAACTTTACCCTCAACGTCCCCAAAAATTTGTTTAAGGACTTTGTTTGCCCAGATAGTTCTGTAGTCTTTCAATATTAAGGCCAGACCAGCTCCCATGTTTTGGGTGACTGTTTCAAGCTTTTCTCGTTCGGTTCGCAATGTTTCTTCAGCCCGCTTGGGCTCGGTAATGTCGATGACCACCGCGTAGCAATCTTGCCCTGCCTCGGATGCCTCGGCCTCGATCCGCGCAAAGAGCGGGTGATTCCCCTCTTTCAGGAGCGCCACCTCGCAGACCTTTTTAGCATTGTTCTCAAATACCTTCCCCAGGAAGGCGTTGAAGGCGGGACGGGCCTCATCGGAAACGAAAAGCCCCAGGCGCCGGTTCACCAGCTGGGAGCGCTCCATCCCGAGCAGGCGCGCCCCGGTCAGGTTCACTTGGCGGATCGCCCCGTCGCGGGCGAGGGTCAAGTAGCCCACGGGGGCAAAGTCGTAGAGGTCGGTGTACCGTTCCAGCCCCGCCTCTACCTCCGCCCGGGCCTGCCGCAGCTCCTCGTTCTGCATCTCCAGCTCAACCTGGTGCACCTGCAGCTCGTGGAGAAGCCGCTGCGTTTCTTCCTCCGTCCGGGAACGGGCCGCTTCCGTCTTGCTCTCTCCCAGCCGCTCTTCCGCCCGGCGGCGCAGCTCGGCAGCGTCCAGTGACTTATCGTGTGTCTTTTTCATGGCTGATCTCCGTTGTTTTGTCAGACCCCGGAATTGTTCAGGCACCCTTCTCGCTTTGTCCGTGTTGCCTTTCAGCTTGCAACCTCTCCCCGGCTTTGTCCAGCTCCCCGGCTTGTTCCGCTATGCGTTTTTCCAAATCGGCTTGCGTCTGCCGCAGCTTCGCCTCCAGCGTCTGGGAAACGGTGATGTCCGTAAAGGTGATCACCACGCCGTCAATCATGTTCTCCAGCATGTGGTAGGGCATGATGCGCACCACAAACCAGCACCCGCCGCGGGCGGCGACCAGTTTCTCATGACAGACCAGCGTCCGCAGCACCTCTCGCGCGTCCTCGGCCAGTTCCGGGTAGAGCAGGTCGGAGGCGATGTCGGTGATAGGCCGGCCCACGTCACCCGGGATCAGCTTGAAAACTTTGTTCGCCCCGGTGGTGAAAAGCCGCACGTGGAGCGCGTTGTCCAGAAACACGGTGGCGATCTCCGTGCTGTCGAGCAGGTTCTTCATGTCGTTGTTCATCCGGGACAGCTCGTCCACCTTGGCCTGCAGCTCGTGGTTGACCGTCTGAAGCTCTTCGTTCAGGGACTGCATCTCTTCATTGAAGGTGGTCAGTTCCTCGTTGCTGGACTGGAGTTCCTCGTTGGTGGACTGGAGTTCTTCCCGGGAGGTCTGCATCTCTTCGCAGGTGGTCTCCAGCTCCTCGCGGCACTGCTGGAGTTCCTGCTCCATCTGGGCCAGCAGGGCATCGCCCTTGTCGTTGACCAGCACAGCCGCCGGGGAATACTTCTGCAAGAGCAGTTGATCCGCCAGCGACTGGAGGTTGGCCGCCGGTTTCAACGCCTTCGGCTGCGATGGCGCGCGCGTCAGGGCGGGGACAAACGAGGCGGGAAACTCGACCGGCTCCGCCCACAACGCAGACTCGAGCCGCCGGTAGAGCCGCGCTTTGCCGTCCAGCAGGGCGAAGAGGTCGGCAAAGGTACCGATGGACTCCGCGCTCCCGAGAAACAGGATGCCGCCGGGATTCAGGCTGTGGTGAAAGAGCGGCAGGAGTTTTTTCTGCAGCTCCGGGGTCAGGTAGATGAGCAGGTTCCGGCAGCTCAAGATGTCGAGCTTGGTGAAGGGCGGATCCATGATGACGTTCTGCGGGGCAAAGACCACCATCTCCCGGATGGTCTTGCTGATCTGATAGCCGCGCTTTCCCTGGACGAAGAACCGGCTCAGGCGCTCCGGCGACACATCTGCGGCGATGTTGGCTCGGAAAACACCCTCGCGGGCTTTCTCAATGGCGTCCCGGTCCAGGTCGGTGGCGAAGATCTGGAGCATGACGTTCTTGGGAGGCTTGAGTTCCTCCAGCGCCTCTTTGAAGACGATGGCTAAGGAATAAGCCTCCTCCCCTGTCGCGCAACCGGGCACCCAGGCCCGAAGCGCTTGACTGGGCGAGCGGCCGGCCAGGAGCGCCGGGATGACCTCTCGCTTCAACTGTTCCCACTCCGCCGGGTCGCGGAAAAAGTTCGTTACACCGATCAAAAGCTCCTTGAACAGCAGCTCCAGCTCTTGGGGATTCCCCCGCAGGAACCGGACATACGTGACGATCTTGTCAATTTGGTGGATGCCCATGCGCCGCTCAATCCGGCGGTACACCGTGCTCTTCTTGTACAAGGAAAAGTCATGGCCCGTATGCGCCCGCAATAGGATCGCGACCTTTTCCAGAGCGCTCTGAGCCTTGTCTTCCTGGGCAAGTCCGGGCTTGGCAATGAGGGGGGCATGCTGGAGATAGGCGATGATCTTTTCGGGCAGCTCTTCCACCGGGGCGACGACGTCGGCCAGCCCGGCGTCAATGGCGCTTCTGGGCATGCTGTCGAATTTGGCCGAGGCCGGCTCCTGCACGAAGACCACCCCCGCTTTCTCCTTGATGGCTTTGAGGCCCATCGTGCCGTCGGTCCCCATACCCGAGAGAATAACGCCGATGCTCCGCTCCTGCCGGTCATCCGCCAGGGAGCGGAAAAAGAAATCAATCGGCAGGCGCAGCCCCCGGGGCGCCACCGGATCGAGCAGGTGCAGGACCCCGTGGAGGATGGATATGTCCTTGTTCGGCGGGATCACGTAGACGCAGTCCGGCTGGATCCTGATGCGATCCTTGACCTGGATGACCTTCATGGCGGTGGCGCGCTGGAGCAGCTCCACCATCATGCCCTTATGCGTCGGGTCCAGGTGCCGGACGATGACGAACGCCATCCCGCTGCCTTCCGGCACGTTCCGCAGGAACAGTTCCAAGGCCTCCAGCCCTCCGGCGGAGGCGCCGATGCCGACGATGGGGAAAGGGCGGCCCGCGCTACGCGAGTCGTCCGCTTGCGGGGACGGTGTTTCTTTCGGTACGGCATTGGCCGGTTTTTGCTGCCGGCGTTCTGGTTTAGTTTGCTTTTTCATGGTTCATCTCGTCCTTTACCCGGAACCAAATCACCCGCGGCGACTGAGATTGATTTGAATATTTTTCTTGGCCATCAACTGTCTTCTCTTGGTTACCCGTCCACATATCTATTTTAGGGCTTAAATTTAATAGGACGCAGATTTACGCAGATAACCGCAGATAATTATTTTCATTTCGGTATAGAGGCTTCCAACCTGGCTAATCTCTCCTCCATCCTGGACATGGAATCCCCTACCTGTTCCTGGGGAGCCCGGGAGGTAAAGGCCGGGTTGTTGACCCACCAATCCATCCCCATCTCCTTGGCCTTATCTACCGAGCAGATCACCAGGCGAATCTGGATGGTGAGCAGCTCCACATCAACCAGCTTGATCTTGATATCGCCGGCGATGACGATCCCTTTGTCTAATATTCGCTCCAGCAGGTCCGCCAGGTTTGTGCTCTCGATGGAATGCTGGGTGGCGCGTTGAATTGCCATCCTGGATCCTCCTTACAGGAGCTTTCCGAGGGGACCAAGATCAAGATTTAGGTCTTCCTCTTCCAGCCTGAATTCTTTCCTTAGCTTTTCAATTTCTTGGGCCTGTCTCAATAAGGTAAACCCCAGCCGTTCGATTTCTTCATCACTCAAGGATCCGGCATCTATGCGCCTAATGGCCTGGCGTTCCAGAAGCTCGTGAAGAAGTTTCACCAGGGTCAAAACCAGTTGACCAAGACCATTCTTGACATCATCCGCTTCGAAGTTCATCCGGCGGGCCGAGAGAGATTGTTCCTTGCCAAGCCGACAATGTGGAGTTATAGAAGTCGGCATTATTTTCATAAAATCGCTCACGGCTTCAGACTCAATTCTTGTCGGTTCAATTGGATTCATGAATCTACCCCGTGGATACATCTCTCGCCTCTCAGCGGATTTATGATCTCCTGGGCCGTCTCGATGGAAGTGATGATGAGCTGCAACCCCAAATAGATGAGGTCTATGTTGGCCACGGAAATGGTTAATTCCCCGACTACCACAGCCCCCTTGTTCAGAATCCGATCCAGGGCCTCACATAGGGAGATATGTTCTCTTTCTTCTAAGGAATAGTCACGCATATATTTTTCCGTTTTTCCATTGCGGGGGGCGTATACTTTGCGTTTTTCCCTTGTGGCGTCCGACGGGCATCCACCTTTCCCCCACGGGGGCATATAATGATTGACCTAATTTTTCGAGTTGTTCGCGGCCGCGGGGCTCCGCCTGACGATAAATGATGGTTTGATGCTTTCCGGGAAATTGTTGCCTAAACTTTTCTTTTACCTGTGCTTCCTGAAGCCCAAGGGCAGAACACAGGGGGCATTCACTCGCCGACGTAGCCAGGTTGAGAAACAATACGGGCGTAGAAATTCCCATCCGATCGCAGGCTTCAACCAGATCCTGAGTTTCTTGCAAGGCCATCTCGGTAAGAATGCTTACGGCATATAAGGCTGAGCGGCTCGGGTCTTTAAGAAGTGTTCGCAGGTGTTTGAGATCTTTGGACATCTGCACCAAACGCTGGGAAATTTTGGGGAGTCGAAAGACTCTCTTATATTTCAGGAAGAGGCCGAAGAAAACCCTAAGCCACTGGTCGATAAGCTCTGGAAGCTCCAGGAATCGGATTAAATGCCCGGTTGGCGCCGAGTCGAGGATGAAGACACTGTAGTTACCTTGCGCAAGAAATTCCATGATTCGCGTCAGGGCCATAACTTCATCGAGGCCGGGAGGCGAAAGATCCAGAATTTTCTCCATTACCTCGCGGTCGAAAGTAAAGTCAAGGTTAGGCAAAACGGACTCCAGAAATCGCCCCAATTCTTTCTGATACTGCATCTTCAAAGAGTCAAACTCCGCTTGGGCGTCAATCTCCATGGCTGTTAGTCCCGGCGACAGGCGGGTAGGCTTGGGGCCTATTGGCACATCCAGACATGCCGACAGGGAGTGGGCAGGGTCTGTGGAAAAGAGGAGGACTTGCTTCCCTTTTAGGTCATGAGCCAAGCGCACGGCCGTGGCACAGGCCAGAGTAGTCTTTCCTACCCCCCCTTTGCCGGCAAAAAGCAGAAGGGTTGTCTCGGGCGAAGGGTATGGTGCGGCGGCCGTAACCCAAGGAGCCAGATCTACCGAGGTTTTGGGGTCGATTGGCGTTTCTTCGGTGAGCTTTTCGACACTTCCCCAGAACATATCAAGACTCTCTATTCCGCGAACTTCCACCGGATAAACCGGAATCCCCCAGAACAAATACCCAGACAGATTGCGATGGCCAAAGAGATTCTTCAGCTCCCTCATCTGATGGGTACGCCCATCCGCACATACCGGACAGGTGCTTTCCGGATAGAGCCTGTTAATCACGATATCGGTGAGCGGCACCTTTAAGCGTTCGAGTTCATCCACCAACCTATCCGTCTCACTAATGCTCAAGGCCTCGGCAAGCATTACGGGCACAAAACGGCAACGAACGGGATCCCGCAGCAAGATTTCTATCTTTTTTACAGAGAGAGAGAGCTTCTCGAGGAAGAAATCAAGATCGTCCCGACGGTAGGCACCGGCGAAAAGCTTTTTCATATAGCGGTGCTTAGCCAATAAAGCATCCAGCGCCTCCAGCCATTTCCGGAGGAGCTCCGGCATCGAAAGGAGCCTTAGGGTATGTCCGGTTGGAGCCGTATCTACGATAATGCAGTCGTAACTCCGATCCTCCACCCAACTGGAGATTTCCAAAAAAGCCAGGAGCTCATCCATGCCGGGCAGGGAAAGGTCTAAAAACTGGTTGATATCTTCGTCATCCAGAAATGTTCCGCGGGAGGCGATCTCCCGCAATTTTTGGTTATGTTCCGCCTTAAAAGCCTCGAGACTCTCCTGCGCATCAAATTCGAGGATTTTTAAATTGTCCGGAGGAGGAAAGCCGGCCAGGCTGTCAGCCAGGGAGTGGGCAGGATCCGTTGAGACGAGGAGGAAAGAATGCTCCGGGAAAATCCGGGCCAAGTGGAGGGCAGTAGCGGTGGCACAGGTGGTCTTGCCTACCCCGCCTTTCCCCCCGAAGAGAATCAGTTGAAGATCGGTATTGCTCAAAAAATAAGGTTGCGCCATGGGTTTTTTCCCCCGAGTATCTGGGCAAGGTGATTCCTCCTAATTTTAACCTTCCTCCTCTTCGTCTTCGCTGAGGGAGCCGCGCGCTTGGATCTCTTCGAGCCGGTCGAGGAGATCTTTTTCCCGTTGATCGAACTCCGCTTCGGTGATCTTGCCCGTCTCCAGCATCATATAGAGATCGCCCAATTCGGCCGTAATCGCCTCGGCCTCATTGGCCACATCCTCCTGGGCTGCGTTGTAAATTTCCCGGAAAGTCCAGAGGATACTCCGGACCGGGAAAAACAATAAATCGTCAATGATCAGCATCTTCTCTGTACCGGCTTCACTTTAAAAGCTACGGCGAACAATTTATCCAAAAAACGGAAATAGAATAAAAGACAAAAATATTAGAAACTTATTTGCCACAGAGGTCACCGAGGCCACAGAGGGATTTAAGTTCAAAAAGCAAAAGGAAAAGGCCAACGTCTGAAGAATCTGTTTTGAGGTTGTAGGGCTAAATTCTTTTCCATTTTCTGCTCTTATATCTCTGTGATCTCTGTGGCTAAACAATTTCAAACCTCAGTACTTCAGCTTAATCTCTGCGAAGTTGTGGGGGGCCCAGGGCCCGCTGTAGTCGAAGGAAAAGTTATTATCGAACAACCGCGCCGCTTCGAAGATGGCGGCCTCGAATTCTCCTTGGGCGTTACGCCCTACCAGGCAAGCCAGGTTCATCACTTCCTTTTCGCTCTTTTGGCGTGTGTTTTTGATTTCAAAGCAGTGGGGCGCCAAAATTTCTTCTACCTTTTCGATATAGGTTTCCCGATCTTCCGTGAGGAAGCGTTCAAACGTCCGCCCCACCTCAATCTTATCTTCCTGAGTGGGCACCCTGTAGGATCCGAGCAATTGATCCCGCGCAGCCCGCAATTCGGGATGAGTATGGACAAAAAATTCGAAGATGTTGGGCACATCCCAGGTGACCCGTAACCCCATTTCCACTTTATTCTCCACCCGTTCCAGTTGTTCTAAAAAGGCCTTCTGATTGAGAAGAAGAATTTTGCGAATTTCCTTGGGGCCGTCGGCGATGATCCCGAAGGTCATGGGTAAAGGAGTATTCCTTTCCATGAGGACCTTGAGGACTTTCTGATGGACAGCAAGGTGGCGGCGTTCTGGCCGGATCTTCCGGTCGGGAATATCGCTGACCACCGCAGCCACCCTCCCGTTGGAGATGGTATAAACCACGCCACCCTCCATGCCGAAGTCGCCAAACCTGCGGTCTTCTATATCCGCAATGATGGCGTACAGGTACTTTCCATTCCCGTTTTCAGCTCTCCCTGACATGGTAAGAGAGTTCCTTTCTATGAAAGAGGGTTATTTCCTTTTCATCCTCCTGAAACCAAGCTTTCCTCAGTCTCCTGCTTCAAAGAGCGGTGCTTGGACTTTACCAGTTGGACCGCTTTAATTGTGCCCTGGTCGGTTTTGATCTCCAGGAGGGACCCGCAGGTAAAGCATTTGACCTGTCCCTCATAATCGTCATAGGCATCGCCCAAATCTTCTTTAAAGCCACAGGAGAGGCAGTTTACTTTCATTTTGTTATTCTCCTTTTCGGTGATTCCTCACCATGGAAAAACCGCTGGGTCTCCACCTTGAGCAGGTGTTTCCGCCATTGCCTGGCAAGCCAGGAAAGGCGGATCATTCTGCCGGCGAAAACAATTTTTTCTCGATAAAGCCTCTGGGTATCCACGTGCCCCATAGGGAGGCCTGTAGATGTCCGGCCGCAATGGAAGCTCTTTATGTTCCGGCTCGAGGGAATATGGGGGGAACTTTTTAGTGTAAGCATTAGGTTTCCTCCCGGTTAATACCGGAGCTTAAAACCTCCCTCACTCGGGGGAAAAGATGGCGAGGGTTCGGATGAAGAAGAAGAGACCGAAGGGACGTGTTTCTTTTCATCCAAAGTCTTCAGGATCCCAGCTTTTTCCGCCTCGATTTCTTTGAAGCGGATATTGATATTTTCAACCCGCCTAAGGGCACTCGTCTTTTCTTTCCCACGGCGGAACTTTTCCATCTCCAGACAGCTTACTTTCATGTAGGCCATATAAGGGGAAGCGGTGAGATCTACCTTTCCGGAAAGGGTCCGGATATCCTGCAAACTGCGGAGAATTCTTTTTTGAGGGGGCATTTTAGTTCTCCTCTTTTGGGGTGGCCGAACGGTCGGGATTACGGGGACGTTTCTTCTGGGGTTCGCATACCTTTTGAATGATTTCATCAATCTTCTGCTTCATCACCGACTGCCCGCCCCGGGTAACTTTGGCCGTATCTGTATTGAGGACATCGCGGCAGACCCACTGGAAGACGGGGTCGTCTCCGCGGGCGTGAGCTCCATGGATGGCAAGGATGCGGGCGATCGCGATACAGGCCCGGATCGTGGGCCGGTGATTGTTGACCCCGAAGCTGCGTAATTCGCGGGCGATGTTGACAATCACCTCGGCATCCTCCCGGGCCAGGCCGGATTTGGCCTCCGTAATCTGAACCTCTGTGTCCCAATCGTAATGCGCGAGTTGGATGGTAATCAAACGATCCATCAAGGCATCCTGGGCCTTGTGAACCCCGGCATATTCCTCCGGGTTTGAGGTGAAGATGGCATGAAATTCCCGGTGCACCTCGAGATATCCTTCTCCCGTCCTGCGGAGTCTGGGAAGGTTGAGGATCCTTTCCGCCAGAATGGACAAAAGGGCATTATTCGCCTCGGGTCGCGAACGGTTAAACTCATCGTAAATAAGGGTGTCGCCATTTTGGCAAGCGGTCGTGAGCCGGTTGTCCACCCAGAAGCTTTTCATCTCCTCTTCCGTTTTCAGGACGGAGTGGATGAAGTTGTCGATGAGCTTGGACTTGCGGTACCCGGCGTCGCGTCCCACCAGATCGGAGCCGGCAAATTCATCATCCCCGTGGATCAGGGTAACCGGACGACCGAGTTTTGCGGCGACATGAAAAGCCAAGGTTGTTTTTCCTGTTCCGGCCGGGCCAGCGAAATGGACCGGGTATCCTATTTTTAAATAAGCCAGAGCGCGTTTGGCCATATCTTCAACATAAGGGGAAGAGATGAAGCCATCACTGGGTTCAGGCAGGATGTTGTCACCTTTAGTCTGAATCCTTAACATGGTTGCCGGTGCGGTTTTCAGGGTGTTCAATGCATTGTTCCCCCCTCGCTCCGCTCGGGGGGAATGCGGAGTTGAGCCGGTCTCGAACTCCTTCCCCTCGCTCCGCTCGGGGAGAACCAGGAGTTCGAGACCGATGGCCCTGCGGGCCACGGCTCAACTCCGCATTATTCATTGGGATATGACTCCTTGGGTTTTTGCCGTGGTCTCGTTACTTACTTTGCGGAACCTATTCCCCGGCACCAGATGATTGATTACTTTTTCCTTTTGCCTTTGCTACCAGCCTTCAGAGTGGGAAAAGACCCTTTTTCCTCCCTAACTGCGGCATGTTGGATCTCTTCCTTTCTTCCGGCTCCGGCTTCGGCCTTTTCCTGACTTGCCCCGGGTTCTCCCTTCCTCTGTTGTTCGCGCTTTATGTCCATTTTCCCGGCAAGGGTTGGGCCGAACCAGGCCTGATGGGCACCGGCCAAGTCGGCGGAGAAATCCTTTCTCATACGCAATACCGTATTCTCCAGATTTTTCCTGAGTGCCTTACGCCCATTTCTCAAAGCATTAATTTCATCGTACAAGTGCGTCATATCGGTAGTTAAGTTACCCATAATCATCTCCTTTCAATTTAAAGCAAATAATATGATCACTGTAGCCAGTCGGAACCCCTGTTAAGCGGGAGACGATCACCTGGAGCCCGCTTAACAGGAGAACCTTTGTCCAATCCAGCCTTACGCCGGGGTGGCGGCACTGGCCGTGAGCCCGATGGCCTCGGCGTACTTCAAGTAAGTTTCAACCGAAGCGATCACCACACGGGCCTCAATTGACAGAAGCTCGATCCCCACTAATGAGACCTTCACCCAGGCATCGATCACGATACCCTTATCCAGAATCCGGTCAACAACTTCAGCCAGACTCGAAGAATCCGTTGACTTCTGAACTTTCGCCATTCCTTTTCTCCTTTCTCAAATTTTTGTTTTTGCCGCTACGACAATTTTTCCTTCAGGCATGCCTACACGGTATAGAGCCAGATTCATGCCAAGCTGAAAAAGATCTTTCACTTTTTATAACAAGTGAATTTGAAATAAGAATTAAAGAACTCTTTTTTCCCCATGGCTTGTGGGGAGGGAAAATGGGGAGTGGGAGCCATGGAGGGGATTCCCTGGTTTAGGGAAATGGCCCCCGAAAAAAAGGGAAGTTTACAGAGGGGACAAGATTTTAACCGCCTTTAAAATATCCTCATGAAGGAAAGGCTTGCCGATAAAACCACAAATCAATCCTTCCCCCAAGGCTTTCTCAACGGCCACATCGTCATTGTAAAAGTATCCTGAAATCAGAATAATGCGCATCTGGGGAGCTTTCTCGCGAAACTGCCTGGCCAGCTCCAGGCCTTCAATATCCGGCAGTTTGGCATCCAGAAAGACCCCCTGGAAGGATCCAGAGGTAAGCAGGTCAAGCGCTTCCCTACCGTCCGCGGCCTTTGTTATAAGAAACCCGTTTTTCTCCAATAAATGCTTTAGGGCCCAGCACATATCCGGTTCGTCATCTATGATGAGAATTTCTATATTCTGAAGGGTCATTGCTTTTTCCTTATTCATAATAGAGCAGGGAACCGCACGGTAAAGGTACTGCCTTTCCCCTCAAGGCTTTCCACTTCTATGGAACCGAAATGCTGTTTTACGATCGAGTAACAGATGGAAAGTCCCAAACCCGTTCCTTGGCCCACCGGTGAGGTGGTATAGAAGGGATCAAAAATATTTTCCAAGTTTATTTTAGAAATCCCCCCGCCCGTATCGGCGATTTGAATCAGCACTTCCTTCAAGTTTCTTTCTATGAAGAGTGTTAGGGATCCCCCGTTGGGCATGGCGCGGATCGCGTTCAGAAATAGATTCATAAAAACCTGTTGGAGAAGACTGGCATTGCCGGTAATCATGACCGGTTCCTGGGGAAAATGGTTGACGATCCCAATTTTTTGGATTTTGGCCTGGTTTTGGACCATACTCAGTGCTTCATTCAGAACCAAAATTATATTGAGATGGGCCATGGTGGAGACCACCGAGGGGCGGGCGAACCTCAGGATATTCTCGATGATCACCGAAGCCTTCTGAATCCCGGTTTGAATCTTCTCCGCACATTCCTTGCGAAATTCCGGAGTAATGTTGTCTTCCATGAGGAACTGGGACGCCGATGAACAGACCGCCAGTGGATTGCGGATCTCATGCGCAATCCCTCCAGCCATCACGCCCAGAGCGGCAAGTTTTTGGGATTGGAGAAGACTCATCTGCATTTTATGGCGCTCAGACAGATCGCGGCCCACTCCAACGATTCCCGTGATTTGGTCGTTCTCTTCTTTCATCGGAGAAAAGACCCAGCTAACCAGGATCCGATCCCCATTCTGCATCACAAGGTCCCACTCCGGCATCGCGCGATCTGGAGGAGTTCTTATGTCTTTTAAGAAGGAAAAATAATTTTTCGCATCTGGCTGGTGTTCTTCCGAAAAGAACTCGAATAATTTTCGTCCTTTTACTGCACAGAAGGAATAATGGGAAAGCTTCTCCGCCGCTGTGTTCCAGGTCAAGATTCTCCCTTGCAGGTCAGTGGAGAGAACAATGTCACTGGCGCTCTCGACGATACTGGCTAAATGGCTTTCGATTCGCTGGAGCTCACTGCTTAAATGGACCTGTTCGGTGATATCCTCCATCAGAAAGATGGCATTCTGGACCTTCTCTTCCCAGTTAAAAGGGAAGATGCTGTAATAATAGATGCGTAGCGGGAGGCCGGGCGCACGGTAACTCATTCGTTCTCCCACGATAGGGCGATTTTTTTCGAATACCTGGCGGATTCGGCTGGTTAGACCCAAATGATCAAAAATAATGGGAGGAAAAACTTTCTCCAGCTGTTGCCCGACTGTGTTGGCCAGAGAACGCCGGCTCTTTTCCAGAAAGTTCCGGTTGGCTGAAAGGATGCACATATTCTTGTCAATGAGGAGAACGGAGGAGGGGATGGCGTTGAGAAGCATGGTGTAAAGCCTCTCGTAACGTTCAGATGATTTCTGGGAGAGAGTCTCGTCTCTATTCGCTTCCATTCCCATTGATAAATTCGTTGCGGTTGATGAATTTTTTCTATACCCGGTTCCGGCCGCCCATTATCGGGTCCCGGGCGGGCCCAACAAAATTGAAAGGGGGCCAGGGTCCGCTCAGGAGAAGCCTTGCTGATTCCCGGGAGCAAATCTGGCGAAAAACTTCGCCAAAGGTAGCTACGGATCTTCGCGGCACAAGAAAATACAGGGAGATAAGTTGATTGCGCGATGAGAATTGCGAAAGGCGAAATGAGGGATATTCCGACTGGCACTTGACAAACAGCCCGGCAAACGCTTCTCGACATCGTTCGATCAACGAGTTATTTTCTTCGGCAAAACATTCCTCCTTGGCAAAAAGTGCCCTTCGGCTATTCAGATAGGCCAATCCCGGATTGGATGACGGTGGGGTTTTTATGGAAGAATCCGAGTGAGCGGATGGGCAACCCGCAATCCGTAACCCGCAATCTGAAATAAGAATGCGAATCCCCATTTCCACACAGCCCCTCATTTCCTGGAGAAGGGATTCATAATGGGAGGAATGTTTTTCGAGGATTCTCAAGATCTGGGATTCTTCTTCCAAGAAAGCGCCGTAGCGCAAAGGAATGACCCCCCCGATTACCGGGTCATTATGGAGGGATTCAATGACCTTGGCATAGGCGAGAAGGACCGGGATGTCCGGTGTGGTTATGGAGAAAGTTTCCTCGTGGTCAGAAGAGGAAACTTTGGAAACAGCCGCACCAAGACCATTTTGGCTAACCCAATAAACCGGCTGGCAGCCGACGCCAAGAAGCGCCTCTGGTTTTGAAGGAAGCAACTCTGCTGCTCGGCCGGTAAACCCGGCCGGGGTTTGAAGGATGCAATAAATCAGGTATTTCATGCCTCTGTCTCTGGTTCGAGAGAAGGGGAAAAGCTGTAAGGGGGCCAGGGCCCGGAGAACTCAAAAACCAGGCCGCGCCGGGCATGTTCTATATTGGCCCGGTCGATCTTTCCCCGAAAATCTCCCACAGCATTTCTGTCTACCCAAAAAGCCCAGTTTACAACCACCTCTTCTTCTCTTCCCGTGGACCGCCGGGAGAGAATTTTCCGCTCACAAAAAGCAGAGACAATAGGATGGAGCTCATCGACTATGCCTTGGCAAGCTTCTTTCAACCAACCGGAAAGATCTTTTTCAACAGCCGCCAGGAGGCGCTGTTCCTGAAAGTAGCGCTTCCCCGGTGATAAAGTGGAGAGACGTGCTTCTTCCCGAACACGGAGGCCGGCAAGAAATTCCTCCTTAGCCCTGGCCCGATCCAGGAAGCCCTTTACCGCCCATTCTTCCTTATCCATTGCCTGATTTAAAAATTCCCTTATGGCGCGATGATGGGCATGCACGCGTTTCTCCAGGCTTTCCGGAGAAACAAAAATCGTTCCCAAACCAACGGGAAGCACAGGAGAATGGCGCATCACTTCCTCGACCACTTCTTCATGACGGCAGGCCCGGGGTCCCACCCAGGTAAGGTCCTGCATCCTGGATTCCGCCTCCGGCCCGCAAAAATCTTCGGCATTAACCGGGCAGACCACGGCGGCGATTTCAGCGCCGCTCCACCCTTCGGTCTTGGCGGCCAGATCAGCCGCGCGGATCCTTTTGTCGAGAGGTTTATTGCGCAGGTGAATTTCAAAAATCTCTTGACGATCTTTTTCGTCCGGTGCTTCGATTTGCACAACCGCATCAAACCGGCCCGGTCTGAGAACAGCCGGATCGAGCATATCCAGGCGATTCGTCGCTCCGAGCACGAGAACTCCTTTCAGTTCCTCGATTCCGTCAAGCTCAACCAAAAACTGGCTGAGGACCCGCTCGGCTACATGCGCATCTCCTGATCCGGCGCCACGCGCCGGGATCAGGGCATCAATCTCATCGAAGAAAATGATGCAAGGCGCCGCCTGCCGGGCCTTGCGAAAAATTTCCCGCATCCCTCTTTCAGACTCCCCTACATACTTGGAAAGAAGTGCAGGGCCTTTGACCGAGATGAAATTTACCTGACTTTCGGTGGCAATCGCTTTGGCTAACAAGGTTTTCCCGCACCCAGGCGGTCCTGAAAGGAGGATACCCTTGGGAGGATTGATCCCTGCCTTTTTAAATAGATGGGTGTATTGCAAAGGCCATTCGACCGCTTCCACTAAATGTTTTTTGACCCGGGCCAATCCACCAACATCTTGCCAGTGGACATTGGGGACTTCCACAAACACCTCCCGGATGGCCGAAGGTTCAACCTCGCGTAAGGCAGACAGAAAGTCCTCCATGTGTACCTCGAGCCCGGCGATGCGCTCATAAGGGATCTGAGTCAGGGAGAAATCAATTTCAGCCATAACCTGGCGAAGGCAGATCATGGCCGCTTCCCGGCAAAGGGCCTCCGTATCAGCTCCGACAAAACCATGGGTAATTTCTGCCAGATGGGCCACATCAACGTCTTTCGCCAGAGGCATCCCCCGGCTATGGATCTCCAGAATCTCCAGTCTTCCCTTCCGGTCGGGAATGGGAATGGAGATCTCCCGGTCAAAACGCCCGGGCCGCCGCAAGGCCGGATCCAGGGCATTGGGGATGTTTGTTGCGGCAATGACGATGACATTGTGGCGTTTGGTGAGTCCATCCATTAGGGCAAGAAGCTGGGCGACCACCCGTTTCTCCACATCCCCCACGACCTTTTCCCGCGGGGGAGCGATGGCATCGACCTCGTCCAGGAAGAGGATGCTCGGACCCTTGCGGGTGGCGTCCTCGAAGATCTTTCGCAGATGGGCTTCACTCTCTCCATAAAATTTGTGAATAATCTCCGGCCCGCTCACGGAAAAAAAATTGGCCTCGGTCTCATGGGCAATGGCCCGGGCGATCAATGTTTTGCCGCAACCAGGAGGCCCATAGAGAAGAACCCCTTTGGGGGCGTCGATCCCCAGACGCTCAAACACTTCTGGGTAGCGCAAAGGAAGCTCAATCATCTCCCGAATGCGTTGCAACTGGGGCTTGAGTCCCCCGATGTCCTCGTAGGAAATGACACGGGCGCCCTCTCCCTCCTGAGCCTTTCCGATTACAAGTTGGGTGGTGGGATTGATCAGCACAGGCCCTTTGGGGTTTGTGCTTTCAACCTTAAAATTAGCCGACCGGCTGCCAAACAGGTTGGCCCGGATCCGGTCATCTTCGATGATGGGCAAGCCATCCAGAAGGCTGCCGATATATTTAAGGTCGCGTTCGGCTGGGATGATGTCCATCGGGGCGAGAACGACCCGTTCTGCAGGCCGGCAGACGACCTTGCGAACCAAAACGAACTCGTCAAGCCCGACGCCAGCATTCTCTCTGCTGAGGCCATCGAGCTGAACCCGGGACTGGCCGCGGAGTTCTTTATAAGCGGGCATGGCTTTACCCAGGGTTTTTCGCTTTCCGGCCACCTCCACAATGTCCCCGATGGCCACGTTCAATTTCTCCATGTCTTCCGGCCCCATGCGGGCGATGGCTCTTCCCACATCTTTCCCGAGTGCTTCCGTGGCCTTGAGCTTAAGGTTCACTTCCCTATTCTGGCTCATTACTCCTCCGTATTATTTTACGATTGGCATTTGATCTCCACGATCCCATTGTTACAGGAGATGACCATCTTTTCTCTCGGGTAGCTTCTGGGAAGGAGGACTTCCTTCCGGTATTTCTTGTCGCCTTTTTCGGCCGTGATGGTCAATACGTCATCCTTGACCTCAAGGCGGACATTTTCGGCACCGATCCCGGGCATCTCCGCCACCACCAGGGTATGGTTTTCTTCTTCAAAGACATCCACCATCGGCTCGCGAACCTCTTGCACTACAGACTCGCCGGTGGTTTTGTCCTTGCGGATGTTCCCAAAAGGTTCGACCTTAATCCCTTCGCCCCCCAACCCGACTTTGACGGAAAATCCGTAAACCCCCTTTAAATCTTTTTCTTTACCCCCAAAATGGATCTCTCCGCTCCTGGAAAGATTCTCTCCCTTTTCCGCAAGATCACCAAGCTTCTCGATGAGATCGCTTAAACCCGAAAGGATTCCTCCAGATCTTCCCCCAGCCTGGCGGTTGGCATTCTTATCCGTCTTTTTTTTGTCCATGATCGCCTCCATTTATTGAAATACCTAACTTCTTCACCTTCGTATGCATGGTTTTATAGTCGATCTTCAGTAATCGCGCTGCTTTGGCTTTATTTCCTCCTGTATTTTTGAGGGCCTGCAAGAGCACTTCTCGTTCGATGGCTTTACTGCTCTCTTGCAGGATTTCTCGAAGAGAAAGGTTTTCCCAGGGTACCCTCTGAACTTTGGGAATAAAAGCCAGACCCGGTAAGGGCACCATTCTTAAATCGAGATGTTTTTCGGTAATGAGATCATCGGCCATGAGAAGAGCCCGTCGAATGGCGGATCGAAACTGGCGAACATTGCCGGGCCAGGTATAGTTTAATAAAACTTCAAGGGCTGATTCAGAAAAGCCTTTACACCCTTTATTTAACTCTACGCTGGCCATGTCTAAAAACCGCTTGGCTAAGTAAGGAATGTCCTCCTTCCGTTCCCGTAACGGCGGAATCGTTATACTGTACTCATTCAATCGGTAAAATAAGTCCCGGCGGAATGAATCGGAGAGGCTGAGTTCATGGAGAACTTGGTTCGTGGCTGCCAGTAGGCGGACATTCACATTGATGGTTTTGGTGCTCCCCACCCGATAGATCTTCTTATCCTGAAGAAACCTGAGGAGTTTGGCCTGGGAGCCCATGGGCATGTTGGTGATTTCGTCCAGAAAAATTGTCCCGCCGTTGGCCAATTCAAATTTTCCGAGTTTTTGGGTGGCTGCACTCGTGAAGGCTCCCTTTTCATGTCCGAATAATTCGCTTTCCAAAAGGGTCTCTGGAATCGCCCCGCAATCCACAGGAATAAAGGGGCCATTCGACCGATTGCTGGCGTTATGGATGGCCCGGGCAACCAGCTCCTTCCCCGACCCGGTCTCCCCCATGATGATCACGCTAAAATCCGACTGGGCCACACGTTTGACTTCCATAGTGACCCGCACCACAGCATCACTGGGCCCCATCATTTCCTTGAGGGGTCCGACATCGGAAACCTGTGTGGCCATATACCGGAGTTTCCGTTTGAGCTCCCGGTCTGCCAGCGCCCGGCCGACTATCCGGACCATCTCGTCATTGTCAAACGGTTTGGCCAGGAAATCGTAAGCTCCTTCTTTGATCGCCTTGACGGCATTGCCCGTATCGACGTATGCCGTGATCATGATCACGGTGAGGTCCTGATCTATTTCCCTGGTCCGCCTCAAAACCTCCATTCCATCCATGCCTGGCATCCTGAGGTCCAGGAGCATGATTTCATACATTCGTGAGCGGATCATTTTTAAGGCCATTTCCCCTTCATAGGCAATCTGGGCTGAAATCCCTTCTCTCTCTAAGGAATGTGAGAGCATCTGACAAAGCTCTTCATTATCATCAACAATCAGGACTTGTGCTTCCTCTTTACTCATCTTTATAATCCCTCAAATGATTGGATGACAGATTAATGATAGATGGGATAGATCACACGGATATTTTTAGGGAGCCATTCCTTTACGGAATGGAGCATCCCCAGGAAAAGGATCCCCGTTTCCCCAGCGCGGAGGGTTCGGTGGATACGGTCGGCGATAAATTGATCCCGCTTCTTAAGCAAGGATTCCCCCAAGGCCTTTTGGCGTGCTTCCATTCTCGGCGATTTTGGATTCCTGCTTTGGGCAAAGGCCTGCTTGTTGAGCTCATATTCTTCAATAAGAAGGCTGGAAGATTCCGTTCCCATGATTGTGGCCCCCCTTTCCATTAAACGGAGAAGAAGGCGATGGTTCCGGCTCCCTGCCCTGGCTAAGTCAGCAACGATTTAAGCCTCCCGGCCACAAACGGGTAATCCATCCTGGTATAAAAGAATTTTTCCATTAGGAAGCTTAAAGCCATCGACGGTTCTTTCAATGGCCTCCCACATTTTATCGATCAATCTCACCTTACGGTTCCAAGGGGTCTGCGACAAAAATGTGGGTAGACTTGACAAATGGTTTTGTTTGTCCTATAATCTGAATGCTTATTAAGCAATCAGATTATAGGAGGTGCTTATGGAGGACTCTCTGAAGGTCCTGGAAGGGAAGAGAAAATCTTTGTATCAGCAGTTAGAGAAAACGGGCGACTTCAGACGGGGGACGATCTCCGTCAATTATCGAAAATGCGGCAAGGAAAACTGTATCTGTGCCAGGGAAGGACATCCTGGTCATGGCCCCCAATATCTATGGAACACCACCATTAAAGGGAAGAGTTATGCTAAGAATTTAAAGTTGGGGCCTGAACTGCAGAAATACCTGGACGAGATTGCCAACTATCGTAATTTCTTAAGGTTTTGCGATGAACTGGTTCAAGTGAATGAGGAGATTTGTGATTTATGGTCCGTTCCTGAGGTAAAGGGGGAGCAGGAGCGGGAGGAGCTTAAAAAAAAATTACAGAGGCGCTTCAGGAAGAAATACAGAGGGAAGTGGATCGGATTGTAAATTTATCTTGGAGAGAGAGGGAGAAGCTTGGCCGTCTGGACCTTGAATCTCTGGAGATGTATATTCGCTCTTCCATGCATTCTGTTGGCAGCGTGATCCTGGAGAAATTGTTAAACGCAGATGGGGGGGATTACCGAGGCCGGACTCAACCCTGCGAGAAGGGGCATGTTTTTGAGTTCCAAGAGTATCGAGACAAAGAGTTGCTTACCGTTTTAGGCGCCGTGACGGTCAAGCGGGCTTATTATTATGATCCGGAGTGTAAAAAGGGATGGTGTCCCAAAGATACGGCTTTGGATATTGTGGGGACCTCCTTTAGTCCGGGGGTGAGGCGGATCATGGGCCGGGTGGGAGCCTATCGGCCTTTTGCTCTTGGGCATGAGGACATTCGAGAGATGGCGGGCATCGAGGTGGGTCCCAAAGAGATCGAGAGGATTTCTTATCGATTAGGGCAGGAGGTAGAAGGGTTTTATAAGCGAGAGGTCGCTGGTTCATTATCCGATAAGGTGATCCCCATCCAGTCCGTCCCGAAGATGTATATTTGTCTTGATGGGACAGGGGTTCCGGTGGTGAAGGCCGAAACGGTAGGGAGAAAGGGGAAGGGGGAAGATGGGCAGGCGAAGACCCGAGAAGCGAAGTTAGGCTGCATTTTTACTCAGACCATCGTGGATGAAAAAGGCTTTCCGGTAAGAGATGAAGGTTCGACCAGTTATGTCGGGGCCATCGAAACGACGGAGGCGTTTGGGGGGCGGATTTATGGGGAAGCCGTGGGGCGGGGTTTAGAGAGGGCGCAGAAGGTTTGTGTGATCGGAGATGGAGCTTCTTGGATATGGAATCTTGCGGAGGAACAATTTTATGGAGCGGTTCAGGTAATTGATCTTTACCATGCTCGGCAACACTATTGGAATATTGCCCGGGCCGCTTTTAGCTGTGATCAAGAAAAATTAAAGCATTGGACAGACAAACGCTGCAAGGAATTAGATCAGGGGGAGGTAGAAAAAGTCATTGAAGCCATCCAGTCTTTGTCGCCATCCACAGATGAGCAAGAAGAGGTGTTTGAAAGAGAAGCTGGTTATTTTGCAAAGAATAAAGACCGGATGCGTTATGATTCCTTCAGAAGGCAAGGTTTGTTCGTAGGCTCTGGGGTGCTGGAAGCGGGATGTCGCACCGTGATTGGGCAACGCCTTAAGCAATCCGGAATGCACTGGACCGTGAGAGGAGCAAATAATATTATTGCCCTACGGTGTTGCCTCATCAGCAATCGTTGGGAAGATTTTTGGGAGGATCGAGCCTGTGCTTAAATACCATACCCATAAATTTGTCGCACACCCTCTGTTTCATTGGGGACACCTCCCAAATTTTATAAACTCTCCTTTCTTGGCCGTCCCGACTTCCTCGAAAAGATATTTCGTTCAAGAATTTTCTCAAGGATTATTAAAAACTCCTCGCTTCCAAAAGGTCTACCCGCTGAAGTTGCCTTCCTAATAGAATCTTCTATTTTCTGGTTCTCCTGTCTTAAAAATTCAATTTTCCTGAAATGTAAGCTTAAACGCATCGTGCTGACGGGGTCAAAACTAATGAGTCTTCTTAAAGTACTAAATTATCTCCATAAAAAAATGGGAAAAGGTTTTTCCGTCTGTCTTTATCGATTACCTCTCAAATGTCATGACATCGATTACCTGGATGTGTCAGGAAATCGGTTACTCTTAAGGCCGATGTCCTGACACTTGTCAATTACCGTTTAAAATTATATTGTTGAACGAGATTTTAGAGGAGTTTATGAGGAGCTTATAGTCTCCCCATCAGTCACTCTTTGAAAGCTTGTTGGTATTCCGCCCAGAGCAATTCTTTGTTGATCCCATGGTCGATAAAGTCCCAGGGAAAATTCTCTTCCCAAGCTCGTTCCCGGTAAACATAAAAATCAGGATTCACATCCACGGAGCGGTAGGCCTGCGGCCAGTTTCCCCCCAGAGCGTGGGCAGCCAGCAGGAATCTCCCCACTCGTCGATCGCCGCGGGATAAAAGGGTCTGCAAGTAAGACCATTTGGGTACATCCGCCGCAACCGAAACACCTTTCTCCTGGCGAAGTCCTCTTCGCACCATCTTGATTTTTTCGTTTAAATTGCGAACATCCTCAAAAGGATGCCATTGGAAAGGAGTGCCAGGCTTGGGAACGAAGGGGTTAAGGCTGAGGAGAATTCTTTCTGCCCCCTTTTTCCCTCGACTTCTTTCCCGGATATGATGGCGGATCTTCTTGGTTAAGTCCACAATCCCTTTGATATCTTCCGTTTTTTCCTCTGGCAGACCGATCATAAAGTAAAGGCGAAAGCTGCGAATTCCCCGATCCGTTAAGACCTCGGCAGCGTGAATGATTTCCTGTTCTGTAAACCCCTTGCGGATAATCCTGCGCATCCTTTCCGAGCCGGCTTCTGGGGCCAGGGTAATGGTCTTCTGCCCGCTATCACGAATCAGGTCGGCCAGTTCGGGGGTAAGGGAATCGACTCGCAGGGAGGAAAAGGAAAGGGGTCGCTGGGAATGTAGAACCTCTCGTCCGAGAGAAAGGAGGTCGGGGTAATCCGAGATGGCCGCACCAACCAGGCCGACTTTGGTCCCCGGGCCTGAAGCTCTCAAGGCCATCTCTTGGAGCCGGGGACCATCCCGCACGCGGTGGGGGAAATAGGTGTAACAGCCGGCGCAAAAACGACAACGCCGATGGCAACCCCGACTCAGCTCCAGTAGAAACATGCCGGAAAGCTCCGTGTTGGGGGTTAACAGCGAGGAAACCGTCAAGGAGCTATTCAGATTTTTAAGCCAGACCCTCTTCACCCGGGGCGGAGCGGTTTCCCGGGGGATCCAAGACTCAATCGTTCCCTCCGGCCGGTAGGTTACGGAATAAAATTGCGGAACGTAGATCCCTTCTATAGTCATCAATTCATTCAACAGTTCTTCTTTAGACTTGCCCTGTACTTTCCCTTCTCGCAAAACCTGTATGAGCGGACCCGCAATTACTTCGGCTTCCCCGATGACAAAAAAATCCACAAAGTCCGCCAGGGGTTCGGGGTTCATCAATACGGTCGCTCCTCCCGCCATAACCAGCGGATCCGCTCCCGTTCGCTCTTGGTTGCGCAAAGGAATCCTGGCCAATTCCATCATCTGGAGGAGGTGGGGATAATCATTCTCGTAAGAGATGGAAAAGGCCAGGATATCAAAGCTACGGACCGGCTGTTGAGACTCCAGAGAAAAGAGTGGGGTTTCCGTCCGGCGATATTCGGCAACATCTTCTGGATCGGGCAAAAAAACCCGCTGGCATACCGTGTTGGGCTGTTCGTTGAAGAGCCGATGAACGGTCTGAAAACCTAAGTTGGACATGGCCGTGTAATACCGGTGGGGATAGGCCAGAGCAATGGATAACTTTTCCCCAAAGCCATTGGGAAACGACGGCTGCCCGGATGGCCAAGTTCTCGTCTCTTGGGCAAGAAGTTTTTTTGCTTTGGCAATCAATTTGCTGGACACGCTTCACCAAAGAGAGCCTTCAGCCATCAGCAGTCCGCTTTCAGCCTCGGTTTTTTTCCCCGACCGCTGATCGCTGATTGCTGACAGCTTATTCAATCCGCTTGCTTTCTCAAAAAAGTGGGGATATCGTATTCATCCTCTATTAAATTGGATAGGATGCGGCCCCGAAAGGATCGAATCGGTTTTTCTTTGCTCTCGACGCTCTTCTCCTGGCGAATGAAGGCCGGGATATCCCGGTTGCTCTCCTTATCCTTGCGGTTGAAGCTAACTACCATCTTCTCTGGTTCAGGAGAGGCCGTCCGAGACTCGGGAATGCGCTCTTCAACTTCGTCGGCCTTCCCGAATCCGGTGGCAATCACCGTAACCCGCATCTCCTCCCTCAGGTTCTCATCAATCACGGCTCCGAATATGATGTTGGCATCTTCGTGGGCCTCTTCCTGCACGAGGGTAGATGCCTCGTTCACCTCATAGAGGGTCAGGTCCGGCCCCCCGGTAATATTGATCAAGATGCCCCGTGCACCAGCGATGGTGATGTCTTCCAAGAGGGGGCTGGAGATGGCCCGCTGGGCGGCTTCGATGGCACGATTCTCTCCGCTCGCTGCCCCCGTCCCCATCAAGGCCAGACCCATTTCAGACATGACCGTGCGCACATCGGCAAAATCCAAGTTTATCAACCCGTGGACTGTAATGAGGTCCGATATTCCCTTGACCGCTTGCAGGAGAACTTCATCCGCTTTGCGGAATGTTTCCAGCAAGCACATATCCCGTCCGGCAATATTCAGCAATCGCTGGTTGGGAATGGTAATTAACGTATCCACATATTTGCGCAACTCCTTCAAACCTTCTGCTGCTTGCCGTTGCCTTTTTCTGCCTTCGAACAGGAACGGTTTGGTGACCACAGCGACCGTGAGCGCCCCTGCCTCTTTGGCGATGGAGGCGAGAATCGGTCCCCCGCCTGTTCCCGTGCCCCCTCCTAACCCGGCAGTGATGAAGACCATGTCGGCACTCGTCAGGATCTCCCGGATTCGGTCTCTATCTTCTAAAGTAGCATTTTTACCGATCTCCGGGTTGGCCCCTGCCCCTAAACCCTTGGTCAACTTCGCTCCCAACTGAATTTTCATGGGCGCGTGGCACGCAGCCAAAGCCTGAGCATCGGTGTTGGCTCCGATGAATTCCACCCCGTTCAGGTTGGATCGGATCATGGTGTTGACGGCGTTGCACCCTCCGCCACCGATTCCCACTACCTTCAAGTTGGCCCCGGTATTCTTGCTTTCTTCTAGTTCAAACATCCCCCCACCTCCTTTAATTTCTTGTATACACTCACCGCAGAGTCCACTGAGACCGCAGGGAACGTATAGAATGCAGTGCCAGAATCATTCTTTTAAAAAAAATCGCTGAACCAGCGTTTCATGCGCTGGGCTACTTTTCCAAAAAGATTGCGGTCGCTGCTTTTGAAACGCCCCTCGGAACGATGGCGTCGGCCGTATAAAACCAGACCCACGCCCGTTGCATACATGGGATTGTTCACTACATCCATCAGCCCTCCGATTCCCGAGGGATATCCCCGGCGAACCGGAAGGTTAAAAATCTGTTCAACGAGTTCCGGCAATCCTTCCAAGGAGGCCGTTCCTCCCGTGAGCACCACCCCTGAGGGAATGAGGTTTTCATAGCCGGACTTGAGGATTTCCCGATGGACCAGCGTAAAAATTTCCTCCATCCTCGGCTCGATGATTTCGGCTAAAATCTGCCTGGATAGCACTCGTGCCCGCCTACCCCCCACGCTGGGGACTTCGATCATTTCCTCCTTTTTCACCATGGAAGTCAGAGCGCAACCATATTTTGTTTTGATCTTTTCTGACTCCACCAGCGGCGTCCGCAGGCCCACTGCGATGTCATTGGTCAAGTGGTTGCCTCCCAGGCCGAAAACGGCGGTCTGCCGGACCGCTCCCTGGGAGAAAACAACTAAATCCGTGGTCCCCCCGCCGATATCCGCCAGAGCGACCCCCAGCTCTTTTTCATCCGGAATGAGTACCGCTTCGCTGGCGGCCAACTGTCCCAAAACGATGTCATTCACCTCCAGGCCTGTCCGGTTGCAGCAGCGAATGATATTTTGAGCCGAGGTCACGGCGCCGGTGACGATATGCACCTTGGCTTCCAAACGCACGCCGGACATCCCCAAGGGTTCCATAATTCCATCCTGTTCGTCCACGATGAACTCCTGGGGCAGGACATGGATGATTTCTCGATCCATGGGGATGGCCACGGCCCGGGCCGCGTCGATGACCCGTTTCATATCGCTTTCCGAAACTTCCCGATTTTTGACGGCCACGATCCCATGGCTGTTCAATCCCCGGATATGGCTACCCGCGATCCCGCAATAAACCGAATTGATCTCCACCCCAGCCATCAACTCCGCTTCTTCCACGGCTTTGCGGATCGACTCCACTGTGGCATCAATGTTGATCACCACCCCTTTGCGCAGCCCTTTGGAAGGGTGGGTGCCGATGCCCGCGATGTCCACACCCCCATCGCTCACTTCCGCCACGATGGCGCAGATCTTCGTGGTGCCTATGTCTAAGCCGACAACAATATTTTCCCTCTTGCCTTTCTTACCCATGGGGGGTCCCCCTTCGCCAGGATCTGTTCACCGCTTCCTTTTCCTTCTCTTTTTCCCGCTCTTTCATTTTAACCACGACTTTCCGGGGATAATTAAGATCCACGTACTCCACATCCTTGGATCTCTGCTGTAAGTCCGGTAAAACCTTTTCCAGGAGACTTATTTTTTCAGAAAGCTTTCCCGAACCCAGGCGGATAAGCATTCCTTTATCTAAGGTAAAAAGCGTGAGCCCGTCTTTTTTGCTGAGGTGGATTTCGGAAACTTGCCGGAGGGTCAAGACTTTCCGTTTCCCGAGCAATTCCAGAAGTTCCAATCCCTGGAGGATCAAGCTCATAGCTTCTTTATCCCGGGCTCTAACCTCTCGGTATTGCAGCCCCGTGAAAACCGGTAAATCTATCCGGTCTTTGGGCCCTGCTTTTTTAAAAACTTCCCCGTGGCGGTCGAGCAGGTATAGGTCATTCAAGAGGATAAGGGCCAGGGGGACTCTTTCTTGAACTTCGATAATCAAAGCCATTCTGGACCAATCTCGTCGCACGGTGGCCTTTTCCACCCAGGGGTGCCGAGCCAACCGATTGCTGACTTCTTTTAAGTCCAAGTTCATCAGGCTGGCCCTGAAGTCTATCCGGGATAGATTCAACAACTCGGTTTCGGTGACGTTCACGCAACCCATGATCTTGATTTCTCCTACCTTCAGGCCCGCAGTACGCTGAAAATACTGGTAGGCCGTGAAGCCCAGCATCGTAAGGCTGGCCAACATAATGAGGCTAAGAGCCGCCTTACCGATTCTTCCGGCCCAGACCCAGAGCTGGCCGGTATTTTCCCCCTGGAATCGGCGTATTTTCTGCTTTGCTCTGATTCGATTGTGGCCAGCCATCCCTTCACTTTTCCAAGGCCTTCCAGCCTATCTTTCATTTCAGCCTTTTTACCGGAATTTTCAATCGTGCCCCCAGGAGGATTCGCTCCACCAAATTCGGGAAGTCGACCCCCGCCCCCCTGGCGATCTCCGGCAGGATGCTCAAGCCGGTCATTCCGGGTAAGGTGTTCACTTCCAAGATAAAAAATCGGCCGGAATCGCCGGTCTCCTCCCGGTACAACATGTCTACCCGTGTGGCCCCCTCACAGCCTAACAAACGGTGAGCCTCCAGCCCTAAATGCAAAGCCTGAACGTAATCGGCCTTCGGCAGCGGTGCTGGAAGCAAATGCTCGGCCAACCCTTCCGTATACTTGGCTTCATAGCTATAGAATTCCACCTTGGGGACGATTTCTATCGCCCCCAGGGGGGCATCATCCAAGATCCCAACCTCAATCTCTCGCCCTTTGATATATTCTTCTATCAATATCTCGGAGCCGAAACCAAAGGCCTTTTCCATCGCCCTGGGGATCTCTTCTTCCTCGGAGACGATCGCCACCCCCACACTGGAACCTTCCTGGGACGGTTTGACTACGATGGGCAGAGAAAAGGGAAGGCTGGTAAGATCGAATTTTTTCCATCCCCCTATGGCCACGACCCTATGCCGGGGTACAGGCAGACTATGAAGCATGAAAATCTGCCGGGAAACCACCTTGTTCATGGAAAGCGCGCTGGCCAAAACCCCTGAACCCGTATAAGGAATGCGCATCATCTCTAAAAGCCCCTGGACTGAACCATCTTCCCCCAGTCGCCCGTGCAGTCCGATGAAAGCTACGTCGATTTTTTTCTCCACTAAATGCTGGGCCAACTGCTGATCAGCCTCAATGGGCCAGGCATTATATCCCAACTCCTGCAAGGTCTGGCAAATGGCGTTTCCAGACATCAAGGAAACTTCCCTCTCTGCCGACATCCCTCCCATGAGCACCCCGATACGTTTTCCCTTGAATTCTTCCCGCTTCCCCATCGGATGAGTGCCTAAAGTGAACTAAAGTTAAAATAAACTAATACAAACGAAATAAATCATTTTCCCCCCCACCCCTCCCTCCCCCTCAAGGGGGGAGGGTTAGGGTGGGGGTAATGTAACTTCATTTAAGACGTTTGTATTAATTTGGACACAGATTTCCACGGATAAACGCAGATAACTATTTTCTGTATTTTTGGCATTGAATATCTTTAAAATCTGTGTTCATCTGTGTCCAAAAGCAATTTCCTATACAATGAACTTAAAACTCGAAACTTGATTTTTTTCTTCAATCTTCCCCGACCACCTGAATCTCCGTCTCTAACCACACCCCCTTTTCTTTAAAAACTTTTTCCCGGATGATTTCAACCAGGGCTAAGATATCCCGGGCGCGAGCTTTCCCGCGGTTGACGATGAAATTGGCGTGTTGCTCAGAGACTTGCGCATCGCCAATGCGGCTCCCCTTCAGACCCGCTTCTTCGACGAATCGACCCGCGGGTCCCTGGACAGGGTTCTTGAATACCGACCCGGCACTGGGGAGGTCCCAGGGCTGTTTTGCCCTCCGCCACCGGATATTTTCCTCCACCTTGGCCTTAACCTTCTGACCATTTTCGGGACGTAAGCGAAATTGAGCCCCGAGAATAACTGCTCCCTTTTCCACCTCCAATGAACGGTAGGAAAATCTTAATTGATTTTTTCCTTTCTCCGCTATATTCCCTTCCGGATCCATCAAGCGCACCGAATGAAGAACCCCTTTCATTTCCTCCTTGAATGCCCCCGCATTCATGAAGATAGCTCCGCCCACCGTTCCAGGAATTCCGGCGGCAAATTCCATCCCGGCCAGCCCCTTCTCTGAAGAAAATTCGACGAGCTTGCCTAAGGGCCCACCGGCTTCGGCCAAGATCAGGTTTTCCTCCGGACCTCCTCCTACTTCCTCCAGGCACAGGAATCCCCGCGATAAAGAGATCGCCATGCCCCGAACTCCCCCATCCCGTACCAAAAGATTGGTCCCGTTTCCAAGGACGAAGTAACGGACTCCTCGTTGCTTACACCAGCCCAAAATTTTCTGCAGGTCTTGGATATCGGAAGGGAAGGCCAAATAATCAACTCGCCCCCCAACCCGAAAAGAGGTGTAATCGGACATGGGAACCGAGGCCAGGATTTCTCCTTTAATCATTCCTGACAATGGCAAAAGATCAGACATCAACACTAAGCCTCTAAGAAATACGCATAGCGCATAGCGTTTTGTATTTGTTTTTCTTGCTTTCCATCCCTACACCCAACCCCCTATACCCTATTTTTCTTTCTGCGCCTTGCGCCTTACGCCTCTTTTTAGTTGTTTGATCAACGCTTCGCCAGTTTTCCAAACATCCCCTGCCCCCAGCGTAAAGACTATATCTCCAGTTCTTAATCTGGGCAGCAGCCGATCGAGAATTGTGCTTTTATCTAAAACTAAGGTCACATCCTTGTGTCCATGTCCTTTGATCCCCTCGTAAAGCCCCTGGACATTCACTCCCGGGATAGGATCTTCCCCGGCGGGATAGATCCCGGTCAGGAAAAGGACATCGGCCTGATTAAAGGCGGTTAAAAATTCCTTGAACAGGTCCCGGGTGCGGGAGTAACGATGGGGCTGGAAAACAACCACGGTTCGCCGCTCCCACCCGCTTTTGGCCGCACTCAGCGTCGCCTTGATCTCCGTGGGATGATGCCCATAATCATCCACCACCATCACCCCATCCCATTCTCCTTTAATCTGAAACCTTCTTTGCACCCCGCTGAATGAACCCAAGGCCTGTTGTATGACCTCAAAGTTTAAATCCAGCTCCGAGGCGGTGGCGATGGTGGCCAAAGCATTGTAAACGCTGTGCAATCCGGGCATCTGAATGGAGATCTGCCCCAATTCCCTCTCGTTGGCGAAAACCCGAAAGGAGGTAGCCAACCCATGATAGGATATATCGGCTGCGCGGAAGTTCGCCTGGCTACTCATACCATAAGTCACATACCGCTTCTGTACCTGAGGGATCAAGGCCTGGACGTTTTCCTGATCTATGCAGAGTATGGCCAGCCCGTAGAAAGGGACTTTGTTGATGAATTCCAAGAAAGCCTTTTGGATTTCTTCAAGGTTGCGGTAATGGTCCAGGTGTTCCGGGTCGATGTTGGTCACCACGGCGATCGTCGGCGAAAGCTTTAAAAATGAACCGTCGCTTTCATCGGCTTCAGCCACTAAGAGCTCTCCCTGTCCTAATTTGGCGTTAGAACCAAAGATGTTCAGCTGGCCCCCGATCACCGCCGTGGGATCGAGGCCTCCATGGGCCAAGACGGTAGCAATCATGGAGGTGGTGGTCGTTTTGCCATGGGTCCCAGCGATGGCCACACCGTATTTCATGCGCATCAGCTCCGCCAGCATTTCAGCTCGAGGAATCACGGGGATGATGCGTTCATGAGCTGTGATCACTTCGGGATTATCCTTCCGTACTGCCGAAGAAATTACCACGACATCTGCATCTTTCAGGTTTTCCGATCGATGGCCAATAACAACTTCTGCCCCCAGCCGTTGCAGACGCAAAATGGTATCTGACTCCACCAGGTCTGAACCCGAAACCCGGTAGCCGAGATTGAGCAGAACCTCGGCAATCCCGCTCATGCCGATTCCGCCGATGCCCACAAAATGCACCCGACGGATCCTGCGTTTCATGCCCAAGGTATTTTTATCCATTACCCACCATTTCATAACAAAGGGTAACAATCTTTTGCGCCGCATCGGGTTGGGCTAAGGCGGCGGCCCGCTCTCCCATCTTTTTCATGCGGGGAGGATCGGCGATGAGCTCCTTCAGGATTCTGCTCAAATGGACGCCGGTCAGGTCTCCATTGGTTACGAGCACGGCGGCACCGGCATCCACCATGGTCTTGGCATTGAGCGTCTGGTGATCATTAGCCGCGTGCGGGTAGGGCACCAAAATGGCCGGCAGCCCTGTGGTCATCAATTCAAAAAGGGTGGTGGCTCCGGCCCGGCACAAAACCAAATCGGCCAGAGCATAGGCTCGATCCATGGCGTGGATGAAAGGATAAACTTCCGCAGCGAACGCTTCCCGTTGGTAAGCTTCCTGTACTTCCTGATAATCTTTCTGGCCGGTCTGATGAATGATGTGTAATCTTTCCTTCCACTCCCGCAAATAAATCAACGCTTCCTTCATGGCCTGGTTCAGATGGTGTGCACCCTGACTTCCCCCAAAAATAAAAATGGTGAATTTGGCCGCCGGTTTACGTTCCTGCCGAATCCCCGGCGAGCGAATCATGCCCCTCACCGGATTGCCGGTCAGAAAGGTCTTGCCCCGGGAAAAGTGCCGGGCAGAATCCGCGAAAGAAACAAAGATTCGATCCACAAACCGGCCCAGAATCCGGTTGCTGAGTCCGGGAAAACTATTCTGCTCGTGGATGGCGGTATGATATCCCAAGGCCCAAGCGGTCAAAACCACTGGCCCCGAGGCATACCCCCCCACGCCCAAAACAATATCAGGTTTGCAGGAACGAAGCAAACTCCAGGATTGGAGCAGGCTCTTGGGAGCAGCCATCAGGCTCCGAAATTTCTCCCAGACCGATTTTCCCTTTACCCCGGCCACGGCGATGGTTTCCAGCAGATAACCTTCCCGCGCCACAATACTGGCCTCCAACCCTCGGCGACTTCCTACCAAGAGAATTTCATTATGCCGTTCTCGATCTTTAAAAGCTTCAGCCACGGCCAGGGCCGGGAAGAGGTGCCCTCCCGTTCCCCCTCCGGCGATCATGATTTTCATTGGCAACTCTCACAGCGCGCGAAGAAATATTCAGAAGAATTCCTACGGCCACTAAATTGATGATCAATGATGTTCCCCCATAACTAATGAAGGGAAGCGTCGACCCCTTCGTCGGCAGCAACCCCATGACAACTCCCATGTTGAGGAGGGTTTGAACCGCTATCAGGGTGGCGATTCCCAAGGCCAAATAGGCCCCGAAAAGGTCGGAAGCCCGCCAACAAATCTGAAAACCACGAATGATTAATAAAGCAAAAAGGATGATGACCACGGTCATACCCAGCAGACCCAGCTCTTCCCCGATTACGGCCAGGATGAAATCGGTATGAACTTCCGGAAGGTAGAAGAGTTTTTGCTTGCCGTCACCGAGCCCAACCCCGAAAATTTTTCCGGCACCGAAAGCCAGAAAGGACTGAATAATCTGGAAGCCGGCATTTCCCGGATCACTCCAGGGATTCAAAAAGGTAAGGAGCCTCTCTTTGCGGTAATCCGCCCGCAAGGCTAAAAAAAGTAAAGCCGGCAGAGCTGCCAGGAGGGTGGACCCCATAAAAAGAAGCCGGGTTCCCGCCACAAAGAGCATGATAAAAACCAAGGCTGCAAAGACAATTCCGGTTCCAAAGTCGGGTTGTTTAAGAACCAAGACGAAAAAAATTCCCAGTACAATCACGTAGGGGAGGAAACCCGCGCTAAAGCTCTTCATCCTCCCTTCTTTCCTGGCCAAGGAGTGCGCCAGATAAATAACCAGGGCAAGTTTAGCCAGTTCCGACGGCTGAAAAGACAGGAAAGAGAATTTTAACCAGCGGGCCGATCCCCCCACTTCATGGCGCCAACCTGGCAGTATCAGAATCCCCAAGAGCACCAGGCTCAGCAGTAAAAGGGGAAGGGCTAAAATTTGCCAGCGCCGGTAATTCATCTTCGCCAATAAAAACATCAAAGGAATTCCCAAGGCCGCGGCCACGGCTTGCTTCTTCAAGAAATGATAGGAATCTCCTAACCGCTGGCCGGCGACTGCGAAGCTGGCGCTATAGACCATGACGATCCCCAACCCCACCAAGGCCATCACGGTAACAAGAAGAAGGATATCGGATCTTTGTTCAGAGCCCATGGGCAAGAGCTTTCTTCCCCGGTGAATTTTTACTCAATTCCTGAACGATGGTTTTAAAACGCTTCCCGCGCTCTTGATAGTTCTCGAACATGTCAAAGCTCGAACAGGCGGGGGAAAGAAGAACGACATCGCCTGGAGAAGCCTTGGAAGATGCCCAGTGTACAGCTTCCTCCAGGGTACCCAATTGGACTGTTTCCGTGAGCCCCCCCAACGCTTCCTCCATCCTTTCTTGGGCTTCCCCGATCAGGGCCATTCCTTTTACTTGGGTTACAATCATGTTTTTCAGCGGGCTATAATCTCCGCCTTTGTCCTTTCCTCCGGCGATCAGCAAGACGGGCTCCCGGAAACTCATCAAGGATTTCACCACGGAACCTACGTTTGTGCCCTTAGAATCGTTAAAAAAACTTACTCCGTCAATATCCTGCACCCATTCCAACCGGTGCTCCAGTCCGGGAAATTCCTCCATCACCTTCTGCAAAACTTCCGACGGGCAGCCACAAATTTTGCCCGCCGCAACCGCTGCCATTATGTTTTCCAAATTGTGGGCCCCCCGGATTTTCAAACGCTCCAACCCAAATCTTTCTTTTTTCCCATCTCCGCCCTGGAAAAAAATGGCTCCTTTCTCCAAAAAACAACCTACGGGTACTGCCCTCTGGGAACTGAAAAGAATCACTTGCGACTCTACCCGGTGGGCGAACTGGAAAGTAAGCGGATCATCAGCGTTGAGCAAAGTGTAGTCGTCTTTCCCCTGGTTTTGGAGAATTTTTCCTTTGGCCCGGATGTACTCCTGGAAATTGGGGTATCGATCCAGATGGTCCTCGGTAATATTCAAGAGGATGCTGATCTGCGGCCGAAAATCCACGATTCCTTCCAGTTGGAAGCTACTGATTTCCGCCACTACCCATTCTTCCTCTTGAGGACCGCCCACATACTCAATGAGGGGATTGCCGATATTGCCACCCACGAAGGCCTTCCTTCCGCTGGCCCGGAGCATTTCGCCAATCAAAGTGGTAGTCGTCGTTTTTCCGTTGGTACCCGTGATGCCGATCAACGGCCGGCGTAAGAACTTGAAAGCCAACTCCATTTCGCTGATTACCGGAATTCCATTGGCCCGGGCTTGCACCAGCGGCTCAATATCCATGGGCACACCCGGACTGACCACGATGAGATCCTCTTCCCCGAAGAATTGGATGGTGTGCCCGCCCAACTCCCATTCAACCGGAAGATCTTGTAGGGCTTTCCGGGCCGCCTCGATTTCTTGGGCCGGTTTGGCCTCCGAAATTTTCAGCCTAACGCCTTGACGGGCCAAAAAACGGGCAGCGGCAATACCGGTGCGGGCTAAGCCTACAACCAGAACTTTTTTCCCTTGCAGTTCCATAGGCCTCAATGGTTCGGACCTAAATTGAGCGACTCTTTTAAGCCACAAAGAACACGGAGATTAATTTTATAGTAAAGTAGCGAAAAGGATTTTACTGCCTTGATTTATCTTAACCTTCCTCTGTACTACTTACGTTCAATTTCTGAAAATTTTATTAAGCAATCCCCCCCACCCTATCCCTCCCCCTCGAGGGGGGAGGGTTGGGAGGGGGTGATTTCTTTTGGTTGCGGCTATGCCGCACTGTGCCCTCTGTGGTAAATCGCCTTACTCCCAACACTGAACCTTTTTCACCTCAATTTCAGCGTGCTCAGAGCGATCAGAGCTAAAAAAATGGTAATGATCCAAAAACGCACAATAACCTTGGGTTCGGCCCACCCTTTTAACTCAAAATGATGATGCAGGGGTGCCATGCGAAAAATCCTTTTCCGCCTGATTTTGTATGAGGCCACCTGGAAAATCACCGAGAGTGTTTCCAGGACAAAGAGCCCACCAACAATGGCCAGGAGGATTTCTTGTTTGGTAATGACCGCGATCGCACCTAAAGCCGCTCCTAAAGATACCGAACCCGTGTCTCCCATGAATATTTGGGCAGGATAAGTATTGTACCAGAGGAAGCCCATGGACGCTCCCACCATGGCCCCACAAAAAATGGTCAGCTCGCCGCTGCCGGAAACGTAAGGAATTTGAAGATAGCTGGCTATTTTTACGTGCCCGCCTAAATAAGCCAAAACCATAAACGTTCCAGCCGCGATAAGTACCGGCCCGATGGCCAGCCCATCCAAGCCATCGGTCAGGTTCACGGCGTTTGCCGTTCCCACCATCACAAAAACCGCCAGAAAAATATAAAACACTCCCAGATTGGGCAAAAATTCCTTGAAAAAAGGCACACTGAACGTACTCTTGAAGGTGGGGTAAAAATAAAGCATGAGCGAAGCTGCCAACGCCACAGCACCTTGATATAAAAATTTTTCTTTTACGAACAGGCCTTTAGAGTTTTTGCGAGTCAACTTCCGGTAATCGTCCGCAAAGCCAATTACCCCGAATCCCGTCGTGACCAACAAGGCAACCCATATGTAAAAATTGGTCAGATCCGCCCACAAAAAGACGGCCAGAATAATGGAGAACAGAATCAATGTCCCCCCCATGGTAGGCGTTCCTTCTTTTCCGAGGTGGGTGCTCGGCCCGTCCTGCCGGATGAATTGTTGCACCTGCAGCTGCTGCAGCTTGCGGATCACCCATGGGCCGCAAAAAAAGGAAATGACCAGAGCTGTCAGAATAGCCAAAATCGCCCGGAAGGTAATATACCGGAAGACATTAAAGACCGAAAATTTCTCATGTAAGGAGTAGAGGATAAAATAGAGCATCGTCGAGGTTTACGTTCTCACGCCCTCCCCAATAAATCTTCCAGTCCTTTAATGATCCGTTCCATCTGCATCGCTCGGGAACCCTTGACCAAAATCCAGTCTCCGTTTTCTATGTTTTTTTCCAAATTTTTTAACACTTCTTCATGGGTTTGAGCGACAAACACCTTTTTCTTTTCAGCTCCAGCAGCGCCAGCCCCTTCGGCCAAATGGCGGGCTTTCTCCCCCAAAAAAATCAGGTGCGCCAACTCCATCTTGGCGACCCATTTCCCTATTTTTTCGTGTTCAGCGGGTGAAGTGGGCCCGAGCTCCAGCATATCCCCCATCACCAGTAAACCACGGTTTTTCCCTTTCATCTCCCCAAACGCCGCCAACGTGGCTTGGAAGGAATCAGGATTGCAATTATAAGAATCATCCAGAACTCGTACATTTTGGCCCAAGCGCAAAACTTCGCCTCTCCCCGCCAAGGGCCGAAATTCCTCCAGCCCGGCTCCCATCTCTTCCAGGCTGATCCCTAAAATTTTCGCCAAAGCCGACGCGGCCAGTGCATTGTATACATTATGTTTTCCGAAGGCGGACAATTGCACGGGGCGTCTCGCCCCCTCCATGCTCAAGAAAAAACCAATCCCCTTTCCTTTTTCCAGGTAAAGTTCCCCGGCCCCGATATCTGCTTTCCGCAAGATGCCGAAAGTTTTCTTCTGGCACTGGGCCGATGCCGCCAGCTTCACCACTCTTGGATCATCACTGTTAACCGCAATCCAATCTTTTTCCCCTACTGTTTCCCAGAGTTCCCCTTTGGCCCGGGCCACCCCTTCCAAGTCTTTCAGGAATTCCAGGTGGGCATGGCCGATGTTGCTGATCGTGGAAACCTGCGGCTCAGCGATTTCCTTCAACCTGCGGATCTCGCCGGGCACATTCATTCCCATCTCCAGAACGGCAACCTCGTGCTCCGGCGCCAGCTTCAAAAGCATCAGGGGAAGACCAATGAGGTTATTCCAATTGTCCTCGGTCTTCAGGACATTGAACTTTCTGGCAAGGATGCGGGCGGTCATCTCTTTCGTGGTAGTTTTCCCGTTACTTCCCGTTATGGCCACCACTTGCACGGAGTGGCGGCAGCGCCAGGAATGAGCGAGGTCGCCGAGAGCCTGCAAAACATCCCCGACCAGGACGGAAAATTTCCCCGGCCAATGATTTGCTCCTGGGCTCTCCAGCCGGCCGCGCTGCACCAAGAAGCCAGTGGCTCCTTTGGCCATGGCCTCTTTGATAAAGTCATGCCCGTCGAACTTTGGCCCCTGCAGGGGAATGAAAAGTTCTCCTCCGTGGACCTGGCGGGAGTCGCTGCAAACCCCCACCGCCCGGAGAAGGGGGTCACCGCCAAGAAGTTCTCCTCCTGTAATCCTGGTAATCTCGCCGGCAGAAAAATTAACGATCCTTCATCCCCCTATAGAAGCTAACGCCCGAGTGGCTTCCTCGCGGTCATCAAAATGGACCTTTGTCTCCCCCAGAATTTGATAATCCTCATGGCCCTTACCAGCGATCAGGACCACATCCCCAGGTCGGGCTGCTCTGATGGCCCAAAAAATGGCCTCTTTCCTATCGGGAATGACCACGTATCCTGTGCCCCCATTCCGAGCCGCAACTCTTTCTTTCATCAAATCAGCTGGCTGATATTTTTTCCGGGTTGTTTCCCGCATCCCTCCTTCAACTTCCTCGATGATCCTTAAGGGATCTTCCGTGCGGGGATTGTCGGAGGTGAGGATCGCCAAGTCGCTTGCTGTGGCCGCTACTTTCCCCATGACGGCCCGTTTCCCCCGGTCGCGATCTCCACCGCATCCAAATACGACGATCAGCTGCCTCATCGTGACTTTACGTAAGGTGTCCAGCGCCCTGGCCAGCGCATCACCGGTATGGGCATAGTCAACGAACACCCGGATGCAGCCCCCCCCGGGTATGCGTTCCAGCCTTCCGGGAACCCGGCTGAGTTTCTCGATCCCCGTGGCTATTGCTGGGGCTGGAAGTCCCAGAGCCTCACCCACACTCACGGCGGCCAGGATATTATAAAGGTTATGCCTCCCGATCAATGGAGAGTGGATGTCCAAAACGCCTCTGGGCGTACTCACGCGGGCGCACAAGCCTTCTTCACTTTCCTCCATCTGTTGCGCCCAGATTTCGCCTCGCTTTTCTACGCCATAACGCAGAAGTGTACCGCAGGCCACCTGCAAAAGTTCACCCCCCCTGGGGTCGTCAACGTTGATTATAGAACAAGGCGTTTTCTTTCTGCTCTCTGATAAACACTGGGTGAAGAGCAATTGTTTGGCCTGAAAATAATTCTCCATCGACCCATGGTAATCCAGATGATCGCGGGTTAGGTTGGTGAAAAGGGCTACGTCGAGATCACAGGCGCGCACGCGCTGCATGTCCAAAGCATGCGAGGAAACTTCTAAGATGGCGTGGGTTACGCCGGCTTCTCGCATGGCCTGGAGATTTCTCTGCAGATCCAGGGATTCCGGCGTGGTCGTGGGGGCAGGATAAATTTTATTTTGATAACGGTAATTGACCGTCCCCATCACCCCAACATTTTTCCCGGCCGCGGTAAGGATCGATTCGATGAGATAAGAAGTCGTAGTTTTTCCGTTGGTCCCGGTTATTCCGACCAAAGTTAAAGAAGAAGAGGGGTCTCCATAAAAGGCGGAAGCAAGCCAAGCCAGGGCTTCACGCACATTGGGAACAACCACCTGGGTCACCTCTGGGTTGGCGATGGGTTCCTCTAATAGCAGAGAGCGGGCTCCCCGGGATAGAGCATCAGGAATGAAATATCTCCCATCTTCCCGCCAGCCGCGGATAGCTGCAAAAAGGAATCCTGGTTTAACGCTTTGAGAATGGTAAGCCAGTCCTTGCACCTCCACTGCGGCGTTGCCGATAATTTCTTTCGCGGGTAAGCGAAAAATGAGGTCTTCTAACCTCACGGGCGTCCTCTCCTTCTGCCTAGCTGTTTGCCGAAAAAGGCGGCTTGGCGCTGCTCAGGATATTTTTTTCGCGATCCCAGCCACCTTTTTCCCTTGTGGTACTACCTTCGAGATTTGAATTAAATTTAATAGGACGCAGATATACGCAGATAATTATTTTCTTTTTAGTTTATCCTGATAATCTGTGTATATCCGTGTCCAAAAAAGAATTTCCTATACAATTTTATTATACTTCTATTTCCCCGGAAGATCAAAAACCCAAGCTCAGCCCTGGAAGCTGATTTCCAGTTTATCGTTTTGAATTACATCGCCGGCTGGAACCTGACGATCCCCTGCCCTTCCCCCTGGAGAATCTGGCCAGGGGCTGGGGTTTGAGCAACCGCCTTTCCGCTTCCTACGAACTTCAAATCCAGCCCCAATTTCTGCGCGGAAAGGATAACCTGGCGCAAAGTTTTTCCGGAAAAATCAGGCATAACTCCCGGTTCTCCGGAAACTTCTTTCGCCGAGACTTGATCGGGGGGCTTTATGGTTTTCTGATCCACGCCAGAGAGAAGGGAAGAGGGGGAATGCTTTGGGGTAGCCTGAACCAGGTAGGTAACCCCTTTCGGGTATACCCCTATATAAGGCAAAACTTGTTCGCCGATGGCTTTAAAAGTCGGCGCGGCCACCACTCCTCCGTAACTGGTCCCCTGGGGTTCGTCGATGATCACGGTAATGACCAATTGGGGGTTATCCGCCGGGGCGAAACCCATGAAGGAGCCAATCCGTTTGTCTGAATACCCCCGGCCGGTCGAAGACGCTTTCTGCGCCGTGCCTGTTTTCCCCGCAGTCTCATATTCCGAGAGGCAGGCCGCTTTCCCTGTTCCCCCTTCCTGGGTGACCGTTCTCAAGATTGAGGCCACGGTTTTTGCCGTCTCCTGAGAAATCACTCGCCGCATCACCTTGGGCCGATTTTCCTTCAAGATGTTGCCCTGCCTTTCCATTACGGCTTTTACCACATAAGGTCGCATCATGACTCCGCCGTTGGCGATGGCAGCCAGCGCCGTGGTCAATTGTAAAGCCGTAAGGGAAACGCCTTGCCCAAAACTGATGTTGGCCAATCCTACTTCGGACCAAGACCGCGGAGGGGGAAGGAAACCCGCAACTTCCCCGGGCAGGTCAATCCCGGTTTTACTCCCGAAACCAAACTCTTTAAGGTAATGATAAAGCTTTCCCCTGCCTAATTTTTTCCCTACTTTACTCACTCCGATATTACTCGAAACTTTGATGATTTCTTCCAAGGAAAGCCACCCATGTTTGCCCACATCGTGGATGATCTTATCCCCCACGGTGTAGCTACCCTTTTCACAAAAAAAGATATCACGGGGGGAAGCCACCCGCTCTTCTAAGGCTGCAGCCAGAGGAAAGACCTTGAAAGTGGAGCCGGGCTCGAAAGTATCCGTAAGAGTACGGTTTTTTCGCAGGTAGGCCGGGTAGGAAGAAAAGTGGTTGGGATCGAAGGAGGGCTGCGCAGACATAGCTAAAATTTCCCCTGTTTTGGGATTCATAACCATGACCATGCCCCCCTTGGCCGAACAAGCCTGGATGGCTTTTTTTAGTTCCCTCTCCGCAATGTATTGAATGTTTTTATCAATGGTCAGAATAACTTCACAGCCCTCTTCCGAATGGCGAACCCCCGGAATTTGAGGAGTAATGGTTCTGCCGAGGGCATCTTTGGGAATGAGGATAAATCCAGGTTCTCCCCGAATGAATTCATCATACCCCAACTCTACTCCTTCGAGTCCTTGGGAGTCCACCCCGGCAAACCCGATGACCTGGGATCCAATTTCTCCTTGCGGATAGAATCGTTTCGCTTCTTTCAAAAAATCGATTCCTTCAATTTTCAGGGCCTCAATCGCTGCCCGTTGATGCGGGCTGATCCCTCTTTCCAGCCAGACAAAAGGTTTTTCTTCTCGCAACTTTTTCAGCAAGACCTCACGCCTCTTTCCTAAGATGACGCCAATTTTTTGCGCAGCTCTTTGTTTCTTTTCCACCTTCGCCGGTTGGGCAAAGACTGAATCCACCTCCGCACTGATGGCCATCTCTTCTTTTTTGCGATCGTAGAGGACTCCCCTTTTGGGCACTAAGGGTACAATTCTTTGATACTGTTGTTCGGCCAGGGCGGCAAGTTTATGGCTCTGGAGAACTTGAAGCTGATAGGCCCGCACCAAGACGACTAAAAAAAGAAAGGAAAAAAGGCAAAGAAGGAGGGTTATGCGCAATCGAAGCCATGTATTCAGAAGGGGCTTCATCGTACGATTATCAGGTGTTCCTTCTGGGGGTTTACAAAGCCCAACTCTTTCAAGGCTATATTCTCGATGCGACTGGGAGATTTCAAGGCAGCCAGTTCCAGACGCAGTTTTTTATTCTCCTTGAGGAGAACCTGTTCTTCCTGGTTTCTCTGCGATATTTCGTATCCCAGAGAGATCATCTGGTGGTGCGCCCAAACATAAGAAAGGGAACAGGCGATAAAAAAAAGGGCTACCACCACGGCCACGAAGGCTAAGTTGCGGTTGACCCCTTGCGGGTGGGACGAGGCTTCTTGCGCCTTCCCTACGCTGCTGACGGCGATTCGTTTAGAGATCGCTTCCGCCATCTTTCCTCCCTTTGGTCTTCTCGAAAATTTTTTCAACGGCTCTCAGCTTGGCGCTGCGAGCTTTGGGATTGTTAAGAACTTCTTCCGAAGAGGGGACTACAGGTTTGGGCGTCAGAAGATAAAAAAAAGGAGGGGTTCCTTCTTCCCCTTTGGCCCATTGTCGGAAATGATTTTTTACGGCTCGATCTTCCAGAGAGTGAAAAGAAATGATTACCAGCCTGCCTCCAGGATTCAGAAGATCCTTACACCGGTCGAGGAAATTTTGGAGGTTCTGGAGCTCTTCGTTAACCGCGATACGCAAGGCCTGAAAAGCGCGGGTGGCTGGATGGATGCGACCGCTGCGCGAGGGGAAAGATTTTTTGATCACATCGACGAGTTCCCCGGTCGTCCGCATGGGGGTAATTTGCCGCCGGCGAACAACCGCCTTAGCGATCCGGTTGGCCCAGCGCTCTTCCCCATACAGCCGAAAGATCCGGCTGATCTCTACGGCGGAAAGGCGCTGTAAAAGGTCCCGGGCCGTAATCCTGAGTTCCCGGCTCATCCGCATATCCAAAGGCCCATCCCGGAGGAAGCTAAATCCCCTCGTTCCGTCCTCAAGCTGTTCTGTGGAAACCCCTAAGTCTAATAGAATGCCATCCACTGCACCGATAGCAAGGTTTTCCAGGACTGAACTCAGGTCCTTATAATTCCTTTTTATCAACTCTGCCCTTTTTCCAAAAGGAGCCAGATTTTTTTGGGCGCGCTGGATGGCTTCCTCATCCCAATCTAATCCTATTAATTTCCCCGTGGGAGAGCTCCTGGTTAAAATGGCCCTGGCATGACCACCGCTGCCTACGGTTCCGTCCACATAAATTCGGTCTGGCTGGCAATCCAAGTATTCAAGGACTTCTCGTAAAAGGATCGGTGAATGTCGGGCTTCCTCCATAGCTTTTTAAAGCCCCAAATCGCCTAAAGCTGTCCCCATCCCTTCAAAATCCTCTTCCGCGCGCTTGATTTCCTCCAACCAACGCCCCATACCCCAAATTTCAAATTTTTTCAGCATCCCGGCAAAAACAACATTTCTTTCCAGCTGGGCATAATCCCGTAGTGTGGGGGGTATCAGGATTCGGCCCAGTTTATCAATTGGGCATTCGACGGCCCCCGAAACAAAAAATCGCTGAAAAGATTTCACTTCCTTTTTAACCATGGAAAGGGAGCTTGCCTTCTCTTCCAAAACTCTCCATTCTTCGTAAGGGTAAGCGACCAAACAACGATCGAAATTGGTCAGGATTAATCGGTCATCATATTTTTCCGTAAGTAATTCACGAAATTTTACCGGGACGGATACGCGCCCTTTAGGATCTATGGTGTGTTCAAACCTACCCCTGAACATCCCTTATTTTCTCCTATTATCCACTTTTAACCACTTTATACCACTTTTTGGCCAATATACGGTTTTATGAAAAGAATGTCAAGAAAAATTTAATGTTTTTTACAATTTTTTTATGGGGCAGGTTTTGAGAGGGGAAATGTGGGTTTGGGTTCCACTCCTCCCTCGGTTTGAGAGGGGTTTGCTGCGGGCGGCTGGCTACTGGGATTTACGGTAGTTTTCTTTTTCAGATCCCTCTTTGACCTTCGCTGATACTTAGCCACTGCGCGGTTATGTTCGTCTAAGGTATGGGAAAAATAATGGGTGCGGTCGTTCTTAGATACAAAATAAAGGTAGCTTACATCAGCAGGATACAAGACCGCATACAGAGATTTAAAACCTGGGTTGGCAATGGGTCCTTTGGGCAGGCCACTGATTTGATAGGTATTATAGGGTGTTTTTTGAAGGAGATCCCTTTTGGTAATTTTTTCGTTCTTGGCCTTCCGTGTTTTCAGGCCATAGACTGCGGTGGGATCGCTCTGCAATGCCATTCCTCGTTGAAGTCGGTTGTGGAAAACGGCCGCAATCAGCCTTCTTTCCTGATCGTCTGCAGCCTCCTTTTCAATCATAGAGGCGAGGATGACCACATCTTTTCGACTCAACCCTAACTGTTCGGCCCGTTTGGCCAGGGAGGTATAAACGTTTTTAAAACGGGCCACCATCTGGCGAATGGCCAATTCTTCCCCTAATCCTTTGGGGAAATTATAGGTATCCGGGAACAGATACCCTTCTAAATTGTCTCCCTCCAAACCCAGGGATGCGACCAGGGAAGAATCTTTGACTTTCTCCATAAAATCTTTCTTGCTGCAGACTCCAGCATGGTGTAAAACTTCTCCGATTTGAAAGAGGTTAAAACCTTCCGGGATGGTAATGGGATATTTGATAACATCCCCTCGCATCAGCTTGGACAGAACCATTCCCGGCGTCATTCCTGTGTTCATTTCATATTCTCCGGCTTTCACTTTCGGAATGACCTCTTCCATCCGGGCCAAAAGGTAAAAACTTCGGCGATCGCGAACAATTCCATTTTCTTCCAGAATCCTGGCAATATCACGGAAACCCATTCCGGCTTGAATGGTAACAACTTTGGAGTGCCGCTCCCAGCTCGGTGGGACCAAGAAATGAACATAACCCGTCGCTGAAAATACCACCCCTATGCCCGCAAGGGTGATCAACAGGTCAACGGTTCTTTCCTTAAACCAATTGGATAAAGAATTCCACAATTTGGCAAGTTTTTTTTCCCAAGTCATCTTTAAAGACCAACCGGCTTGTTTCTAAAGAATAGTTACGGCCCTGACAATTAAGGCTTATTGAGCTTCGCAAAAGTAATGGAACATTGATTAATTTATTACGCCCCCTCACCCTCCCCTCTCCCCCTAATCAGGGGGAGAGGATAAAGGTGAGGGGGTTTAAAGCAGTGCCAATGCCCGTTCCATTATTTATGCGA
>JAHJQK010000198.1 GCA_018819135.1 Pseudomonadota bacterium | reverse complement strand
CTCATGCCACCGACCTGATCGGCGAAGCGGTTCTGTCCATGCACCTGGAAGGTACCGCGGCCGACCTGGCCCGCGCTATTCATCCCCATCCCACGCTTGCCGAGACCTTGATGGAAGCGGCGTTGGCCGTGGATGGAATGGCCGTCCATATTCCCCCCCGCAAAAAAGGATAGAAATAAAAGGTCTCTTTCAGTAAAATAAATTTGGATGAGGACGCAGACTGGCGCGGATCACCTAAAACTAAAACGCTAAGCGCTTAGCGAAATCATGCGTTCATCTGCGTCCCCAAGAGTCTGATGGGGAAATGAGGGTATTATGGATTTGACAAAATTAATGCAGCCTTTCCGCCTGAAGAACCGGCTCCTGCGCAATCGGATCGTGATGGCCCCGATGCTCTCGCGACTCTGCTACCCGGATGGAGTTGTCTCCCCCCAACTCATCGATTATTATGCCGAGCGGGCGAAGGGAGGCGTGGGCCTGATCATTGTGGAGTACTGTTACATCGATGCGAAGGAAAGCAAGGCCAATCAGGGGCAACTGGGGGTCTATAGCGACCAGCTTATCCCTGGACTGGGAGACCTGGCGGAAACCATCCAGGAGCAGGGGGCCAGGGCCATCCTGCAAAAAAAACAGGCGGACCTGATCGCCATGGGCCGGGCTTTGATTGCCGATCCTGAACTTCCTAACAAGATTCACAGCGGCAGGTTAGAGGATATCCGCACCTGCTTGCGGTGTAATGAAGGATGCAGCAGTCGCGTGCGCCAGAGCAAGACCCAGCGCTGTGCCGTCAATGCCGCAGTAGGGAGAGAACGGCAGCTACGCCTTCATCCTGTCTCCAAGCCAAAACGGGTTTGTGTAATCGGTGGGGGTCCGGCCGGGATGGAAGCAGCCCGGGTGCTGGCCTTGAGAAAACACCGGGTTACTTTGATCGAAAAAGAGAAAGAACTGGGTGGTCTCCTTCGTTACGCCACCGTCCCAGATTTTAAGGCTGAGTTGCGTAGTTTCCTGGAATATTTAAAGACTCAGGTGAATAAATTGGGTGTAGAAATCCTGTGCCCTCGCCTGGCCACCCCGGAAATCGTACAGGAGCTAAAACCGGATTCGGTAGTGCTGGCTGCGGGGTCCACCATGCCTCTCCCGGAATTTCCCGGAAGCCACAAATCTTTTGTGGCCACCGCTATCGATCTGCTCTCCGGAAAATACCAGGCCGGGGAAAGGGTGCTGGTTGCCGGGGGAGCGGCCATGGGGTGCGAAGTGGCGGCCTATTTGGCCTCTTTAGGAAAGAAAGTAACCATGGTGGAGATGCTTGGCGAGCTGGCCCTGGATCTGGAGATGCGCTCCCGGCTGGCCCTCCTGCAATTGCTGCAAGAAAGGAGCGTAGAAATATTAACGGGCTGGAAGCTGGCGAAAATTGAAGATGCCTTTGTGCTTCTGCACGGACGCGACTGGAGAGAGCGGCGGGTTGAGGTGGATTCCGTGATTCTGGCCCTGGGACTCACACCAAATCAGGAATTGTTCAAGCCGCTGAAAAAAACTTTCGGAAATGTTTACGTTATCGGAGACTGCCTGGAGCCGAGGAAAATTTATCAGGCGGTTCACGAAGGGGCTTTTACCGGGCGAGCGATTTGATTCTCTCAAAAAAAATTCTAATAAATCTTAAAGGAGATTTTTAAAATGACCGCAATCCGCAATGTGACCATCGTCGGTGCAGGCACCATGGGCCATTCCCTGGCCCAAGTCTTTGCTCAAGCCGGATACAATGTTCGGCTGAACGACATCAAGGAAGAAATCCTTACCAAGGCCCAAAGCCTTATCTCTTCCAACCTGCAAACCTTTGTAGAGATGGGGCTTGGGGAGAAGAGTCTACCGGCCGCCATTCTCAACCGAATTCAAACCACCACCAAGATTGAAGACGCCGGGAAGAATGCTGACCTGGTCATCGAGGCAATCATTGAAGATGCGCCCGCCAAAAAAGAGATGTTCAAGACCCTCGACCAAGTCTGCCCGCCGCATGCCATCCTGGCCAGCAATACTTCTTATATGGATATTTTTAAATTCGTGGAGACCAGGCGGCCGGACAAAGTGCTCATCACCCACTGGTTTGCCCCGCCCCATATCGTGCCTTTGGTGGAGATCGTCCGGGGACCCGCGACCTCCCAAGAAACCGTGGAAGTGGTGAAGGCCCTGATAATCGCCGTGGGCAAGAAACCCATCGTTATTTCCAAATTTCTCCCCGGGTTCATTGCCAATCGCCTGCAGAGCGCCCTGGGCAATGAAGTCCTTTTTCTGCTGGACAACGGCTATGCCTCGGCCGAGGATATTGATACAGCCACCAAGGCCAGCTTTGGCCTGCGCATACCCATCCTGGGATTGGTAAAACGCATGGATTTTACCGGTCTGGATTTGTCCCAGAAAATATTGAGTAACGCTACCTATAAAATACCTCCCCAGCAGACCCAATCCAAGACTGTGGATCACTTGGTGGCCCAGGGAAAACTGGGCGTTAAAACGGGCAGCGGTTATTACGAATACGGCGGCCGATCCACCGAAGAAATTATGAAAGAACGGGATATGAAGTTGATCAAATTGAGGGAATTTTTAAAGGAACTGGGAGAACTATAACCAATGCGGAATGTGGAGTTCGGATTGCCGAATTAAAAAGCCAAAGAATTAAATTTAATATTTCAAATTCCGCATTCGGCATTCCGCAATCCGCATGGGAAAATGATTTTTATGCTCATTGATTCTCATGCTCACCTGGAAATGAAGGATTTTGATAAAGACCGCGCTCGGGTTATCGGCCGAGCCGTTGAAGCAGGGGTGCGCCATATCATCACCGTGGCCACCACGATTCCGGATGTACATAAAGCTTTAGAAATCGCCCAAAAAAATGAGTCTGTGTTTCTGTCCCTCGGCATTCACCCTCATGAGGCCAAGGACATCCGTGAGGGGGACTATGCCGAACTCCGCAGTCTGTCCAAAGAAAAGAAAGTGGTAGCTTTTGGAGAGATCGGGCTGGATTTCTACCGGAACCATTCCCCCCGTCAAGTGCAGCTATCCAGGTTTCGGGAGCTGTTGAGATTGGGGAAGGATCTCGAACTCCCCATAATTCTGCATGACCGGGATGCCCATGAGGAGATCTTGAATGTTTTAAGGGAAGAAGGAAATGACCGATGGAAAGGTGTTTTTCATTGCTTCTCCGGCGACGTTCCTCTCGCTAAAAAAGTTATTCAGCTGGGTTTTTTTATCTCCATCCCGGGGACTGTGACTTTCCCAAAATCAACCACCCAGCAAGATGTTGTCCGGTCTATTCCCCTGGAAAAGATCCTCCTGGAGACGGATTGTCCCTACCTGGCACCGGAGCCTTACCGCGGGAAGAGGAATGAGCCTGCTTTCATCCGGAATACGGCTGAAAAAGTGGCCTCGCTGAAAGGCTTGAGCTTTGAAGATGTATGCCGAATCACAGCTATGAATACGCGGGCTCTTTTCGGGATAGGAGAGGAGCTTCCCAAAGGGAAGATCGTCTACCCCATCCGCCATTCTTTGTATTTAAACCTCACCAACCGTTGTTCTAATCGTTGCACTTTTTGCGCCAAGAACGCCTCCTACGTCGTCAAAGGACATGACCTGGAGTTAGACCGCGAACCCAGTGCTGAGGAATTGGTTCAGGCTGTCGGGGATCCCCAAAGGTATCAAGAAATCGTTTTCTGCGGCTTTGGTGAGCCCTTGCTCCGCCTGGAAACAGTCAAAACCGTTGCCGCGGATTTAAAGAAAAAGGGGGCCCGGGTACGCATCGATACCGACGGGCAGGCGAACCTGGTCTATGGCCGGAACATCCTTCCCGAATTGCAGGGTTTGGTGGATGCGGTATCGGTCAGTTTAAATGCCGAAAGCCCCGAAAAATATCAGCGCCTCTGTCGCTCCCCCTTCGGAGAGGAAGGGTTCCGCGGGATACTCGATTTTATCCGGGAGGCGAAAAAAGTTATTCCTGAAGTTGTGGCTACCATCGTGGCCATGCCGGGGGTTGACATCGAAGCCTGCCGCCGGCTGGCCGAAGGGGAGTTGGGCGTGAAATTCAAGCGCCGGGCTTACGATGAGGTGGGATAAAAAGAAAGGGGAGAAAAGGGACATGAGGCGAGGAATCATCATTTTTCTGTTTTTTCTTTGGGTGGGCACCGGAGCAGCAGGAGCCGAGGAAAAAGGAACCCTAATGGTAGACCGCTTTGCAGGTGGGTTAGACGCCAAAGGGATCCCGGTCGGTTGGAACCTGGAAAAGGAACCGGGGAACAACTCCAAGATTACCTTGGAGCAAGAGAAGGAGCGCCATTTTTTGCGTCTCCTTTCGGTCGGCGATAACTTCGGGTTGAAAAAAGAGATGTCCTTTGACATCCGCAAATACCCTCATCTTTCCTGGCGCTGGAGAGCCACTAAACTTCCCCAAGGCGGAGATATCAGGAAAAGGGAAACGGATGATCAGGCCGGGCAAATTTACGTGGTGTTTCCCAAATTTCCCACCATGATCAATTCCAGGTCTGTTGGCTATATTTGGGACAATTTGGCCCCGATCGGGCTTTTCGGAACGAGTACGGTCTACAGCAAGATGAAGTACGTCGTCCTTCAGAGCGGACCGGCTAAGTTAGACCAGTGGATTTGTGAGACGCGCAATGTTTATGAAGATTACAAAAAGCTCTTCGAGGAAGAGCCTCCGTTAGTGGGGACGGTCTTGGTTTACATCAACTCTCAACACACCAAAAGTTCAGCCGCATGCGATTACGCCGACCTTTTCTTCTCGGCCAGCCCTCCTAAAAAAGAATGATTTAAAAAACGCGGATCCTCTCCAAAACGGAAGGAAAGTCATCTGGCAAGCAAGATGACTTCCTGGACGAGCCTACGAGCTCCCTGGACGCCCGTGCGGAATACGAATTCTTCCAGGCCCTTCGGGAACAACTCAACGGCCGTACGGCCATCATTATAAGCCATCGCTTTTCCTCGGTTCGTATGGCGGACTGCATCTTCGTCATGGATGGGGGGAGGATCATTGAGAAAGGGTCCCACGGGGAATTGGTAAGCCTGGGTGGCTGGGATGCGGAATTCTACAAGATGCCAACAGGGGAGGGCTGATCGGTATGAAGCGGGAGAGTGTCAAGTCTACACAGAGGTAAGACAAAAATCTGGTTGACAGAATCATCGCCTTTGCTACAATTCAAAACAACAAGTTCCCCTCGTTTATAAAAACTTCCTACCCTAAACTCAAACCTTCCAGAGGATGGGATGAGTCTGTTTTTATCTGGATTATTATGTCGCTCCCATCTGTTTTCAAGGGCCTACCCTGCCTTTAAAGGGATCTGGTTCTTATGGCGACAGGATGGTGACGCTTGGCGTATTGCAAGGATTTGAAAAATGATTAAAGAGCTGATCCGCTGTACGGCCTGCAATCAGGTGATTCCCAATTACGGCGGCTTCGAGTTGGCCCGGGCCGACACTCTTCCAGGAGTAGAATGGAACAACGCGGATCTCGCCAGGGTCAAGGATTTCCTGACTGCCCATCGCGGCCACCCGATGGAAAAGCTCTTTATTAAGGCCGATTCCTGCATCAGCGAAAAGCCCTCCTACGAACCCTTGCGGGTGACCTATTTTTTTGCCGAAAGCGGTGAACGGAAGTTCCTTGTCCGGCGGACGAAAACGGCCCTGGACCAGCCGGCTTTTTACGAGATCTTTCCGGGAAGATTACAGATATTAAATAAGTCCCTGAAGATTCAGGAAGATGATCTTGGCAAACAGATCGCTGCCGACAAGGGACTTTCCCTTGTGCCCAAGGAGAGGTGCAGAGATTCATCCAAGCCTTCCGAGAGGAAGTGGCGAGCATCTCTCTGGAGGCGCTGGGGGAGGTGGCCGAGTCGATCGAGGAGGGAGAGACCTCCCTCCAGGCCTACGGGAGTCTGAAAGAATCCGTCTGGGAAAGGATTTTAGATCGGTGCCGCTGGGATTTTAATGAGTCCGAAATGGCCGAAATCAGGAGATTCATTGACGAGAACCGGGATCCCCCCGATGTTTTGTCGCTTCAGATCCTGCGGCGCATCTCAGTCATCTCCCTTGTGGAGGCGGAGTCCGGCGTTGACCTCCGGGACCGGGAGGAAAAGAAGAGGTTATGGAAACCCGCTCCAGCTCCATTGTCGAAAAAAAAGTGGAGAAGGGGCGCTTCTAAATCACATTTGGGGACGCAGATTGGCGCAGATCATCGCAGATAAACCCTGAAACAACCATAAATCGCCAGGCGTAAGTCGTAAGCACGGGGTAAAGATTTAACAATTCCCTTGCGCGGCGTTCCTTAAGATTTATGAATCCTAATCCCCAAGACCCAAGAGATTCGAGACGAGAGGAGAGAAAGGAATGAAAAAGTACACCTGCAACATTTGCGGTTATGTTTATGATCCGGCCGCCGGAGACCCGGAAAATGGTGTAGCCCCTGGCACGCCCTTCGAAAAACTTCCGGCAGACTGGACGTGCCCGGTATGCGGGGCCAGCAAAACTGATTTTTCGCCGGAAGGGTAATCGGCCCGGCGTCTTTGGAATTCCCCCCCTCACGGCGCTCTCCGGTGGCAGGGGGGCGATTCTCGCCTAGAAGAGGTGCAGAGGATCTAAACTGGACCCTCGGCCAAAGAGCCCTAAGCCCGCAGAAGCTGGAGACCAGGAGACGGAAGAATACGGGCCCCTCCGTCGGAGGGCGCTGGAAAAAGCCCGGGCCCCCCAATCGATTCCCATGGCCAAAGCAAAGTTGTAATTTTTCTTTTGGCCTTGAACAAATTTCATTATGGTTCCCCTTAAAAACCTTCTTCGGCATAGAGACTTTATTCTCCCCCTGGCCTTAACCCTCGGATTAACCCTGGGACAGGGCGCCCGATGGACTGAATCAACCGTGGTCCCGGCGCTGGCCGTGGTGATGACCCTTTCTACGATGGGTGTTCCCGGTAGTATTTTCCTTGCTCCCCATAAACTGCTGATGCCCGCCTTGGCGGGTCTGGCCCTGAACTATGGGGTCCTCGGCGGCCTTCTTCTGGGGTTGAGCTCCTTAATGATCCATGATGAAGCCCTGCGGCATGGTTTTATCATCATGACGGCCGTTCCCCCGGCCATCGCCGTCATCCCTTTCACCGCCATGCTGAATGGGAATAGTCCTTTTACTCTCGTTGCGGCCATCGGGTGTTACCTCGCTGCCCTTATCCTTACACCTTTGATCACCCTGGGTTTTATCGGGGCCGGTTCTTTAGGGTCCGGAAAAATTCTCATCATTATGATTGAGCTGATCCTGCTCCCTTTAATCCTTTCGCGAGTCTTACTCTGGAGTAAAATTTCGAAACGAGTCGAACCGATAAAAGGAGCGATCACCAACTGGGGATTCTTTTTGGTGGTATACACCATTATCGGTCTGAACCGTGATTTAATCTTCGCCCAGCCATTAGCCTTCCTTCCAGCGGCTTTCATTGCCCTGGCCAGCACTTTTTTCCTGGGATTCGTCATCGAGAGGCTCTGCCGATTTTTCCATGTCGATTCCAAAATGGCGACCAGCCTGGTTCTCTTGGGGACGCATAAAAACACGGGCCTGGCCGCAGGCCTGGCCCTGACCCTTTTCAGCGAAAAAACCGCAGTGCCGGCCACAATTTCTACTATATTCATGCTGGTCTACATCATCTGGCTAAGCGTCAAACAGCGTTGGAACAAATAAAAAAAATAACCAAAGCCAAATCCCAAATTCTAAATAATATCGAAGCATTAAATTCCAATGACCGAAAAGTTTGGGATTTGAAAATTCGGTAAACCCCAGATTCAATTGGTAGGGGATCGGACAATCTATCCTGGCTGGGTCAATGTAACCGATGTCATACCGCTGGTGGCCTTCGGGGTGTTAGACCGGAACTATTACTTTGGCAACCTTTTTTACTCGGTCTTTGCCTACATGGAGGATTTCTTCCAGTACAAGGAGCCCAGCATCGGACGAAGATTCGCCAGGATCCTATCCGATCCGGTCAAGTCGCTCTTTTTCCAAAAACTGGAGCAGGGTGAGCTAGATACAGAGCTGAACTGAAATTTGTTTGCGTTGTTCGAGGGGATGGAATAAATCTTACGGGTTACGGGTTTAAATTTAAGCGGACACGGATTTGCGCAGATAACAACGGATGATTATTTTCTTTTTAGTTTATCTTGATAATCCCTGTTAGATAGTAAACATCTCATCGGGTGAATCCGTGTCCCAAAAGGATTTTCCTATTCAATTCGATTATCGCCGAAGCGGAGTGCGAATTTCGAGTCATTAAATAGCTTGACAGGCTAACAGAAAAGCCTTTATATTTTCAAAAAAGTTGTATCCCCTAAAAAAGGCGATTCACCACAGAGGTATAGAGGAAAATTAAGATAAAACATTGAGGTCCCTTATGAACTTATTCAAAGCGCTCCTGCTTTTAGCGGTGGGCTTATCTTTTCTGGTGGGGTGTTCGACAGATGAGCAGGCCAAGCAAAAGGCCACGATCCATTTACGCTTGGGCTATCAAAACCTCCAGCAGGGAGATCCCACATCGGCCCTCAGAGAGCTTTTACAGGCCGAGAAACTCAATCCCCAAGACGCTGAAATCCAATTTGCCTTGGGCTGGGCATACAGTGCCAAGGGCCGCTTCCTTCAGGCGCTGGAGCATTTCCGCCAAACCCTGGTCCTCGATCCAAAATTCACCGAAGCTCATAACGCCATGGGGGCGACTTACATAGAACTGGGCAAATGGGATGAGGCGATCAAGGAATTCGAGACGGTTTTAAATGACCTTCTCTACATGACGCCTTTTTACCCCCTGAACAACATGGGCTGGGCCTACTATAAAAAAGGAGACCGGCGGAAGGCCATTGAATATTACCAAAAAGCCGTGGCCATGAAACCGGACTTCGGATTGGCTTATTATAATCTGGGCCTGGCTTATATCGATGAAAAACAGACCGAAGCAGCCATTGCCGCCATGCGTTCGGCCCTGGCTCAAGACCCGGCTTTTGGGAAGGCCCACCTCCAACTCGGCCTGCTTTATTTCAACTCCGGGAAGCGTGAGGAGGCGAAGAAATCTTTCGAGGAAGTGGTGCGCATCGCTCCCCAGAGCGAAAATGCCCGCCTGGCTCAGCAATACCTGGACTTTTTGAAAAAGTCTGGCAACTGATCAGATGATCCCCATCCCTTTCAGTAGCGAAAGCATGACCGACGCCGCCAGAACGGAGCCGATCTGCCCTCCGGTATTCGCACCCATGGCGTGCATGAGGAGGTAATTTTTTTTGTTGGCCTTCTGCCCTTCTACCTGAACGACGCGCGCCGACATGGGGAAAGCCGAAATTCCGGCAGCTCCGATCAAAGGATTTACCTTGCCGCCGGAAAGGATTTTCATCAGTTTGGCCAGAAAGATCCCCATTACCGTATCCAAAGAGATGGCCACCAGGCCCAAACCTAAAACGATCAGGGTCTCGGCTTTCAGGAAGACCGGCCCGGCCATTGTCGCTCCGATGGAAATCCCCAAAAGCAGGGTGACGATGTTGGCAATCTCGTTCTGTGAGGCTTTGACCAGCCGGTCCGCCACTCCACTTTCCCTGAGAAGACTGCCCAACATAAGGGTGCCCATCAAAGGGGTCCCCATGGGGGCAATCAAGCAAGTCACTAAGGTCACGGCAATAGGAAAGAGAATTTTCACCGAGCGGGAGATCGACTTCTTTTTATAGGTCATTACGATCTTCCGTTCTTCAACAGAGGTCAAGGCCCGCATGATCGGCGGCTGAATGATCGGCACCATAGACATGTAGCAATAGGCCGCCACCGATACTGCTCCCAGCATGTGGGGAGCATACTTGGAAGTCACGTAGATGGCCGTGGGCCCATCGCAAGCCCCTATGATCCCGATGGCCACAGATTCCAGCGGGGTGAACCCCAAAAGCAAGGCCAGCAGCAGGGTGAGAAAAATTCCAAATTGTCCGGCCCCGCCCAAAAGAAGGATACGGGGATTTTCCAGAAGGGGACCGAAGTCCGTCATGGCCCCGATGCCGACAAAGATCAGGCAAGGGAAAATCTCCGTCAGCACCCCGGCCTCGTAAAAGTATCGTAAAAGCCCTCCTTCTTCCATCAATCCGGCGAGAGGGATATTCACCAGCATGGCTCCGAAGCCGATGGGTATCAAAAGAAGCGGTTCCATGTTTTTCTTAATTCCCAGGTAGAGCAGGGTACACCCTACCAGAATCATCACCCCGTTGGTCCACTGTAAATTCCCAAACCCGTTCAAGAGACTAAGGAAGCCATCGATTATCATCTTTTACTCCCTCTTTCCTTTCATGTCCGGAGGGAAGAATTTATTTAAGGCATCCATCACCAGGGTGATCAGGAAAAGGACAGCCAGTGTTCCTCCCATCCCAACTACTGTTAGGGTCAACCCGAATTCTAAATTCGTCACCTTCTCCTTACCTCCTTAAAAGCTCATTGCGCGCTCATTCTAACGCCTGGACGCTTCTTATCAAGTTAATTCTCTGGATCATAGTCCCACTTCCTGGCCAAGCCCTTTGGCCGAGGCTCGCTGGAAAACTGCCTGGGCGACCGAGAT
>JAHJQK010000197.1 GCA_018819135.1 Pseudomonadota bacterium | reverse complement strand
AGGGGGTGGTAGACCATAATCCGCCAAACCCTCAGCAACCTTATCTTTGTCCATATATTCATAATTGAGCTTTTTCGCCACCGCCTGGGCGATCTCCGTCCCCAAACTTCCCAACTGTCTGGAAATCGTTATTACGGACATAATTACACCTCCCACCTAATTGATAGCTGATTGTTTAATAATGTTTCACTGGGTGGTAATGTCTTCTAGTTTCCTATTTATCCGTATTGAATTTCGAAATATAAAAGCCTCCAAAGGTTGTTTTTCCCCTTAGAGGCTTTTATATCGGCACCTTCCGGAAACTCCTTCTCACAGCAACCTCCAGAAGGTTAGAGGTTCGGTTGATGGGTTTACCAAGCTACGGAGGGTTATAGCACCTTTAATTTAGAAAAAATAATTCATGATGTCAAGTGAAAAATGGATTAATTTCACACCTCTTATTTTGCTTATTTGCAATTGAAATGTTGCATTGAAGGGCGGAAATTGAAAATCAAGAGTACAGGAAGAAGTCGTTGTCAAGCTTAACATTGTCCTTTAATACCCATAACTGAGGGATTACTCCTTTAAATCAAATTCAGGCTTTTAGGGTAAAAAGCTACTTCCTGGAACGCCTTCCCGCTTTAGCTTTTTTGCCCTTGCCTTTGGCGGGCTTCACTTTCTGCTTATCTCCAGCCATTTCCGCAAGCATCTTCTTAACATCCCGCTTCGTAACCTTCCTAAGCGCCACAAGCGCGGCTTTTTTATTCTCTGTTGGTTTGAATTTGCCCTTCTCCCATAACAAGACGGCCCCAGTGGTTGCTCCGGTGAGAATGCCCAGCTCCCTTTGGGAGATGCCTTTATTCTTGCGCAGATTGCGAATCCGTTCCGGCGTAAGGCGGGAAACCTTAACTTCTTCCGGGGTGGCCTCCAATTTTGACTTGGGTTCCTGCAGGCGCAGCTCCTTTGCTTGCCTGTTCAGAATGGCAAAGCCCTTGGAGAGCCCCGAAAGCTTGAGCTTCATAACCCACACTTCGCGCCTGAGGGGAAGAAAAGCGGCTCTCACTTCCCTTTTGGCCAGGCGCAGGATTTCAGACTTGATTGCACCCTCCATTTTCGCCATGATTTTTTCTCCTTTTAAAAAATTAATATCATATACCTACTTAGGTACTGTATATTTAGGGTAGAGTAGGGAACTGGCGTAGTGACGAATGCCCTATCTCCAGCTCCCCCTCATCAAACCGTACATTCAGTTTTCCCATTATTTATGTTGAGCTCAACATAAAAAATGGTTATCCATCAGAGCCCAGGCGTAAACTCTTAAGGCTCCAGTCCGGCAAAGCTCACCCAAACGCGCCAGGAAATCTTCCCGGTCTTCTCCAGTTCGGAAGATCTTGGTCCTTTCAATCCCTCGACCCATTACATGGTGTAATGTCCCTGGTGCATCCAGTCTCGACTGTCTTGGCATGAAACCAAATTAAACCTTTAAGAATCTTTTGTCAATAAAAGTTCAAAAGTTGCTTTTGAATCAATGTCCCCTATTTCCCTTTACGAGGTAAACCCCTAAGAAATCACCTATATCTTTACGGTGTATAATGAGCAAGCACTGTGTAAATGTTGCGGATTCGTACATTTGGGGCGTAGAATTGTTAAACCGGAAGTAAGGGATCAGATACTTTTTCGAGGGTTCATTGGAAGCGCCGAATTTAACCTCGTAGGATGAAACTCCTTGAAGTTTTGAAGAAAAATTATTATCGGGGAAAAGCAAAACCCCTACCTTCAAACCGAGGAATATAGAAAAAGGGATTTTGTTCACTACTGGAACTTTTAGCATCCGCATGCCGGGTGTAAGTTTCCACGACATGATTGGATCAGAATAATTTATATTGCGATAAAGCGTAACCTGGTAAGGATCAACATCCCCCTGCACCTTAGATTGCCTTTCAGGTGCCGTTTGCGCCCTGGCCAGAATTGAAAAAAACAGGACGACGCTAAAGAGAGGAATCATGAAGAATAAAAAGCTCAATTTTTTCATCTTGTGCACCTCCTCGGGGTAAGAAATTAGGAAAGAGCTGAATCATCCCCACAAAAATTTATTTTGTGGGCATCCCCGTTATCATTGATTGCCACTGGGTGCTCCAAGGGTCTGGGGTTCTTATTTTCTGGAAAACCAGTGAAGGAAAAGGGCTGTTCCCAAACCCCATGCCCCATTTACCAAGAAACCGGTCATCATCGGAGCCAATTTCCATCCTACGGCCAAAGGCTGGCCTTTGATGGAGGCCACCAGAAACCAGGCCGCGAGCGTCGGGCCAATTGCGCCAAATAGGATCGCGCCTAACCAATATCTCGCACCTTTTGAGGGGAGACGAAAGAAGGCTGCGAAGACCAACCCCCAAACACCTCCCCAGAAGGCCGAGGACCAGATTTGGGGAATTGCCAAGGGCTGAGTGGGCTGAATGGGAAAGGGGGCGCGGGACGTGAACCCAACGGCGTAAAGGATCGATAGCATTCCCTGATGGAAGATAAGCACGGCAACAAATCCAGCAATAAAGGCGAATAAAAGGCGTTTCATCTCTGACCCTCCGGTTGATATGAGGTCAGTAGAGAGAATTAATTGGGACGCAGATTTTCGCAGATAAACACAGATAAATATTTTCTGTTTCGTTTATCCTGATAATCTGCGTTTACCCTGTTAGATAGTAAACATCTAACAGGGTGAATCCGTGTCCAGAAAGGAATTTCCTATACAATCAAGTTAAGAATGTAGTCCCGATCATTCCCTTCCTAAAACAACGGAATGCCTTCCGGTTCTCTCTTGCCCATATAAAATTGGACTGAAAGTCCGGCAAAGGTAATTATGCCGATGGAATCAACCTTTTTTAATGGCAATCTTATGCCCTAAAAGATAGATCAAAATGACCACCAGGATCGTAATGACCAAAAGCGAGATGATCAATTCTGCTCCATTCCCACCCACCTTCAGTTCATCCAGATTTAAGGCCAAGCGATGAATCTGCTCATTGCTGAGCCGGTTCAATCTTTGCTGGATTCCTTCCTCGGTAAATCCCAATTGCCGGAGCCTTTCGCTGATCATTTTCAATTCCAAGACCTTTTGGATCTTTTGCAGGTCCGCGGTCCGATCAAACTGGGCAACGGTCATCGCCTCCGATGGTGAAAAGCCCGCATAAACCCGAGGCGTAATACCGATTACCAACATCGCCAATACCATATACCAGATTACATAATTCCTTATTCTGCTCCTCATCTTCGCCCCACTCCCTTCTAAAATTTTTAATAATACAAAGGCATTTAATCCATTAACATTTACCCCCCTTACCCCCTCCCTCTCCCCCGCGGGGGAGAGGGGAAGGGGAATTGAGCCGGATGTAAAAAATATTTTTGCGTTTGTATTAAGAAAAACGAAATTAAGACTATCGCGGAGAAATAAGTTTATCTATAATTGTTCTTAACATTATTCTCTATGCTTTCGCTATCAAATTATTGCAAGAAAAAATACGTTCATCCATAAATCCTTGAACCCTCGAGCCCTCAAACCCTTTTTACAAAAAAAAGAAGCCCATAAATAAAATATAGAACGGGGTTGTCATGGACGGGAGAGTGAAAGAAGCAATTTTCAGACAGGTAGAAAGAGAGCCTTTTGCCCAGAAGTTCGGGCTGAAACTTACCGCCCTGGATGAAGGATATTCCAGGGTGGAGATGACTTTCACCCCGGACATGGAAAATATTTTCGGCCTGGCCCACGGTGGAGCTTTATTTGCCCTTATCGACGAAGCCTTTGAAACCGCCTCCAACTCTCATGGCACCATGGCCGTGGCCTTGAACATGAATATTACGTACGTGTCCTCCCCTGCTCCGGGAAGCAAGCTAACTGCCGAGGCCAAAGAATTTAGCTGTACCGCCAAGACCGCCAATTACGACATCAAGGTGTTCGACGAGCAAGGGCACCTGATCACCTCTTGCCAGGCTCTGGTTTACCGGAAAGGAACACCCCTGCCTTTTCTCGTTTGAATTATCTGGGACGTAGATTCACCCTGTTAGATAGTAAACATCTAACAGGGTGAATCTACGTCCAGAAATGATTGATCACTCTCCATTCAACGCTTCCCGGCAGCGGCATAAAACTTCCAGCGTCTCGAATACATCTTCCAGCGGAACAAAGACCGGGATGGAACGCTCTTCCAGAAGGGCTCTGGCTTGTTCGTAACTTTTTTTGTCTCCCGTGAAGCTTACGTAGATTGATTTATGCGGGTATTTCGTGGAGAGTTCCGGAAGAAAGCTATGTTTTTCTGCCGGGAAATTGGGGGATGCCAGCAAAATCGGGACCACAACGTCCACCCCCTCATCCTGCATCAGAATTTCCACTACAGCCTTATACGCCTCAACCGGACCGAGAATGGGGGTAATAGCTGACATATCTACGGGATTGGAAACGGTCACCCAGGAAGCGCTGATTTCCATTAGCTTTTTTCGTGTCCTTTCTGAATGAACCGCCATTTTTAGGCTCATCGATTCACAGGCATCGGCCACCACTACGCCCAAGGCCCCGGAAGGAGCCAGCGAAGAGACTCGGCGGCCGGCGGGAAGGGGCTGGAAAGCAATTCCTTTGGCCACGTTGATTAGGTCGAAGTAACGTTTTACCCGAACGATCCCGGCCTGCCGGAACGCCCCATCTAAAACCAATTCATTCCCGGCCAGAGAAGCAGTATGCGTAAAAGCTCTTGCGGCGCCGGTTTTTGTCCGCCCTCCCTTAAGAACGACAACGGGTTTTTTCTTGGTGATCTTCCGGGCCACCTCGAAGAAACGGCGGGCATCCCGCAACCCTTCGATATACATCAAAATGGCCTTCGTTTCCGGATCTTCACCCAAGTATTCCAGAACTTCGGCGTCTTCCACGTCGATCTTATTGCCCAACCCAGCCACGCGAGCCACGCCAAAATTTTCCCCGGTCAGGATCCATTTCATGGTATGAGTGGCAAAATTACCGGTCTGGGCAATGTAGCTGATGGGCCCCCTACGGATTTTCCCCAGGGGGAAAAAAGTCGTGGTCAGGGATGCGGGAGTGCTGGTCAGGCCGCTGGTATTGGGCCCGATAATTCTCATCCCGGCGGCTTTGGCCACCGCAAGAATCTTTTCCTGCAGTCGGGCTCCCTGCTGGTCCACTTCGGCATACCCCCCAGAGACAATGACGACCGCTGGCACTTTTTTCTCTGCACACTCCTGGAGCGGCTCCAGAGTCTTTTCCGCCGGCACAATGAAGACCGCCAGGTCCACCGGTTCGGGAATGTCTTTCACCGAACGGAAGGTCCTGAAGCCCATGATATCCTCTTCACTTGGGTTGATGGGAAAAACCTTACCGGCAAATCCATTGGCAACTATATTTTTCAGGATCTCATTCCCGGCCTTTCCCGGGGTTTTTGATGCACCAATGATAGCCACACTTCTGGGTTCGAAAAAATACTTAAGCGTATTGGACATTGCTTTAGTTGGTGATTTAATCATTTGGTCATGACCTATTACCTATCGCCTTACGCCTTGTGCCTTACATCCTCTTTTCTATAGTCCCCCTAAGGTACCAAGTTGAGCCATGGCGTCGTACTTATAATCAGCCGGCGAACTTACTTTGTATTTATCGGGCAAAGTCACCGCCGGTTCCCCTTTTACGGATTTAGCCAAATCAAAAGCCTTCTTTACTTTCTCTTCTTCTCCTTCCAAGCTGAGAACGACGGCCCCCTCGGAGCCGCCCACTCCTCCGGAGGAAATATGATAGGCTCGAACACCCGCGAGGAGGGCGAAAGCCTGAATTTCCGTGACTACCTTGCTCGAGGTTACGGGGACAACCCTCCCCGGCAGGCCCATGCTGTATTGGAAGTGGTAAATCCCCGAATGCATCGAAGCTTCCAGGACAGAGGGGACGAGCTTCTCGAGCCCCACCGGCTGAATCAGATGAGAGCCCCGGGCCGTAACAATCGGCCAGCACATGCCGATGGTCCCCCCTTTCAAACCGGAAGCGTATACTCCGACATTTCCCTGATTGTCAACAGCATTGCCCCCCTTGATAAAGACATCTTCCGGCCCGAAATTTAGAATTTCAACATTCGAGTCCGCTCCTTCTACCACCTTTCCTTTCTTGATCACATGCCAGGTAGTGGGAGGCAGGCCGGCATGGGAGTTCGTGAACCCTTTGCTAATCAGGCCCACGGTCTGCCCTGCCTTGGGTTCCAAGGAAATTCCGAACAGCTCTTCGCTGACGTAGGCGTTGGTGATGCCCCGCCCAATGATAATCATCCCGTTTTTCCAGGCGTTTTGCACTTCCGGAAGGGCCACCGTGGCCTTAGCCAGAAGTCGCCTGGATTCGGAGGGATTCAGGACTACCAGAGCAGAAATTTGTTTCCCGCCCGGTTTGGCTTCTGGTACTCTTACTTCATAAAACATAGCAACCTCCTAAATTTTTATTTCCTTCAATTTTCCTAACTGCTTGCGGAGAATGAATTGTCTTTCTAACATATTAATTCCGCGAAAACAATACTTTAAATCAGCTTGCCACCCACTCCTTTGCATTTTCGGATCATCTCCCGCCGATTCAGCCTGCGATCTACGCCCTTTCACCCAAGCCCCAAAAAGTTAATTTTTGGTAAAAGGGAACAGAGGGAATCAAGGATGAAAAGTGGCTCTTTATTTTGCGCAGCGGTGCAGCGGGTAAAATGATGAGACCATCGAGAAGATGTTAGGGGCGATTCAATATAGTGCTGTGAGTAAAGCCGCTGCGAGGATAAAGAAAGGGATGGATTCCGACAAATAATTGGCAGAGATTCTCAAAAAAAATTGATTCACATTTCAGGCCTGATGCTATCTTCTTAGCTTGCGATTTATATGCACGGCCTAAACGCAGCCGCCTATAAATATTTGATCATTCCTTTCTTTTCTCAAAATTTTCCAATTTTTCCTGCCGTTCAGGCGTGGAGACAGTCGCCAGACAGCCTTCAATCTCGTAGTCCATGAGAGCTTCGAGACTAACCTCCGAGGCCATATTTAACCCCTTCTTGATTATATTTATGGAAAAAGTTGAATTTTCAGCAATCTTTTTGGCCATTGCTTTCGCTGTGGCCATCAACTCATTATCCGGAACAGTCTTGTTGACAAGGCCGATTCGTTCTGCCTCTTTGCCGTCAATGTATTCACACGTAAAAAAAAGTTCTTTTGCCTTACCAGGTCCGACTAAATCTTGGAGCAGACGCATAGCCCCACCCGTCACCGAAGAGGAAACTTTAGCCTCCGGAGAGCCAAATTTACCTTTTTCTCCGGCTATACGAATATCACATGCCAGGGCTAATTCATACCCTGAACCGAGGGCGTAGCCATTGACCGCTGCGATGGTCGCTTTGGGAAAACGAATCAGTTCCCTTGATATTTCTTGAAGATGGACAAGATAGTCCCGGTAGGCAGTCAGAGTCCTTCCTTTTGAATCCTTCAAATCCGCCCCTGTTGAGAATGCCCTACCTTCCCCAGTGATAATCAGAACTTTAATTTGCGAATCGTCCCTTACATCATGCAAGGCCTCGCGAAAATCTAGCCATAACTGCTTATTCATGGCGTTCAGAACTTGGGGACGGTTAAGCTTTATAGTGGCAATGTTTTCTTCCTTTTCATAGATGATGCATTCAAATCCCATAATTTTCCCCCTTTCTTATAGTTAAGTTAATTTGTATTATTCGATCCATCTTTTCTAAAAAAGGAATTCAAAAAAATTCCCATCAGATCAATTCGGCTCATCCGATGCTCTGATTATTACCCGAGAGTCAACAATGGAGGCCCCTTTTTCGTGAACAATGATGGGATTCAAGTCGATCTCCTGGATCTCTGGATGATCGATCACCATCTGCGAGATTTTTGCCAAGATATCCTTGATTGCATCGATATCTTTAGGTTTTTTCCCTCTGATGCCTATCAGCGCCTTATATCCTTTAATATTCTCCACCATTTCATCAATATCTTCCTGGACAAGAGGGGCGACTCTGAAGGAGACATCTTTCATGACTTCAACAAAAATACCACCAAGGCCGAACATAAGTACGGGTCCAAATTGACGGTCCCGAATCATTCCCACAATACACTCCTGTCCAGGGGGCACCATAGGTGATATGAGTATTCCGAGGATTCTTGACCGTTGAGTCACTTTCTCTGCGTTTTTTATAATATCCTCGAAGGTCCCTTCCACCTGATGTTGTTCTACTCCTAACTTCACACCCCCCACGTCCGATTTATGAATGATGTCAGAGGATACCACTTTCATTGCGACGGGACATCCCATCTCCTTGGCCACTCTTACTGCTTCCTGCGGGTCCCGAGCCAATCTGGCTTCGGGTAATTTAATGCCATATTCACTT
>JAHJQK010000021.1 GCA_018819135.1 Pseudomonadota bacterium | reverse complement strand
CTCCGCCGGCTGGAAGCGTTGCTGGTCGTGGCCAACCGGGATTCTACCTTGGTCCTCTCGGGAACAGGGGACATCATTGAACCGGATGATGAAGTGGCGGCCATCGGCAGCGGGGGGCCTTTTGCCCTGGCTGCCGCCAGGGCTATGCTCAAGTATTCTGATCTGGAAGCCCGAGAGATCGTCGAGGAAGCCATGCGCATTGCCTCAAAAATTTGCATTTACACCAACGATGAACTAATCGTAGAAGAATTGGGGGCAGATCCACCAGCGATCAAACCAACCTCCAAACAAGGAGAAGAATGAGCAACCAAGCAAAAGACGGGGATGAATTGAGACCTCTTACTCCCCGCGAGATCGTCGTCGAATTAGATAAATATGTGATCGGCCAGCAAAACGCCAAGAGGGCGGTGGCGATTGCTTTGCGCAACCGCTGGCGCCGTCAGCGGGTTGAGGAGGATTTGCGCGACGAGATCGCCCCAAAAAACATCATCATGATCGGCCCCACGGGAGTGGGTAAAACTGAAATCGCCCGCCGCCTTTCCAAGCTGGCTCAATCCCCATTCCTGAAGATTGAAGCTTCCAAGTTTACGGAAGTAGGTTACGTCGGGCGGGATGTGGAATCAATGGTCCGGGACCTTACCGAACTGGCGGTCAACATGGTGCGGGCAGAAGAGACGGATAAAGTCCAGGTCAAGGCCCGGGAGACTGCCGAAGAACGCATGCTGGACCTGTTGCTTCCTCCCCTCAAGAAAGAATCCGCGGAAGAAGAGAAAGCGGAAGAAATGGGGGATAACCCCAGTGAACCTTCTGCCGTAGGAGAAAAAACTCAAAATCTCCCCCGGCTGTCTTCACCCACCCGGGAGAAGCTCAGGCAGATGCTCCGTTCTGGAAAACTCGACGAACGGATCGTCGAGCTGGAACTGACCCAACGCAACCTGCCCATCGTAGAGATTTTTTCCAGCGCCGGGATGGAAGAGATGGACATCAACTTGAAGGAAATGTTCAGCAATCTCCTTCCCAAGAAGAGCAAGCGGCGGAGGGTCAAGGTCCCCGAAGGATTGGACCTGCTTACCGAAGAGGAGTCCCAGAGGCTGATTGACATGGACAAGGTGACCGGATTAGCGGTCGAGCGCGTGGAACAAGGAGGGATTATCTTCCTGGATGAGATCGACAAGATTGCCGGGCGAGAGACTACCCACGGGCCGGATGTGTCCCGGGAGGGAGTTCAGCGGGACCTGCTACCGATCGTAGAAGGGACGACCGTAACTACGCGCTACGGAATGGTGAAAACCGATCATATCCTCTTCATCGCTGCGGGCGCTTTCCATGTTTCCAAACCCTCGGACTTGATTCCGGAGCTGCAGGGTCGATTCCCCATCCGGGTGGAGTTAGATACCTTGAGCCGGGATGATTTCATCCGCATTCTTACCGAACCCAAGAACGCCCTGATCAAGCAGTACACGGCCTTATTGGCCACCGAGTCCATCAACCTATCTTTCACCGGGGAGGCCATCGCTGAAATTGCCGAGATCGCCACCTTGGTGAATCAGCGCACTGAAAATATCGGCGCCCGCCGCCTGCATACCATTATGGAAAGACTTTTGGATGAAATCTCTTTTGATGCCCCCGAGCGGGCAGAAAAAAATATTTTATTGGATGCCCAATACGTCCAGGATAAGCTTAGTGAAATCATCAAGGATGAGGATCTTAGCCGGTATATCCTATAACGACAGTTTCAAGTTTAAATTTAATAGGACGCAGATTTACGCAGATAACCGCAGATAATTATTTTTTTTAGTTTATCCTGATAATCTGTGTTTACCCTGTTAGATAGTAAATATCTAACAGGGTGAATCCGTGTCCCCAAAGGAATTTCCTATACAATCGAGTTAAAAAATCATAAGGAAAAGAAAGATGCAGAGCTGGATCGATAAGGCCGATGTTCTCCTGGAAGCGTTGCCGTACATTCAACGTTTCTTCAACAAAACGATCGTCATTAAGTATGGAGGACACGCCATGGAGGACGAGGACCTTAAAGTGAGCTTCGTCCGGGATGTCGTTTTGATGCGCTACATCGGGCTCAATCCGGTCATCGTCCATGGGGGCGGGCCGCAAATCGACGACATGCTGGGAAAAATCGGTAAAAAATCAAAGTTCGTAGAGGGCATGCGAGTTACCGATGAGGAGACCATGGACATCGTGGAAATGGTTCTGGTAGGCAAGATCAATAAAGAAATTGTCTCCCTGATCAATCAACGCGGCGGTCAGGCGGTGGGCCTGTCCGGCATGGACGGAAACCTCATTCGGGCGAGAAAGCTCTGGATTCCCCGGCGGGGAAAAGAGGTTGAGGAGAAAGAACTATTGGATATTGGCTTGGTCGGCGAAGTAGAAAGCATTAATCCCGCATTAATTGAGAACATCATGAACAACAAATGGATTCCCGTCATCGCTCCGGTGGGGGTCGGGCCTGCAGGAGAGATGTATAACATCAACGCTGACCTGGTGGCCGGGAAAGTCGCCGCCTCTCTAAAAGCAGAAAAATTCATTCTGCTCACGGATGTTGAGGGGGTCCTCGATGGAGAGAAAAAGCTGATCTCCACGATGAATGCCGAGATGACCGGACGTTATCTCAAGGAAGGAGCCATCAGCGGGGGAATGATTCCCAAGGTGAATTGTTGTTTACAGGCCCTCCAGGAGGGTGTGAAAAAAACCCACATCATCGACGGCCGGGTAAAACATGCGATCTTGCTGGAGATCTTTACGGACGAGGGAATCGGAACGCAGATCTATTGAAAATTTTATTCGCCACAGAGAACACCGAGAACACAGAGGAATTAAAATCAAATGCCTATAGTCAAAATAAACTTTGTATTTTAACAATAGAGGAATTTCATTGTGTTAAATTTGGGCACTTGACAATCCTTTTTCTTAATCACGTTGTTATAACTCTGGGATCTCTGTGCCCTCTGTGGCTAAAAAAATATTGGAAGGAAAAATGATGACCAACGAAGAATTGATCAAAATTTCTCAGGAAGGGTTGGGCCGGACCGGAAAACTTTTTGCTTATGAGCATTATGGAGTTCCCCCCTTGATCGTCACTGCCGAGGAGATCGACCGGCTGGTTCAAGCTTTGGATGAAATATTTTCTACCTGGATCTGATGGCCAGAGCTAATGAATAGCCCCCGGCAGGGGCAGGGAATGAGATCTTTTTATGGAAGCGTGTTTTACCGGAGTGGAGGGTTAAGAAAAAAATGAAAAGGCGTAATTTATTGAGTCTGGCGGATCTTTCCCGGCGCGAAATCGATGCCCTGCTGCAGAGAAGCATTACCATCAAGCGCAGATGGGAAAAAGGCCTGGCGGATTATCCGCTGGCCGGGAAATCCTTGGGATTGATTTTTGACAAACCTTCCACTCGGACGCGGGTATCCTTTGAGGTGGCCATGACCCAATTGGGCGGCCATCCGGTCTACCTCGACCCAGGGACGACGCAGATCAAGAGAGGCGAACCTATCGCGGATTCCGCGAGGGTTCTCTCCCGCTACCTCGATGGTGTGGTCATTCGGACTTTCGACCAGGCCACGGTCGAGGAGTGGGGACGGTGGTCTTCCGTCCCGGTGATCAACGGGCTGACCGACCTGCTTCATCCCTGCCAGGTTTTTTGCGACCTTTTGACGATCATAGAAAAACGTGGAAACTATAAAGGTTTAAAAATTGCTTACATCGGGGACGGGAACAACATTGCCAATACCTGGGTGCAGGCTGCAGCTCTGCTGGATATTGCCTTATCCCTGGCCTGCCCGAGGGGATATCAGCCGAACGCGAAATTTCTCGCCGAGGCCACCCGGGGTCGTAAAGCCCGTATCGAACTTACCCGGGATCCCCGGCAAGCAATCCAAGGGAGCGATGTGGTCTATACGGATGTCTGGGCATCCATGGGGCAGGAGAAGGAAAGGAAAGAACGGCATAAACGATTCCAGGGCTATCAGGTGAATACAGCCCTT
>JAHJQK010000196.1 GCA_018819135.1 Pseudomonadota bacterium | reverse complement strand
TTCCCCCTCTTCTCCTTCAAATCCCCTGAGAAAAACGAACGGGTATTCCTTTTTCCATAAGAAGCACGCCGCTGTTTTTCAAAACTTTTAAAACCCCCTCCCCTCATCCCTCCTGTCGTCCTTATGGCGGAATTTCAGAAGAATCTGAAAGGGGTTGACAAAGAAGGGTTAGAAAGATATTCTTTGGGCAGAATTTTTCCTCTTTACGAATGATTCCAAAAATTCGGGTGGGAGGAACTAGGGAAGAAGCGGTCATTGTCAGTGCGGTCCGGACAACCAGCGGTGCCCGCGTCCTTACTACCCTTCTTTATGCCATGGAAGATTTGCAAGCGAAACGGGGAATGGCTTCTCTTTGTCTGGGGGGGAGAAGCAGTCTCCTTGATTGTTGAGAAAATATAGTTTCCAGTTTCGGGTTACGAGTTCCGGGTTCAAAAAACATTGTATAAAACTCCCAACCCGAAACTCATAACTGGATTGTATAGGAATTTCCTTTTTGGACACGGATGTACACAGATTATCAGGATAAACTAAAAAAATTATATGCAGTTATCTGCGTAAATCTGCGTCCTATTTAATTTCAACATTTTTTATTCGGCAATCCGCAATTTGTTTAGGGAGGTATGCCATGGCCATTTCCGCCTACATTTTTATCGAGACCACCCAGGGGAAAGCCAGGACGATTGCCCGGGAAATCGCCCAAATTCCAGGGATCAAGACGGCTCATACGGTTACCGGCCCTTATGATGTAATCACCTTCGTGGAAGCTGATTCCATCAGCGTCTTGGGAGACTTCATCGTCTCCAAGATCCAGGGCATAACCGGGGTCCTGCGCACGTTGACCAACGTGGTCATTGATGCGCAATGAATTGAAATTATCCCCTGCTGAAGAGACTCTTTGGCAATTCGGGAAATGGAAGACCCGGGCGGAAGAGTATGGGTTACGACCCAGTCTCTTAGGGAACAGTGATGTGCGTGCGGATGGCGGCCAGTTTCTTGGGCCCGATGCCGCTGACCCGGAGGAGGTCTTCCGGAGAGGTAAATTTTTCGCCCTGCTCCCGGTAGTCGATAATGGCTTGGGCGATTTTGGGCCCGATTCCGGGCAGCGTATTTAACTCTTCAAGGCTTGCCGTATTGATATTAATCGGAATGGAGAGCACCGGAAGCTTTTGCGGCGCTAAGGGTTCCACCGTTATTCTTCCTTTTTCGTTCCCTTCCGGCAGGACATTTAGGCGACAGCTTTTTTCAATTTTGGTCTGAAGAATTTCAGGAGGCAGAGAAATTTTATCCTTGATCCCTCCCGCTTTCTCGATGGCATCGAGTATACTTTCCCCCCTTGCCACCGGGTAAACCCCGCGCCGGTTGACGCTCCCGTCTACTTCGACCAAGAACTCCCCTTCCCCAGACTTTTTCAAGGAGAAATCACCTGCGGCAACAAAGCGGACCGGTAAAGACGGAGGAGAAGAATGAGACGTTAAGAAGAAGAAAAAGACCAATAAAGAGGCGAGGAAGAGAACCACCCCCTGCTGCTCGCGGGTCATTTTTTAGCCTTCTCGTCCTTTAAAAGTTTATAGTTTATGGAATCGACCAAGGCTTGCCAGCTGGCCTCAATGATGTTTTCGGAAACCCCTACGGTTCCCCATTTGTCCTGATGATCTCCGGACTCAATAAGCACTCGAACTTTGGACGCTGTACCCTTTCCTGCAGAAAGAACTCGCACTTTGTAATCCACCAGTTCCATATCGGTTAACTGGGGATAGAATTTTTCCAAGGCCTTGCGAATGGCATTGTCCAAAGCATTCACCGGGCCATTGCCGGTGGCCGCAGTGTGTTCCACCTTTCCCCCTACTTTAATCATAATGGTGGCTTCGGAAACCGGGGCGCGGTCTTCCCGCAGCTTTTCCGAAAGGATCCGGAACCCGATCAGTTCAAAATATCTCTTTTGTGCGCCCAAGGCCTTTTTCATCAGAAGTTCAAAAGAGGCTTCAGCCCCCTCGTACTGGTAACCCTGATTTTCCAATTCCTTGAGGGTGTTCAAAATTTCATGCGTCAACGGATCTTTGGGGTGCAGGTCGATTTGGTATTCGGCTGCTTTTTGCAGGATATTGCTCTTGCCGGCCAGGTCCGAGACCAGAACGCGACGATGGTTTCCTACCTTCTCCGGCGGGATATGTTCGTAGGTTTGCGGGTTCTTTGCGATGGCGCTAACGTGAACTCCACCTTTGTGAGCAAAAGCGCTCGAACCGACGTAGGGTTGGTGTTTATTGGGTTGGAGGTTGGCCAATTCAGCCACGAAATGGGAGATCTCCCTCAGCTTGCCCATCTGCGCTTCGCTGAGGCAGTCCAGCTTAAGCTTAAATTGCAGATTAGGAAGAATGGAACAAAGATTGGCATTGCCGCAGCGTTCGCCATAGCCATTGATCGTTCCCTGGATGTGGCCTACCCCCATTTGGACGGCAGCCACCGTATTGGCGACAGCCATGTCGGTGTCGTTATGAGCGTGAATGCCCAGGGGAAGAGCAATCTTTTCCTGGACCGCCCGGATGATCTCGGTGATCTCGCTGGGCAGGGTTCCGCCGTTGGTGTCGCAAAGAACGATGCTGTCGACCCCGGCTTCCTGCGCTGCTTGGAGAGTGCCCAGAGCGTATTCTGGGTTGCCTTTAAACCCGTCAAAAAAGTGTTCGGCATCATAATAAACTTCCGGGACGGCGGTCTTCAGGAATTTTAACGAATCACGAATCATCGCCACGTTCTGTTCCAGGGAGATCCGTAGGGCATCGCGAACATGTATATCCCAAGACTTACCGAAGATGGTGACAGCCCGGGTTTTGGCTCCCAACAAAGCTTTCAAATTGGCATCCGCCTCCGGTGCGGTGCGGGCTTTGGCCGTGGAGCCAAAGGCGGCAATCGTGGACTTTTTTAGTGAATAATTGCGGATCTCCCGAAAAAAAGCCATATCTTTGGGGTTAGATCCCGGCCAACCCCCTTCGATATAGTCAATTCCCAGCTCATCGAGGCGAAGGGCGATGCGGACTTTGTCTTCCACGGAAAAAGAAATGTCTTCGGCCTGGGTTCCGTCCCGCAACGTGGTATCGTAAAAAACGATTTTTCTTTCCGGTCGTTTTTTTATACTCATGGCTCTTTCCGCAGTTCCCCTTTATCCAGTCCGAACGCCTGGTGCAATACCCGGGCAGCTAACTCACCATATTTGGCATCGACCACACAGGAAATCTTGATTTCCGATGTACTGATCATCAGGATATTAATATTTTCCTTGGCCAGGGCCGTGAACATTTTCGAGGCTACACCGGCGTGGCTGACCATGCCCGCCCCGACGATGGAAACTTTGGCAATGTTTTCGTCGGCCAGGACTTCCTGGGCTTTGATTTCTTCAGCCGCTTTTTTCACCAGTTTCAAAGCTTTCTTGAAATCCGCCTTGGGGACGGTAAAAGTTAAGTCGGTGTACCCGTCAGCGCTATTATTTTGAATAATCATATCGACAAGGATATTGGCATCGGAAATAGGTGTAAAGATGCGGGAAGCAATCCCTGGCTTATCCGGGACCCGGACGACAGTGATGCGCGCCTCGTTCTTATTGTAGGTGACGCCGGAGACTAAAACCCGTTCCATTTTCTCATCCTCCTTGATAATGAAAGTCCCACTCTTTTCGGAAAAAGATGACCGAACATGAATGGGGACGTTATATTTCTTAGCAAATTCCACCGAACGAATCTGCAGCACCTTCGCTCCCAGCGAGGCCATTTCCATCATCTCATCGTAAGTGATGCGGGATATCTTGCGGGCCTCGGGGCAGATATTGGGATCTGTTGTATAAACCCCTTCCACGTCCGTATAGATCTCGCAGACGTCCGCCTTCAAAGCCGCAGCCAGGGCAACTCCTGTAGTGTCGGATCCTCCCCGACCCAGAGTGGTGATGTTCCCGTTTTTATCCACCCCCTGGAAGCCGGCTACGATAGGGATTATGCCCGCCTTCAACTCCTGGCGTAGACGTTTAATCTCGACTCTTTGGATGCGGGCTTTGGCAAAGGCATTATCGGTGATAATCCGTAACTGCGGCCCTAAAAATGACTTTGACGGAACACCCATGGCATGGAGGGTGATGGCCAGCAGGGCCATGCTCACTTGTTCTCCCGTAGAAATCAAAGCATCATATTCCCGCAGATCCGGGTTGTCGCTTGCCTGATAAGCGAGTTGGATAAGTCGGTCCGTTTCCCCGGCCATGGCCGAAACCACTACCACCACATCATTTCCCTCTTGACGGGTCTTAGCAACACGGCGGGCGACATTGCGGATCCGACTTAAATCCCCTACAGAAGTCCCACCGTATTTTTGGACAATGAGTGCCACCTCAATCCTCCTTCATCCATTTTTCACCCAGGGTTTGCACCAAACCATGGGCCACCTTGCCTTTGCCGACGAACATCAGTTTTCGCTCAACAGCGTTTACCCATTCTAAGTGAACTTCCGTTCTTTCTTCTGGCAGGAGCTGTAAGACTTTTTCCGCCCATTCGATCAAGGTTACGCCCGGAGTGCAAATCAATTCTTCCCAGCCCAGATCTTCGACCTCCTCCGCATTATGCAGGCGATAAAGATCTACATGGTACACAGGGAACCGACCTTGGTATTCATTCACCAGGACAAAAGAAGGACTGGTGACTTCCCCCTCGTCCGCCACCCCGACTCCTTTGGCTACTCCTTTGACGAAAACGGTTTTTCCGGTGCCCAGGTCGCCCATGAGGGCGATGACCGAACCTTGGGTGAGCAATTCGCCGCAAATCCGGCCAAGATGCATCGTTTGCTCAGGGCTCTTCGTCTTTACCCGCCAGGTCCTTTCTGCTTGACCCCTTGAGATCATGGCGGCTCAACCTACCATTTCGGTTTTCAGGGAAAAAGAAAAATCATCGATTTGGCCACTTCTTTTGGCCAACGCTCGTAAAAGTCGGGGAGTTTCCTCAATCAGGTCCGTGGCCGCCATTCCTCTTTCTCCCTTCTTGTGGGCCACCAAATCACCTGCTAATCCATGAAGGAACACGCCGAGTTTTGCCGCCTCCAGCGGAACAAAACCCTGAGCAAGAAACCCTCCTACCATGCCGGTGAGCACATCTCCCATGCCGCCCGTGGCCATTCCCGGGTTTCCCGTGGGGTTAATGAATATATCTCCCTCCGGGCTGGCGATAATTGAGTTTGCCCCCTTCAATATTAATATCAGGCCGTACGTCTCGGCGAAATTTCTGGCTACTTGAATCCGATCTTGTTGAATATCCTGCACAGAGGATCCCAGAAGCCGGGCCATCTCTCCAGGGTGGGGAGTCAAGACGACCCGTCCCCTCGTTTTACTGAGCAAATCCATCTTGCCGGCAAAAGCAGTCAGACCGTCGGCATCGATGACCATGGGAAGATCCGTTTCCAGGGCCACTCTGCGGATCAAACGGGCTGTCTCGGGGTACACGGAAAGCCCCGGTCCAAGGGCCAGGGCATTCTTGTGAAAGAAAAGGTCGCTGATCCGCTTATGGGCTCTAAAGGCGAGAGTTTTGCCTTTCGTTTCCGGCAGAGGTTCGGTCATGGCCTCCGTGATTTTCACTTCCATAATAGGGTTTAAGCTCTCGGGGATGCCCAAGGTAACCAGACCGGTTCCAACCCTCACGGCAGCCTGACAGACCATGGCCGCAGCCCCGGTTTTTCCAGGGGACCCGGCCAGGATCAACAGATGGCCAAAGTCACCTTTATGGGCGTTGGGCCTTTTGGGAAGGAGAAGATGGGAAAATTCACTCCCTTCGATCAGATTATCCTTAATTCGCTCGGCTTCAACGGCTGCGGAAGGGATGGAAATGTCCGCAATAACCAGTTTGCCGGTGAACTGTAGCCCCGGCTGCACCAGAAGACCCCTTTTGGCCAGCCCCAAAGTGACCGTTAGACTGGCACGAATACTGGTGCCGAGAATTTGTCCGTTATCCGCGTCCAATCCAGAGGGGATGTCAATGGCCACCACGGGAAGATGGAGGGAATTGATGAATTCAATGACCTTCCGGTAGAGCCCTTTTACAGGCCCTTTCAGGCCGGTGCCTAAAATTCCATCGATGAGGAGATCATTCTTAGCGACCTGAGCCTGCCGAGCTTCCAACTCTTCCGCGTTCCGGATAGAAAAAATTTCTCCCCCCATGCGGGTTAGAATTTTTAAATTCGTGGCCGCGTCGCCCTGCACTTCTTCCTGGGCAGTGAGAAGGTATACCTGGCAAAATACCCCGCGGTTGATCAGGTAACGGGCAACGGCGAAGGCATCGCCTCCATTATTGCCCCGGCCGGCAAATATTCCTACACGCTTGGTCAAAAGGTCAGGAAAATGCCGGAACATCGCGCTCACCGTGGATCTGGCCGCATTTTCCATCAACACTAATCCTGGAATGCCGAATTCCTCGATGGCCTTTTGATCCAGCTTCCTCATAATCTCTGTGGTCGCTAGCTTCATCTTCTTGCCTTTTCCGCGCCCAACTTTCAGCTCTCAGCCTTCAGCCAAGGCCAACGGTCCGATGGGGTTCGTTGCCAGTTGACCGCTGATTGCTGAATGCTATTTTTCCAGCAATACTATGGCGCTGCTGTATTCCTGGTCATGGGTGAGGCTCACGAAAATCCCGGCGATTTTTTCTTGCTTACATACTTCCTCTGCCTGGCCGCTCAATTTTAACACGGGCTTGCCCAGAGGCCCCCGGGCCACCTCGACATCTTTCCAGTGAACCCCTTTCCTCATTCCTATACCCAGGGCTTTAACCAAAGCCTCCTTGGCGGCAAAGCGAGCGGCGAAATTCGGGGAAGAGTTCCTTTTCCTTGAGCAATAATCAATCTCTCCAGGGGTAAATACTTTGTTTTTAAATCGATCCCCCCATCGTGCCAGGGCTTCCTCGATTCGCTTTACCTGAACAAGATCGATGCCGATTCCGTAGATCATCTTAAATCTTTAACCACAGAGCGCGCCGAGAGCGCCGAGAAAAAATTAAACCGCCAGGGAAAGCATAAAGAACCCATTGAATGAAAATATTTTGATGATAAGTCCCCTCATGAGTAAATTGGCAGGATCGATTTTTAACAGGCAATTTTATTAATCTCGATCTCTCTTCAGCGTTCTTGGCGCTCTCCGCAGTGAAATCCTTGGATGAGCTGCTTCATCTCCCGTACCGCCCGCTCCAGCCCCACCAGCACAGCTCTCGAGATAATGCTATGTCCGATGCTATAGTCTTCGATTCCAGAAAGGGTCGTAAAGGGAGAGACATTTTGGTAATCCAGGCCGTGCCCGATGTTGACCCGCAAACCAAGGCGGCGGGCTTGCCGTATGGCTTGGGCTATCCGAAGAAATTCTTTTCGCCGGGCCTGGCCGTCCGGCGCATCGGCATATTTCCCCGTATGGATTTCCACGCAATCAGCCCCTACCTGCTTGCTGGCCTTAACCTGCAAGGGATCGGCATCGATGAAAAGACTGGATGGAATCCCAGCCTTCTTCAGCTTCTGGATATTTTTTTGAAGGGAAGTCCGGTGGGACTGAACATCCAACCCCCCTTCCGTAGTCAGCTCTTGGCGCCGTTCGGGCACAAAAGTGACCAGGTCCGGTTTGACCTTCAAGGCCATCTGGATGATCCCTTCGGTATTGGCCATCTCCAAATTCACGCGGGTTTTAACGACTTGGCGTAACAACTCCAAATCCCGATCCTGAATGTGCCTCCGATCTTCCCGCAGATGGACGATAATCCCATCGGCCCCGGCAAGCTCGGCGATGATGGCCGCGGCCACGGGGTCAGGTTGTTTTCCTCCCCGGGTTTGCCGGAGTGTGGCCACGTGGTCTACATTTACTGAGAGCTTGGGCACTATTTTCTCCTTTTTATTTTGCGGACCGCTGAAAACCTATTGCTCCGCGCTATTTAATCCGCCATTTTTTTCCGAATACAATCGGCAACCTGTTCCGCGAAGGCAGAGATTTCCTTCTCGTTTTCCCCTTCTACCATAACCCGGATCAGGCTTTCTGTTCCGGAAGGGCGCACCAGAATGCGCCCGCGATCTCCTAACTTGGCCTCAATCTTTTTTTGAAGAGAGGTTATTTCGGGAATACGCTGCGGATCTTTTTTTTGCCGGACCGGGACATTGAGCAGTACCTGAGGAAACGGAGTCATAATTTTTGCCAGTTCCGATAGCCGTTTGTTTTCCCTTTTCATCACCGCCAAAACTTGCAAGGCCGAAAGAATGCCGTCACCCGTGGTGTTGTAGTCGAGAAAGATCAGGTGGCCAGACTGTTCGCCACCCAGGTTATAGCCGCCGCGGGCCATTTCTTCTACCACGTAGCGATCCCCCACCTGGGTATGCAAGACTTTAATTCCCCGTTCCTTCATGGCCAAGTCCAAACCCAGATTGCTCATGACCGTGGCGACCAGGGTATTCCGTCTTAACCGTTTGCTTTGGTGCAGGCTATTGGCGCAGATGGCCATGATCCGGTCCCCATCGACAAGATTTCCCAGCTCATCGGAGAAAATGGCCCGATCCGCATCGCCGTCCAGGGAAATCCCAATGTCCGCCCCGGAATCCTTGACCTTCTGCATGACCAACTTGGGGTAAAGGGAGCCGCATTGCCAATTAATGTTCTCGCCGTTAGGTTCAATGTTCCAAGCGACGACCTCGGCCCCCAGCTCTTCAAAGACTGCGGGAGCCACCCGGTAGGCTGCTCCGTGGGCACAATCCAAAACGATTTTTATTCCGCCCAGAGAAAACTCTTTGGGAAAAGAATTTTTTAGGTAGACGACGTATCTTCCTACGGCATCATCCACTCGGAACGCTTTGCCGACTTCCGCGGCCGTAGGGCGCAGGGAATCGATCTGATCGGAGAAGATTAATTCCTCAATCTTGTTCTCGAGCTGGTCGGGAAGCTTAAACCCATTCCCAGAAAAAATTTTAATACCATTGTCCTGAAAAGGGTTGTGGGATGCTGAAATCACAATGCCGGCATCTGCCCGCATCGAAGATGTTAGAAAAGCAATACCTGGCGTGGGTAATGGGCCGACCAGAAGCACATCCACGCCCATGGAACAAATGCCGGCTACCAATGCATTTTCCAGCATGTATCCGGAAAGCCGGGTATCTTTTCCGATGACGATCCGGTGACGCTTATCTTTATTCTTAAAGATATAGGCTACTCCGCGTCCTAACTGCATGGCCATTTCGGTGGTCATCGGGTCGACGTTCGCCACCCCCCGAATGCCATCTGTCCCGAAGAGTTTCCGCATATTTCCTTTCTCCTTAAACCACAGGGAACACAGAGAATAATTTCATAGTTAAAAAACAAAATAAGCTCAATCCTTTCTCTGTGTCCTCTTGAAGTAAATTCGTAAGCTAAGATATTGTATTGATTTCACTTAATGAGTGCACAGAGTAAAACAGCGATAAGGAGTTTATTTTCTTGATTTATCTTAACTTTCCTCTGTGCCCTCGGTGGTGAATCGCCTTTTTGGGGTAAAATCTTTTAAAGACCATTCAAGAAAGTGGGGTTCGAATGGTGCAGCGTAGCACCGCGTCGATAACCTGTACAACCCTGCGCATTCTTTCCACTTCGTGTACCCTCACGATGTTCACTCCGTTGAGAATGGCCACGGCCACCGTAGCCATCGTCCCCTCTTCTCTTTCCTGGGGGGGAAGTCCCAGTATTTTACCGATGAAAGCTTTTCGGGAAGTTCCGATGAGCAAAGGTTTTTCCAGAACCTTAAAATTTTGGAGATATTTTAAAAGGATCAGGTTATGCTGTTCTTCCAGCGACTTTCCGAACCCAATCCCCGGGTCTAAAATAATTTGGTCCGCAAGAATTCCTCGGGATTCGGCGAAAGCCGTTCGCTCCCTGAAGAAACTCAGGATCTCTCCTATTAGATCATCATAATGGGGATCAAGTTGCATGGTTTCCGGATTGCCCCGCATGTGCATAAGAACCAGTGGAACCTTCCATCTCGCCACCACTTCGGCCATGCCTTCATCGAATCTCAAGGCGCTGATGTCGTTGATCATTTCCGCCCCTGTTTCCAAGGCTTTTTCCGCTACGCGCGCCTTCCGCGTATCCACGGAGATCGGAATGTCAATCTTCTGATTCAAGGTTTGGATGAGCGGAATGACCCGCCGGATTTCTTCCTCTTCCTCTAACGGTTTCGTCCCTGGTCGGGTCGATTCCCCGCCAATGTCCAGGATGTCGGCTCCCCCCTGTGCCAACCGCAACCCCTGTTCTATGGCCTTTTCCCGATCGAAAAAGACACCTCCATCGGAGAAAGAATCCGGGGTAACATTCAACGCGCCCATGATGAGCGTGCGCTGGGAGAGGTCATAGTTTTTTTTGCGAAAACGGAGAGAAAGGTGGTTCATTCTCGGCGACGACTACATAAAACCTTAAAAAAGGGGGATTCACCACAGAGGGCACAGAGGAAAAATTATTCTCTGTGATCTCTGTGGTTTAAAAAAATCGCTCAATTTGGGTAAAAAGTAAAAAATAAGGGCCAAAGGTCAAGAGACCAGGGCAGAGAAAGAACACAACCCTTGGCCCTTAATCTTTTGCCCTTCTATTAAAGAAGTCTCCCCTCTTGAACCAATTCCTTGGGGGGAGATGCGGGAATGGACGTTTTTAATCCCAATACCTGGTCAATTTCTTCCCCGGCAAGGACTTCTTTTTCCAGCAGAACTGACGACAAGTGATGAATCTTTTCCATATGCTGGAGAATTATATCCTTGGCCCGGTCATAATTTTCTAAAACGATCCGCTTGATTTCGGTGTCGATATCTACAGCGGTCTTTTCGCTGTAATCTTTGTGTTGAGCAATTTCCCGCCCGAGAAAAATATGTTCCTCTTTTTTACCGAAAGTAAGAGGCCCTATTTTATCGCTCATTCCATAGTCGCAGACCATTTTTCGGGCCCACTCCGTGGCCATTTCCAGGTCATTCCCAGCTCCAGTGGTCTGGGTATTCAAGATCAGTTCCTCCGCAGCCCGCCCCCCCAAAAAAATGGCAATCTTGTTAATAATATATTCTTTGGAAAGGGTATGTTTGTCTTCCGCGGGTAGTTGCTGGGTTATTCCTAAGGCCCGACCCCGGGGAATAATGGTTACTTTGTGAATGGGGTCAGCACCGGGGAGAAATTTGGCTACCAGAGTGTGGCCCGCCTCATGGTAAGCGGTAAGGCGTTTTTCCTCTTCGCTGATAATCATTGTCCGGCGTTCCACCCCCATCAGAACCTTATCTTTGGAAGCTTCGAAATCATCCATTTCCAATTTGGTTTTGCCCCGGCGCGCAGCCAAAAGGGCTGCCTCGTTGACCAGATTTTCCAGGTCCGCCCCCGTGAAGCCTGGAGTGCCTCTGGAAAGCACGGAAAGGTTTACATTCTCATCTAAGGGAGTTTTGCGCGTATGGACCCTTAAAATTTCCTCCCGTCCTTTGACGTCGGGCCGGGGAACCACGACTTGCCGGTCAAACCTCCCTGGGCGCAGGAGGGCGGGGTCTAAAACATCAGGTCGGTTGGTAGCGGCTACAATAATCACTCCCTCGTTGGATTCAAATCCATCCATTTCCACCAATAGTTGGTTGAGAGTCTGCTCGCGCTCGTCGTGCCCTCCCCCGAGTCCAGCTCCCCGATGGCGGCCCACCGCGTCAATTTCATCGATGAAGATAATACAAGGAGCATGCTTTTTCCCCTGAATAAAAAGATCCCGGACCCTGGAGGCGCCCACGCCCACGAACATTTCCACAAAATCCGAACCGCTGATGGAAAAGAAGGGAACGTTGGCTTCCCCTGCGATGGCCCGGGCTAAAAGCGTCTTACCGGTTCCGGGGGCCCCTACCAACAGAACCCCCTTGGGAATCCGTCCCCCCAATTTGGTAAATTTTTTGGGATCGCGGAGAAAATCAATGATTTCATGGAGTTCTTCCTTCGATTCTTCAATGCCGGCTACATCAACAAAAGTCATCTTTTGTTGTTTTTCCGTGAGCAGTTTGGCCTTGGCTTTGCCAAAGGACATGGCTTTGGTGCCGCCAGCTTGCATCTGGCGCATGAAAAAAATCCAAAAGCCGATCAGAAGCAACATCGGAAACCAGGAGACCAGCAGGGTCATATACCAGGGGGAATCGTCTTCAGGCTTGGCCGAGATTTTTACCCCTTTTTCCCTCAGGGCTTTGATCAGGTCAGGATAATTGGGCGCATAGGTCTTGAATTCTTTCCGGTTGGCATAACGGCCGTAGAGGTTATGTCCCTGAACGGTAACCTCTTTTACTTCTCCCCGTTCTAAAGCGACTAAAAATTCGCTGAAAATTACTTTTTCTTGGGAGGTGCGCGGTTGGTTGAAAAGATTAAAGAGGAGAATCATCATCAAACTGATGACCAACCAAAGAGCTAAGTTTTTATAAAAGGGACTCAAATATTTTTCCCCCATAAAATTCTTCCTACGCAGTTCCTTAGGTGGATTAAAACGAATATTCAAATAATCTCTGGTTATTTATAGCACAAATTAAAGCTTGCCACAATGAAAAAAGCAATCGGCGGATGGAGATTAAAATGGAGATTAAATAAGTTCTACCCTCAGGACTTTTTGGGTTTCCGGCTGCAGGCGAACCCGTTGGTCGAGGCGTAAGCCCGCAATCCAGAGAAGTTGACCGTTTTTGAAAAGTAAGGGGATTTTTTTGCGCTGGGTTGCCGGGATCTTACAATCGATGAACAGGTCTTTTACTTTTTTCTCCCCTTCCATACCCAGAGGCTGCAAGCGGTCCCCAGGCCGAAAAGAACGGATGGTCAGAGGGAAAGCCACTTTATCGAAATCCAGCAAGGCCACCCAGGAAGAGCTTTTCGGCCTAACTCGGGGATGGGAGGTTAATATCTCGAACCTCATTTCCCGGCCTATCTCCGGGATTTCCCAACAACCCGGTCCCGCAACTGAAACTGCAAAGGGAAGAATCTCTTCCCTGGATTGCGCAAAGGTCAGGGCCTGATAGGCTTTGGTCAGGCAAAGCCCTTGAGGAAGCTGGAGGCTCTTATTGGGTTCCGGACTGTCCAGAAGATGATTAATGGCCAAAATGTGGCTAAGTCCTACCCGGCGCAAATGCCCCAAAATTTTTTTTGTGGCATACCGCAAAGATCTAAGGCGGAGGGGTAGCGGCTGGGCAATCAGGGAAGGGATATCCAGAGTGACCGAAATCTTCTTCTGACTCCTCACCAATGCAGGAAACTTTTCCTTAAGGAGATTCTGCCAGAAATCCTCTTCCGCCCGGAAGATTTCGGCCATTTGCACCAGCATCTGGCGCAACCGGGGGTTATACTGCTGGAGGATGGGGAGGAGTTCATGCCGGATCCGGTTGCGCAGGAAATGAAGGGAACGATTGGAAGGATCGGTTAAAAAAGCTACCTTCCTTTCCTTAAGAAAGCGTTCTACCTCTTCCCGCCAGGATTCAATGAGAGGCCGGATGAAAACTTCGCCGCGCACGGGAGGGATTCCCCCAAGTCCGCGGGTCCCGGAACCCCGAAGGAGTCGCATAATGATCGACTCGGCCTGGTCGTCAGCCGTGTGCCCGAGGGCAATCTTCGTGGCCTGGTGAATTTTGGCTGCTTCCAGAAGGAATGAATATCGTACTTCCCGCGCCGCCTCTTGCAGGGTCAGGCGTTGTTCCTTTTGTTTTTCCCGTACATCCACCTTGCGGCTGATAAAAGGAATCCCCAGTTGCACCGAAGCCTTACGGACAAAGGATCTTTCAGCTTGTCCCTCCAAACGGAGCCCATGGTCCAGGTGGGCAACGACTAAGGAGAGACGAAAATCCCGCCGCAATTCCCAAAGTACGTGGAGGAGGGCCATGGAATCCGCGCCCCCGGAAACACCTACCACGACTCGTTCTCCAGGCTGGAGCATGACGTATTTTTGGATCGTTTTTTTAGCCCGTCGGACAAAGGGGTTCACGTTTTCTTCTGATTTTCCTCATATCGGGCCAGGGTGAAAAGCAAGTCGGCGAGGCGGTTGAGGAACCGCAGTACCTCAACATTGTCGATCACTTTCTCCTGGAATAAACGCACGGCTTTGCGTTCGGCCCGGCGAACGATGGCGCGAGCCAGATCGATGGCTGCGGCAGCCACCGTTTCACCGGGTAAGATAAACTCTTTTTTTAGTTTGACTTCCACTTGCAAATCTTCGATTAAACGTTCTAAACGGGCGACGTGCTCCGTAGTAATTTGGTAGGAATACTTTTTCATATCCTCCGCAACAGTGGCCAGCTCCGCACCAAGAATGAGGAGATCTTTCTGGAGTCCCAAGATGATTTCTTTGGTCTTCAATTCGGTTGCCGCCGCCCGGGCGATTCCCAAGGCGGAACTGGCCTCATCGAGGGTGCCATAAGCTTCGGGCCTTGGTCCGGATTTGGGAATCCTCTGGCCCCCCAGCAGGCTGGTAAACCCCCGGTCCCCTTTTTGGGAAAATTTCATGAACCCACCTCCTTTCTGTTTCCAGGATTCCTGGTGCCTGAACGTTCGCCTGGCGGTTCCCCCGGCAATTTTTTAGCCACGAGTTCTTTGAGTTTCTGTACTTCTCCGGGCCGAAGGTTGCGGTATTCACCGGGCCGAAGCCTACCCATGGACAGACCGGCAAAGGCAACCCGCTTCAGCTTCAAAACGGGGTAGCCGAGCTTTTGCCACATTCTTTTCACTTGCCGATTTCTTCCTTCGTACAAAACCATTTCCAACCATAGGTTGTCCTCGGTTCCTCTCAGGACCTTGATGCGGCAGGGAGCGGTGCGCCCGTCCTCCAAAAAAATTCCTCGGCTTAAACTCCCGATCTCTGCGGGACCGGGCTGGCCTTTAATTTTCACCTGGTAGGTGCGGGGGGTACGAAAAGAAGGGTGAGTCAAGCGATGGGCCAGTTCCCCATCATTGGTCAAAAGGAGAAAACCCTCGGCATCATAATCCAGGCGACCCACGGGGAACAGTCGAGTTGGCGGAGCCTTTATCAGGTCTAAAACCGTTGTCCTTCCTTGCGGGTCTTCGGCCGTAGTCACCGTGCCCTTGGGCTTGTTTAAAAGCAAATAATATTTTCCGGAGGAAGGAACAACTCGTCGGCCATCGACTTTGATATGGTGCTGAACAGGATCAGCTTTATCCCCAATCTGGGCGACGCGTCCATTGACGGTGACTCGCCCTTCCCGGATCAGACTCTCGGCTTGACGCCGGGAAGCCGCCCCGGTTTCAGAAAGGATCTTTGACAATCTCTGCAGGGGGCTCATTGTCTCCTGCCTCTTGGCCTGGCAAAATTTCGGTTTTCCCGTGGTCAATGTCCTCTTCCCCTTTAACGGTTGGATCGGCGAAGGGTAAAAGATCCTCTGCCGGAGGGGGACCTAATCCTTCCATGTCCTTAAGGGTGGGAAGGCTGGATAGATCTTTCAAACCGAACATCTCCAGAAATTGTTTGGAGGTTCCGTAAACCAGCGGTTTGCCCGGCACGTCTTTCTTCCCCAGGATCCTGATCAATTTTTTTTCGAGGAGGGTGCGTAAGACTCCCCCGGAATCCACTCCCCGGATCTTTTCCACCTCCCCGCGCACCACGGGTTGTTTGTAGGCGATGATGGCCAAGGTTTCCAGAGCCGGCTGGCTGAGGGCCAGCGGTTTGGTCTTCTTCAATTTTTTAATCCATTCGGCGTATTCGGGACGGGTTCGAAATTGAAACCCCTCGGCAACTTCTACCAGGGTAAAGCCACGCGCGGTGCGGGTATATTCTTCCATCAATGCGGATAGCAAACGTTGGAGGTCCTTTTTGGGAACTTCGCCCAGGACTTCTTTAATCCGTTCCAAGCTGAGCGGGTTCTCCGAAATGAAAATTAATGCTTCGATCAAAGCTTTTCGTTGCGTGTCGTCCACTTTACAGGATCCTTTCTTCTATTCTTTTCTGGCCGTCTTCTCGCCCAATCGGCGCAAAAATCCGGATGGTTCCGAAAGATTCAGCCTGGAAGACCTTGATCATACGCAAGCGGAGAAGCTCCAGCAGGGCCAAAAAAGTCACGATGATCTCCCCGCGGGGGGTGGTGGAGGTAAACAGTTCGGCAAAGGTCAGGGACTCTTTTTCCCAGAGGTTTTCCATGATCTGGTGGATCCTCTCCTTGATACTCAGTTGATCCAGGGATATTTCTTGAAACTCTTCGGGGGGAATTCCTTGCAGGATTTTCTTCATGGCCTCCAGCAGGTCGAATAACGTCACCTCTCCGGCCAGGACCTCCTCGGAACCTTCCAGAAATTTTTCGACAAAAAACTTGCGGGCAAATACCTCGCGGTCCAGAAGGGAACCTTGAGCCAGGTCCAAAGCCGCTTCTTTGTAACGCTGGTATTCCAGCAGCCTCCGGACTAATTCGGCCCAGGGATCTTCTTCCGGTTCTCCTCGCTCCTCTTCGTCCTGTTCCCCTTCGGAGGGGGGTAAGAGCATTTTGGATTTAATGTGCAATAAGGTAGCGGCCATCAGCAGAAATTCGCCCGCCACGTCCAAATTCAGGCTTTTCATCCTCTCCAGGTAATCTAAGTACTGTTGGATGATGACCGTGATGGGAATGTCATAAATATCGATCTCGCTTTTTTTGATCAGATGAAGAAGAAGGTCCAGCGGCCCCTCAAAGATTTCCAATTTGACCTTCAGGGGTAATTCCTGCTGTTCGAATTCGTTGGCTCCATCAGTTGTTTCCATTGTTTTCCTCAATACCTAAATTGAGCGATTTTTTTAAACCGCAGAGAACACGGAAAATCAGTTCTGCCCTCGGTGGTAAATCACCTTTTTTGTCAATAATTAATTTTCATGGCCGCGCGGACCTCTTCCATTGTCCGGGAAGCAACCGCCCGGGCTCTCTGGCAGCCGTTCTCCAGCACTTCGTTCACCAAACCGGGATTTTGAAGATACCCTCGACGTTTTTCGTGGATCGGAGACAGATAGGCCACAATGTTTTCCGCCAGCATTTTTTTATCCTCCACGCAGCCTATGGCGGCTCGGCGGCAATCTACCTGAACCTGTTCGACGGTTGCCGCTGAGCTGTACACCTGGTGGAAGGCAAAGACATTGCAGATATCCGGATTACCGGGGTCATTCCGTTTGATCCGGTTTGGATCGGTAAACATCTGTCCTACTTTGTTGCGGATTTCTTGGGGAGAATCCGCGATGTAGATGGCGTTTTCATAGCTTTTGCTCATTTTGCGCCCGTCGATCCCCAGCAGCCGCGGAACTTCCGTAAGCAGGGGTTCCGGAGGAGGAAAAACCGGGCCATAAATAAAATTAAAGCGCCGGGTAATTTCCCGGGAGAGTTCGACGTGTGGTACCTGGTCAATACCCACCGGAACCTTATGGGCTTTGTAGATGATGATATCGGCGGTCTGGAGTAGGGGGTAACCCAAAAACCCATACGTAGAGAGGTCGCGGTTGGTCAATTCCTGCTGTTGCTCTTTATAGGAGGGGACGCGCTCCAGCCAGGAAAGTGGCGTGATCATCGAAAGAAGAAGATGGAGTTCCGCATGCTCCTTGATCCGTGACTGCACGAAAAGAACGCTTTTTTCCGGAGACAGGCCTACGCTCAGCCAATCGATCATCATTTCCCGGATGCTTTCCTGGATGATCTCTGTGCCGTTGTATTCCGTCGTCAGGGCATGCCAGTCCGCCGCAAAGAAAAAACAATCATAATCTTCCTGGAGATTTTTCCAATTTTCTAAAGCTCCCACCAAATTGCCCAGGTGAAGCTTTCCCGATGGCCGCATTCCGCTCAGCACTCGCTGCTTGGACATTTTATTAACGTCAATCTCCTTTCTAAGTTAAAATTTAGAATCAAAAATCCTCTGGTAATCATTCTTGCTGACTTCGTACTTGCTGACTTCGTAAAAGGTCTGAAAATGCTCTTTTTGGTCGTTCCCGTGAAAACGGGAATCCAGTATTTTAAAACAGTTACATTCCTTCTGGACTTCCGCTTCCGCGGGAGTGACGTCTTTTTTACGAAATCATCATTTTTACGAAAAAAAGATTTACCGCTTCTCCTATTCTATACTCTTAACGGATGGTCTTGTTTAGCGAATTTTTGTTGCACATATTCAATTTCCTCTTGACGACTGTGCAATTTTCCATCGAGTCGGGCCCGTAAAAGGTCCTGGAATATTTCGGCATAGATCGGCCCGGGGGTATAACCCATCCGGCTCAAATCTTGGCCACCCAAGGAAACCCGGGTGGGCTTCAATCCGGTAAAGTAGAGAGAGAGAGCTTTTTTCACTTCCTCGGATTCGGTCTTCCCCATGGCGTAAAGTAAAAAATCAGTGGGTAAGGGATGCAAGAGAAAATAGATATCGCTTCGGCCCGGGGAAGATGAACGAGAAAGCTGCTCGACCACCTGGATCGCCATTCGCCTGTGCTGCGGGAAAGTGGTGCGAAATTTTTCCGAGAGGGAAAGCCGGTTCAGAAGTTCTTGAATATCTTTCTCGGAGAGGTGGTCCACCAGTCCCAGAAAGGCTACCAACCACTTTTCGTGGCGCTCTCCGGTAAATAAAAGATTATACCAGGACAGTACGCTGTCCAGCCTCTGGAATAAATTTTCAACGCCGCGATCCGCTTTCAATTTGGCATGAAAAATTTTCAAAATACCATAATCACTCAACCGCTTAATTACGGTGAAAGGCTTGTCCTCTGTAAGGCAGAGGATTAATTCCCGAAAAAGTCGCCGGTCGGAGAGTTGACTGAATAATTCCAGGCGCACCGCGTTTTCCATGAGCATCTGCGTATGTTTGGCGATTTGGAAGCCGATGCGCTGCTCGAAACGCAGAGCCCGAAAGACGCGGGTAGGATCCTCTACGAAGCTCAAATTATGGAGGACCCGGATGAGCCGCTCTTTGATATCTTTCTGACCCCCAAAAAAATCAATCAGCTCTCCGAAGTGTCGGGGTTGCAAGTGGATGGCCAATGCGTTCACCGTAAAGTCGCGACGGAAAAGATCCAATTTGATGGAACTATGTTCCACGCGCGGTAAAGCAGCCGGATGGTCATAATATTCCAGGCGGGCCGTGGCCACGTCGAGACGGTGGCCTTGGGGAAAAACCAAGGTGGCCGTCCCAAATTTTTTGTGCACCTGGATTGCGCCTTTTTCTTCCTGAGCCAAGGCTTGGGCCAAGCGGATGCCGTCCCCTTCCACCACAACGTCAAGGTCATAATTTTCGTAACGCAGGATCAGGTCGCGTACAAATCCTCCTACCGCGTAAACCTGGGAATCCATTTCCTCAGCTTTTTGGCCAATGCTCTTTAGTAAAGTGAGCACGCCGGGAGGCAACCGCTCCTCCATGAGCTGGAGAATCCATTTCTTCCTCGGCTGGATCATGGAAAGGTTCTGTTCGACAAAAGCGTGAGGGGGCCGATTGGCGCTGATGTATAGCCAGCGTAACAAATCCGTCCGGGTGATGGCTCCCACCAACTTGTCCCTTTCCAGCACGGGAAGAAAACGCTGGTTGTTGCCCACAATCAGGTCCTGAACTTTAGACAGCGTCGTTCGGGGATGGACCGTAGCGAACTCGCTGCTCATATAATCCCGCACCGGTGAGTTTTTGAACCCATGGAAGGAAGCTTTTTCGATAATCTGCCGGGAAATCAAGCCGGCGACCTTACCCTTTTCCATCACCGGTAGGACATTGATATTATAGCGGGTGAGGAGCTCGCCCGCTCGTTCGATGGTCTCGGTGGCTTCCACCATTTTAACGGGAAAGGACATCAGGTCGCGGGCCAGCTTTACGGGATGGATCCGCCCCTCCAGGTAGTTCAGCAATTTTTCTTCCACCTGGGGAAGGTTCATCCCCTTGATGGTAGCGGAAGCCGCCGTGGGGTGTCCTCCTCCGCCAAAAGCTGCCGCAATTTCCCCCACGTTGACCTCGTCCAGATTGCTCCGGGCCACAAAATAAATCCGATCCTCCATCTCGGCTAAGGCGAAGAGGACAGGGATATTTTCCATGTCCCTTAACTTGTGCACCAAAAGGGCAAAATCGCCCACGTATTTATCGGAGGAAGCTTTGGCCATCACAATCTCCAAACCTTTTACCACGTAGCGGGTTGCGGTTTGGATCAGTTCGTTGAGCAAGGAAATTTGTTCCGAGGTGAGTTCGCGGGTGATCATGTTGGATACCATATTCAAGTTGGCACCCTGGGAAAGCAAAAAAGCCGCTGCCTCATAGTCTTCCACCGTCGTCGAAGAAAAGGTAAACGATCCTGTATCCTCATAGAGGCCTAAGGCCATGACTGTGGCTTCCTCAGGCGTAAGAGAAATTTTTTTTTCTTTTAGGATCTGGGTCAAAATCGTCACCGTAGCCCCCACCTCACGAACGTGTTCTGTTTTTCCGCGAAGGTCCTCCGGAGAGGCCGGGTGGTGGTCAAATATATGCACTTCCATTCCGGGGCGCAAAGCCAATTTGGCGAACTTTCCGATTCTTCCCGGTTGGCGGGTGTCTACCAGAATCAACCGCCGGACTTTGTCCAGGTCAATGTTCTTAATGCGTTCGGTTTCAAAAACATAGAAAGTCGACTGAATAAAAAAATCCCGCAGGTTTTTCTCCTGGGAACCCGGAAAGACCATGGCAGCCTGGGGATAAAGCTTCTTGGCCGCTAACATAGAGGCCAGGGAATCGAAGTCCGCGTTGATGTGCGTGGTGATCACGTCCATGATTTCAACCCCGGGGGTGATATTTCTGGTGCTGTTGTTTCAGGTGTTCCCGGGAAACATGGGTATATATCTGGGTGGTAGCTATGTCCACATGCCCGAGCATGGATTGAACCGACCTCAAGTCTGCTCCTCTTTCTAAGAGATGCGTGGCGAAAGAATGGCGCAGCATATGGGGCGTGGTGCGCTTATAAATCCCCGCGGCTTGGGCATGTTTCCGTAGAATCTTCCAGAACCCCTGGCGAGTGATTCCTCGCCCTCCCCTTCCGAGAAACAAAGTGGCCTGGGTTGACTTCTGAGCCATAAGACTCCGTGGCCCTTTCAGGTAGCCCTGCAGTGCCCGGCGAGCAGCGCCCCCGATAGGCACAATCCGCTCTTTCGATCCTTTCCCTTTGGTCCGCACATATCCCACTTCCAGGTTCACATCATTCAGCGAAAGGTGAATCAGCTCAGAAACCCGGAGACCAGTGGCATAAAGAAGCTCCAGCATCGCCCGATCGCGGATTCCTAAAGGCTGAAGGGGGTCAGGCTGCTGTAATAAATTTTCAACCTCCACGGAGGACAACACCGAAGGGAGCTTGGGGGCAAACTTAGGGTTTCGCAGACGACGCAGGGGATTCTCCTTTACGGCCCGCTCCTCCACAAGAAATTTATGGAAACCCTTCAGGGCGGAAAGGACTCGGGCTTGGCTTCTGGCCGAGAGGCCTTTCCGCCGCAGATGGCGGAAATGTCCCATGGCTTGTTCGACCGAACTGCCCTCAACGCTAGCGATACCCCGTTCCCGTAAAAAAAAAGCGTATCCCTGAAGATCCCGGGCGTACGCTTCGAGCGTATTCCGGCTCAACCCTTTTTCCACGGTTAGGTGGTGCAAAAAATTGTCTATCCAGAGATCCAAGGTGTCGTTCATGGCTAATAGTTTGCTCCGCGCGCATTCTATTCTAACACATCGGTTTCTTATTTCAATTTCTTTCTCCCCTTTTTAGCGGGATTCCGTTAGGTATCTATCTGGGTTTATCAACGCTGACCATAGTCTATGGCATAACCCGTACCTCTTGTCCAGTACAACGATTTCCCTCCTCCGGGGCCGAAAAATATTATTAATATAAAGGAATTGAATCAACCGGTCGATAAATTTAGTGATCTACGGTTCGTTATCAATTCACTTGACATTTTTAGTTTTTTCCAGTGTAATAAAACTGTTTTTCCCCTCAGGAGGAACGAAAAAATGGACATTTCTGAACTTTTAATCTTCGTGCAAAAAGAAAACGCCTCCGACCTGCACTTAAGCGCTGGGGAATCGCCTATGGTTCGGATCCACGGCGAGATGAAGCGCATTGAGATGCCTCCTTTATCTAAGGAAGATTTGCATATGATGCTCTATGACATCCTCAATGACCAGCAGCGGAAGCGATTCGAGGAAATTCACGAATTAGATTTTTCTATCAACCTGAAAGGAGTTGCCCGCTTCAGGGTCAATGCCTTTCGCCAGGCCCGAGGAGAAGGAATCGTCTTTCGGGTTATTCCCTCGAAAATTTTGACCTTGGAACAATTGGGTTTACCCAAAACCCTCCGGGAGGTCACGAAGAACGAGCGGGGCCTGGTTCTGGTTACCGGCCCCACCGGGAGCGGAAAATCCACCACCCTGGCGGCTATGATCGATATCATCAACAATTCCCTCAAAGGCCACATCATTACCATCGAAGACCCCATCGAATTCGTCCACGAATCCAAAAAATGCTTGATCAACCAACGGGAACTCGGTTCTCATACCCACAGTTTTTCCAATGCTTTGCGCAGCGCCCTTCGTGAGGATCCGGACATTATCCTGGTGGGAGAAATGCGCGACCTGGAGACCATTTCTCTGGCGTTAACCGCAGCCGAGACCGGCCACCTGGTTTTCTCCACCGTGCACACCAGCGGGGCGTCGAAAACCGTCGACCGGATCATTGACGTTTTTCCGGCAGCCCAGCAGGACCAGGTTCGGGCGCAGTTTGCTGAATCTATCCAAGCCATTGTTTCCCAGGTGCTCCTGAAGCGGCGAGATGGACGGGGGCTCGTTCCGGCCCTGGAGATCATGATCGGCACTCCAGCGGTGCGCAACCTCATCCGGGAAGGCAAGGTGGCTCAGCTTCCTTCCTCGATCCAGACCGGCCAGAAATTCGGCATGATCACCCTGGACCAATCCCTGAAAGAGCTGGTAAGTAGGGGCATCGTAGACAAAGAGCAGTGTTTCTATTTTGCCAGCAGCCCGAGCGTTTTCAACTCGTAAGGAGGTTACGGGAATGAGTACCAACATTCGTGAGCTTGTGGAAGAAATGGTCAGGCGGGATGCTTCCGACCTTTATATCACGGTGGACAGCCCCCCCATGTACCGGGTCGAAGGAGTTGTTGCCCCCTGGGGGAGTCGTAAATACCTTCCCGAAGAAACCGAAACCATGGCCTTCTCTCTCATGAGCATGATCCAGAAAACGTACTTTGCTCGCAGGTGGGAAATGAACCTGGCCGTTGCCTATCCCGATCTCGGGCGGTTTCGGGTAAATATCTTTCGTCAACGGGGTTTTTTCGGGTTGGTCATGCGGCATATTAAGATTTATATCAAGACGATAGACGATCTCGGCTTGCCGCAGATCTTCAAAAATATTGCGATGACCAAGCGAGGCCTGGTGCTGGTCGCCGGTCGGACCGGTTCGGGGAAATCCACTACTCTGGCGGCCTTAATCGATCACCGCAACTCCAACGCTCCAGGTCACATCGTCACCATTGAGGATCCAATAGAATTTGTCCATACCCATAAAAAATCCATCATTACCCAAAGGGAAATTGGGATCGACACGCATGGGTATGGCAGCGCCTTAAAACACACTCTGCGCCAGGCTCCGGATGTGATCCTGATCGGTGAAGTCAGGGACGTCGAGACAATGGAAGCGGCCATTGATTACGCGGAAACCGGGCACCTTTGCCTGGGAACCATTCATGCCAATAACGCCAATCAAACGATTGAGCGCGTCATGAATTTTTTCTCGTCGGAAAGGCACATGCAAATCTATTTGCAGCTCGCTCTGAATCTCCGGGCCGTCATTTCCCAACGATTGATCCCCCGTATCGATGGCATGCGGGTCGCCGCCGTGGAAATTCTCCTGGATACCCCCCGGGTCAAGGACCTGGTCCAAAAAGCGCAGATCGAACTCATAAAAGAAGCCATGGCGGAAGGAAATCTGGAAGGCATGCAGACTTTCGATCAATCCATCTTCGACCTTTACCGGCAGGGAACCATTGACTACGACAACGCCATTGCCTATGCGGATAGCTCGAATGACCTGAGACTGCGTATCAAGATGGAAGAGATCGGCGAAAAGAAAGAAGCCAAGGACATGGGCTTGAGAATCAAATCTGAATTTCGGACGTGAAGCAAGTCCGGAAGTTGTTGAAGTCAACTCATCCGGTCGAGAATCTTCCAAGCGTTTTCCTGCATTCGCTCGAAATCCTCGTTCGTAAGACCGGCTCCCAGGGCTATTTTCAAGGCATAGTCCTGGGAGATCAAGTCATCGGGTGCGTGGGTATCTGTATTTAAGACCAGGGAAGTCCCTACTTTTTTAGCCAGGCGGGCCACATGCCCGTTGGTCAGACTGTGTCCCTTCCGCGCCGTGATCTCTAAAAAAACCCCCTTCTCTCTGGCCAGGACCACTTCTTCTTCGGTGATCAAACCGGGATGGGCCAGAATATCAACTCCGGCAGCGATGGCCCGCTGGTTGGTACCCGGCGGCACAGGTTCAACTACGGTTTCACCATGGACGAGAACGATCTGAGCCCCCAAGGACCTGGCTCGAACCGTTAAGGGGGAAATGAGATCGAGAGGAATGTGGGTGAGCTCCACACCGGGGATGGCTCGTACCTGCCAGTGGGGGTTTAGATCCCGGCAAACTTGAACCACCCTGGGAATTACCCAATCGAGGTTGGAAGAATCCGCATGATCCGTTATCGCCACGGCTTGGCAGCCGATGACCAAAGCTCGGCGGACCAACTCCGATGGTAAAAGTTCCCCATCGCTAAAAAGGCTGTGAGTGTGGAGGTCAATCATAAAATTTCTTCTCCCCGCAGGCTGTGGGCGTAAGCCTTTTGAATTCTAAGCTGCACGATCGAACCTGAGGCTAGAGTTTTTCCCGGAAAATTGACGATGTGGTTGGTGCGTGTCCTTCCCATGTTTTCCTCGGGATTGGCTTTACTTCGTCCCTCCACCAATACTTCCACATCTTTTCCTTCCCAGGCCTTATTCCGCTTCCAGGTAATCTTCCTCTGTAGAGCCTGCAACTCTACCAACCTGCGCTGGGCAATTCCTTCTGGAACTTTTTCATTAAAGAGAGTGGCCCGGGTACCCGGTCGATCTGAATATTTAAAAGAAAAAAGATCATCGAATTGTACCTTCTCGATCATCTCCATACTGGCGTGAAAGTCTTCTTCTTCTTCCCCCGGAAATCCTACGATCATATCGGTCGTTACGCTGATTCCCGGGCAGGACTGACGAAGGTCTCTAATCTTCTCCAGGTAAAATCCGGGGGAGTAACTTCGGTTCATTCGTTGCAGGATGCGGGCAGATCCGGATTGTAGAGGGAGATGGATGTGTTCACAAAGTTTGGGGAACTTGCCAAAGGCTTTGATCAGGGGAGTGGAAAGGTCTTGGGGGTGCGAAGTAGTAAAACGGATGCGCTCTATACCGGCAATTTCCTGGACCGCCTTTAAAAGCTCCACGAAATCCAAATCTCCCGGCGATGTCTGGCCGTAGGAATTCACATTCTGTCCAAGCAGGGTAACCTCTTTAACTCCTTGGGATGCAAGGGATTGGATTTCCTTTAAGATCTCCTGGCTGGCTCGACTTACCTCCCTGCCCCGGACATAGGGAACGATACAAAAAGAGCAGAAGTTATCGCATCCCTGCATAATGGAGACGAAAGCTACAACCGTGGAAGAAGAAGGAAGAGAAAAGGGAAGCGTAGCATAAGGATCCAGTCGGCCGTTGAGGTTCACGGCAAGGCCTCGTTTACCGAAAGCTTCCAGGTCATTAAGGAGTTCAGCGATCCGGCTGATTTCTTTCGTTCCCACTACAAAGTCAACGTGGGGAAAACGTTGCAGCAAAGCCTCACCTTCCTGCTGGGCCAGACAGCCACCGATACCAATGATCATCTTTGATTTCTTTTTTTTTAGAACCCGCAATCGGCCCAGAGCACTATAGACTTTCTGCTCCGGCTTCTCGCGGACACTACAGGTATTTAGGAAGACCAAATCCGCTTCGGAAGGATTCTCAACCAGGTGGTAATTTTTCGCGGCCAGCAAATGGGCAATACGTTCCGAGTCGTAAACGTTCATCTGGCAACCGAATGTTTTAATGTAGAGTTTTTTCGGGGGCATAGTAAAAAAAGATTAACACCTCCTCAACCCTCTGTCAAATTCAGATTGGCGAAAAAAAAATGGTTCGGAGTTCAGAGTTCGGAGTCGGGAGTTTTAAAAAATTCAAACACCCGAGCCCCAAATTAAAATTTCCGAACTCCGAACTCATTACTCCGAACTACTCATCGGGCAGACTGTAGGATGCAGTGCAGAAGAACATTGCCACCGGCTTCGCAGTCTTCCCATCGTGTATTTTCTACTTCAACATGGCTTCGTCCCCCGATACTCGGAACGAATATCATGGCGGTGGGGGCCACCTGACTCATATAAGTGGCATCATGCCCGGCTCCGCTGACTAAAGAATAACTGGGATAGCCGAGTTGTGCGGCTATTTTCCCAACTTGGGTTACAAGGAATTCATCGAATGGGGTATGCTCTACTTTCCAGATCTTCTCGATCCGGGCAGGGCAATTCCTTTTGGTAGCAATTTTTTGGAAACCGGTTTGCAATTCTCCCTCAGCCCGATCTGTGAGTGGGTCATCCCAAGAGCGAATATCAACGGTAAAATGGACTTGGCCTGGAATGATGTTCCTGGAATTGGGATCGTTATGGATTTCTCCAACGGTCGCAACCATATTTCCCCCCATTTGGGCCGGTAAAGCTTCTACCTGCAAGATCATCTCTGCGGCAGAGCACAGCGCATCATTCCTGCCTTCCATGGGAGTTGGGCCAACCTGGTTCGCTTTTCCCTCGATGAAGACATCGTACCAGCGGATACCTACAATACCCTGAGGAATCCCGATCTTCTTGCCCACTCTTTCCAGGATAGGTCCTTGTTCGATATGTAATTCAAAATAGGCATATACCGGCCACCGTTTAGCCAAAGCTTGGCCTTTATATCCAATCCTCTCCAGCTCTTCTCCAATTTTTTTTCCATGAAAATCCTTGCGGGCATAGGCCCAATCTCTTTCCAATTTTCCTGTCCAAACCCCAGAACCCGCCATCGCCGGTGAAAACCTGGAGCCCTCTTCGTTCGTCCAATCGACGATCATGATGGGCCTGGTGTTTTCAATTTGGTTTTCCTGGATCGTGCGCATGACTTCCAGGGCTCCCATGACGCCTAAAATCCCATCAAAACGGCCTCCCTTAGGCTGGGAATCGATATGGGAACCGCTCATTACGGGAGGCAAGTTGTCTTTTTTCCCGGCCCGCCGGCCAAAAATATTGCCCATTTCGTCTACCGCGACTTCCAACTCGATTTCCTGCAGCCATTTTATGAGTAAATCCCTTGCTTGCTTATCTTCATCTGACAGGGCCAAGCGATGAACCCCACCTCCAGAAGTTCTTCCGATTTCCGCCATTCTTTCCAATGTACTTTTTAGGCGTTCACCGTTTATTCTCAGGTCTCTTATGTCCACGGGCTTCCTCCTTTCTGCTCCATTTTCTTAAGTCTTTAACACACTTTTAAAAAATATTCTTCTGAAATTAAGATGTTGCTTGATCTAGGGCATCCAATTATTTATTTTTCATTCAAAATCTTGCCGATTTGCTATCTGAATAAAATTCCGTTATCCTATATAATTATGAGCACGATCATCATAACGGCAACTATAGCCCTGATGCTCATCGGCCTTATCGGTTCCGTTCTTCCCTTTATTCCTGGGTCTCCCCTGATTCTACTCGGCGCTTTCATCTATGCCTGGCATACAGATTTTTTGGTGGTAACCTGGGGGACTTTGTTAATTCTTCTGGTCTTTGCGATTCTGAGTCAAAGCCTGGATTACTTGGCCTCCATCATGGGGGCGAAGAAGTTCGGAGCCAGCCGGTGGGGCATGATCGGTGCCTTTCTGGGGGGAATCATCGGTCTATTTAGCGGTGGAATCCTGGGAATTATTATCGGCTCCTTTATCGGCGCGCTCCTGATGGAATTCCTGCACGGCCGGGATTGGCATGCCTCCCTAAAAATCGGGCTGGGGACTTTGGTTGGTTTTCTCGGGGGGTCCATAGGCAAAATAATCATGGCGCTCACCATGGTCGGAATCTTTTTGGTTAAAATCATTGGATAAAATTACTGACGTTATTGAAAAGGAGGTAGGAAAATGCTTTCCAGGGAAGAGATCAAAGCCGTTTTAAAAAAATGGATTCAGGCCTGGGATGAACATGACCTAAATGGAGTCATGGACCTTTTTCATGAAGATGTATTATTTGAGAATTGGACAGGGGGAAAGGCCCGAGGCCAGAAGGCTCTGCGCCAGGCATGGGAACCCTGGTTTAAGAATCATGGGGGATTTCGATTCAGGGCCGAAGATTTATTTATCGATGAAGCCGAGCAAAAGGTCCTTTATCAATGGCAGCTCGATTGGCCGTCCAACGAAAAAGGATTCGAAGGGAAGCCGGAGCGAAGACGCGGGCTTGACGTTATCCATTTTCGGGGGGGAAAGATTATCGGCAAGTTCACCTATTCCAAGACCACGGTCGAGATAGACGGGAAAAGAGTGAAATTGATTGCGGAAAGGGATTCTTGCGGTTCCTCATAGGGTATCTTGAGACTTTGAACCTTTTAATAATATCCCCAAGACCTCCTTACCATTTTCCCAAATCTCTTCCCATTTCCTTTGCCGCGAGTTTACGCCGCCTCCAGGGACTTGTCAAAAAAACTAAGTAAACTCGCGGCAAGGTGACCTTCGGTCACCTTGCACGCTCGCATTCTCAGGCGGGGCATTGACCCCGCCCTCGACCAAAGGGATGCGGCGCCCCTTTGGAAACCCAGCCATTGGTTCCCCGCAGCAAGCTGCGGGGTATCAATAACTACTAATAATATGTCTCCGAAATTTGATGATCTCGTAAAAAGCCGTCACTCCGAAAGCAGTCCCGCCTGCGGCGGGATGGATTCCCGCTTTCGGGAATGACGAAAATGGGATAAAAAGGACTTTTTATGAGATCATCAATAATTTATATCTGGTTGATTTTATTGGTGCCCCCGGGGTGACTCGAACACCCGGCGCAGGGATTAGGAATCCCTTGCTCTATCCACCTGAGCTACGGGGGCTTTGAATTTTATCTTATCATGGCCTTGGATTTTTCAAGAAATTATTTTAGGGAGAGGTCGAAACTCCAGTTTCATACCCTCCCCTCTTTTGCGCAAGAAAATGTTCCCTTTCCATTTCTGGTCATCAGGGTGGGGAAAATCTTTGCGGAAATGGACGCCCCTGCTTTCTTCCCGCATCAATGCGCTTTGCAGGACCATTTCGGCAACGAGGAGGGCGTTTTCTACTTCCATCTTCTCCAGGATTTCCTTCGGGCTTTCGGTCTTGGCCCGAGGCAAATCTTCTTGCTTCATTCTCTTCAAGGCCCCCAAAGCCGAAGACAATCCGCTTTCTTCCCGCAAGATTCCCCCTTCCCTCCAGAGAATCTCCCCAATTTTTTTCCGAATTAATCTTGGCGGTAAATCAGCGGCTGAGGGTACCCATTTCTTCTGGAAAGAATTCAGACGCCCGTTAAGCAAATCGTGAGCGCCCTTTGCCCAATCCTGCTCAATAACCCATGCCCCCGCCGTTTTTCCAGCACGATATCCAAAAACCTGGGTTTCACTCAAGGCATTTCCGCCCATACGGTTGGCTCCGTGAAGCCCGCCCACGGTTTCACCAGCGGCATAAAGCCCGACAACCCCCGTTCGCCCATCTTGGTCTGTCGACACCCCCCCCATAAAAAAATGGCACATAGGATAGATGCGCAGGGGTTTTACTGAACCAGCCAGGTATTTCATCAGCATGTCCCGCTGGGCCCGGACCAGGCTATTCTGAAGCCAATCTTTCTCCGATAGCGACCTCAAGTCGATAAACACCTCCCTTCCTTCCATCTCCTCTTTGAAGATGGCCAGGGAAAATGAATCCCTTGAACGGACCGCTACCGGTTTCTCTGTGATTTGGTATTTTTTCAGAATATCCTCCCCCAAGGAATTGGTTATCCTTCCCATATCCGCTAAAGGAGGAGCAATGAGGAGCGCAGGTTTTCCAGGTTCGGCTAAGCCCACGGGGATGAACTGGACAAACTCCATATCCCGGAGTGGGCAGCCAGCATGGAAGGCTAAGGCATATCCATCCCCGGTAGCGCGTACAGGATTATCATGACGCAAGTACAGGGCTCCCCCTCCACCGCTGGCAAGAATCACCGCTTTGCTCAGGAAGGCGATCGCCTTTCCCTTGCGAAAATCGAAACCTACTGCCCCCACGATTTTTCCCGATTCGGTCACGAGCTCAGTGACGATAACCCAGGGTAAGGAAGAAACTCCCTGCTTCATGGCAGTCTCGGCCAAAATGTTAGCCAAAGGGGCTCCCGCAGCTGTCGGCCTTCCCAGGCATCGATACCTTCCTTTTTGCCATTCTCCTACCAGTCCAAATTGCTCTAATTCCCGGACTCGTTCCGGGGTCTCATTCACTAAAATCTCCACAAGTTCGTTTACATTAACCCCCTTACCTGTCTGAAGGGTTAATGCCAGGTGAGCTTCCGTGGAGAGTCCACCTACGGCCAGGGTGAAGGCGCCTGCCGATAAATACGTACAAGTGGATTTTCCCATTGGAGTTTTTGAGACCAAGAGGACTTCGGCTCCTTTTTCTCTGGCGGCCAGTGCGGCCCGCATACCAGCGCCTCCCCCCCCAATGACCAGAATATCCGTTTTAATGATTTCCATATATTGCTCCCACTTTTATGAGCACTCTCGGCTAAACCAGGATAAACTTGAAAAGCACAAGATATTAATTTTTTTAGATAACTGCCTTTTGCCTACCCTTTCCATATTTGGTTGTAAATTTATGGAGATTGGCGGGAAGGAGGCAGGAAAATGCTGAATGCCGGCCAATCGGCGGGAAATGTTTTACCGATATCCACCTAGGTAATATTTCTTGATGTGTTCGCTTTGTAAAAGATCGCTGGCCTTGCCTTCCAAAGCAATTTTTCCGTTTTCCAGGACATAAACCCGTTGGCTGATTTCTAATGAAAATTGCACATTCTGCTCGACCAGAAGAATAGCCATTCCCCGGCGATTGATTTCTCTTACGGTCTCGAAAGTTTTAATAACCAAGAGGGGTTGCAGACCAAGGGAAGGTTCGTCCAGGAGCAATAACGTCGGCCGAGACATGAGAGCCCTGCCGATGGCCAGCATTTGACGTTCCCCTCCACTCAAAGTTCTGGCTTTCTGCTGAATACGTTCTTCCAGTCGGGGGAAGAGCTGGAAAACTTCTTGGAGAGTTGCTTTTCTTTGGGATCTGGCAGGTTCGGTGCATGAACCCATTAACAGGTTATCCAGAACGGTCATATCGGGGAAAACGCGCGACCCTTCAGGAACGATGGCCATCCCCAGGCGTACTGTATCTTCAGGAGAAAGCCTGGCCAGGTCCTGGCCTTGGAAGGAAATTTTTCCGTTTTCCTTCCCTCCCTTGGCTGGCTTCAAGAGGTTGACGATACTCTTTAAAAGTGTACTTTTTCCTGCGCCGTTGGGCCCGATGATGGTTACGATTTCTCCGGCTGAAACATAGAGTGACAAGTCCCATAGAACATGGACATCCCCGTAAAAAATGTTGATCCGGTCAACCTTAAGCATGGTTTTTTAGTTGTTGGCCCCTCTCTCCGCTCTTCTCCCCAGAAAACGGACAAGGAAGAGGGGATAAGAAAGTGGTTAGGTATACCGTTTTCCCAGATACGCTTCGATTACTTCCGGCTTTCCCGCCACCTCGATGGGAGTGCCTTCGGCAATTTTCTCCCCGTGGTGGATGACCAGTACCCGATCGGAAATTCCCATGACCGCTTGCATGACATGCTCGACCATAATGATTGTTGCTTGGGTACTCAGGAGTTTTAAAAGCATCAAGGCTTGTTCGATTTCGGCCGGAGTAAGACCGGCCATGACTTCATCGAGGAGTAAAACCTCTGCTCCCGTGGCTAGAACCCGACCTAATTCCAGGCGTCTTCGTAAGGGTGCAGGTATTTTCCCTGCCGGCTCATCGCGCCGTTCATGCAGGCCGACAACCGCTAATATCCGCTCCGCGGCAACATGCGCTTGGGCCATCCCCAGATTCTGTCCATAAAGGGCCGCCACAAGAATATTTTCATATACCGACATGGTGCCGAAGGGCATGGTAATCTGGGACGTTTTGGCAATTCCCAGGCGACAAATTTCGTGGGGGGGGATATGGACGATCGATTTTTCTTTAAAAAGAATTTCCCCTGCGTCGGGGGTATAAAGACCGGTGATGAGGTTAAAGAGCGTCGTTTTGCCAGAACCGTTGGGGCCAATTAATCCCAGGATTTCCCCGGGCCGGAGAACAAAAGAAAAATTGCGGATCGCTTCCAGGGCGCCAAAACGCTTGGTTACCCCGCGGCATTCTAAAAAAGCCATGACGATTTCCCTCTTTTTTTAACAAGGGTGCCAATAATTCCCTGGGGCATCAGAAGGATTACAACTACGATAACCAGCCCTACAATAATTAAATAATCATAGACAAATTTAGCGCCAAAAAATTCTGATATCAGAGTAAAGAAAGTCGCACCAATGACCGGGCCAAGAAGCGTTCCCATTCCTCCCAGGAGGGTCATGATGACCATCTGGATGGTGCGCATCACATTGAAAACATCGTCGGGAATGATATAGGTTAACCAGTAAGCTTCCACTCCTCCGATACATCCGATAAGACTCGAACTCAGGATATAGGCACGGATTTTAATCTGGAGCGCGGGAACACCCGTCAACTCTGCGGCCTGTTCGGCATCCTTTATGGCTCGCAAGCCATACCCCAGCTTACTTTTTTGGATCACGGCGGTCAAGGACACCACCAACCCCATGAAAAAAAGCATGACATAATAGAAAAAAATTCCCGAGGGGGGAGAGGGAAGAGTTAGACCGTGAGCCCCTCCGAAAAAATCTATACCCAGCACTCGATCACTCTCGAGCACAACTTGTTTCAGCGCTTCCGCAGCTGCAAAGGTGGCAATGGCGAAATAGGCTCCCTGAAGCCTCAGGGTTGAAAGACCGATGACCAGGGATAACGCCGCGCATATCCATCCGGTCATAAAAACGCTGAGCAAAAATGGAAACCCGCCTTTCAGCATGAAAAGGGCGGTGCAGTAGGAACCAACGCCGAAATAAGCCACCGGGCCGAAGTCGATGTATCCGGTGGAGCCTGACATCAGATTCCAGCAGCCCGCCAGCGCAACCCACATAAATATGAGACTGAGAAGACGCAGCCGGTATCCCGCCATTCCCAACAACGGAATGAGCAACAGGATAACTCCTAAAACCAGGAGGGGAAGCAAAATACCGTTCAATCCTGCGCGCCTCATAAGCATTATGATCCTTTACTCCACTCCACAACTCCTTTTCCGAGGATGCCTTGCGGCCGGGTAACGAGCATAATAAGCAGCAGAAAAAAAGTAATGGCCACCGATATCCCTGCGGTGAGGTAGGTTGTGGCCAGGGATTCCACAAGCCCTAAAATGATCCCTCCCCACAGGGTTCCAGGAACGTAACCCATTCCACCCAGAACTACGACACAAAACGCCGTGATGGTGAAAGGAAGCCCCATCTGGGGATGAATGACAAAGGTGAAAGAAATCAGAGAGCCGGCCAAGCCGGTTATAGCCGCGGCCAGAGCAAAGGTGAGGGTGTAGATTTTAAATATTTTTACCCCCATGAGCTGGGCCATTTCCCGATCTTGCGCCGTGGCCCGGATTAACCGCCCAGTTTCTGTACGATAGAGGAGGAAATAGAGGCCGAGAATAACCACCATGGCCATAATAAAGGTGGCTAAGCGAGAGTAAGGTATAACCAGCCCTGCGAAGCTCATAGTGAGGCCCGAATAAGAAGTTTGCACGGTACGAAAGTCGGCGGTCCAGGCCCTCAAGGCCAGATTCGAAAGCACCAGATGAAGCCCGAAGGTCAAGAGATAGGACATGATCGGAGGTGAACCCACCAGGCGATTGATGGTCAGCCGCTGCAAAAAAAAACCGAGAAAGAAAAGGATCAAAAAGGTAAAGGGAAGCGTGAGAAAGGGGTCTATTCCTGCCAGAATAAAAATCCAGTAGGTAATAAACGCCCCTAACATTACGAAGTCACCATGACTGAGATTCACTACGCCCATGACTCCGAAAGCGAGGGAGAAGCCTGCGGAGCAGGCCGCGTAAATTCCTCCTAAAAGGAGCCCATTAATCAACGATTGCCAAAAAAGAATCATAAAAAAATTACCGGCGGGGTTCCCTTATCTTTTTTTCCATGGCTTCATAGGATAGACGGGCTTTCCTTCAGCCGTATCCGGCGGGAAAACATGAACCAGCTTTCCCCCTTGAACCTGAACCACCACTGGAGGATGAATTTCGTTAGCTCCGTCGGGGCCAAAACGGATCGGGCCATAGAAATTGTCAAAGCGCTTCGAATAAAAAAACTTCATAATTTTTTCCCGGTCGGCGTCTTTCAGCGGGGGGGTGAATTCGAGTTCCTGCAAGGCTTGCAGCTGCACCAGGGCCCCGGCTACGCTGGCCGCTTCCACAAAATCAGGAGCCCGTCCAAAGCGCTTGATGTATTGGTTGTTGAAATCTCTGGCCGTGCCGAACACATGATCCCGGTAAGGCAGGTTCGGGGTCCATTCCGAGGCCGCAAAAACGTATTCCCCATCCTTTCCAAGGGAATTCAGAAAATCCGGAACCGTTGGGCCGTAACTGAAAAAAACCCCTTGGGGCGTAAAATCAACTTCTTTTAAACCTTTCATCACGCGGATGGCGACCAGGGAATGGGACCCGACCAAAAGCACATCGGGTTTCTTCCCCTTTACTTTGTTAAGCAGGGAATTGTAGTCGGTCATGGCCATGGGGAAAAGCTCAAAATGGATAACCTTAATCCCGAACTTGGGGGCATAGGCTCTAAATCCATCCGCAGCATCGGCGCTGAAGGGAATATTGGCTCCAATGATGGCCGCCGTCGTAGGTCGGGGAGTCAAGGTGGGCAAAATTTCTATACAGCCTCGAACTTCTTCGGGGGCCTTACCCAAAAGGGAAAAATAATATTGGAATCCTCGATCAAAAAGCTTCAGCGTGCTGGCGGCTCCGCAGGTCATGGGATAGCGGAATTTCTCCGAGACCGCGCTGGCCGCGATCACCTGGCTGGAACCGAACCCGCCCAGGATGAGATCCACTTTGTCTTCCGTAATCAATTTTTCCACCAATTTGGCGCTACTCTGCGGTTCGCTTTTATCGTCGTAATAGATTAGTTCCACAGGATAACGTTTCTTTTTGACTTCTATCCCGCCCTGGGCATTAACCGTTTCTTGCCAAAAAAGGTAAGCGTCCTTTACCAAGGCTCCATCCTTGCCAAAGGCTCCCGTCAAAGGAACGGCAAATCCGACCCGGTAAGGCCGTTCGGCCTCAGCGGTTTCTGGAGAGGACCAGAGGAACACCCCGGCCAGAACTACCAATCCTATGGAGAAACTTCGCAAGTTTTTCCTTTTTTTCCCCACTTTCATTTCCCTCCCTCCCACTGAAATGACATCATATTAACAGAAATGGAAGGAGTTAGGCAAAAGAAAAAGAAAATGTCCCTCAACAAAGGGAAGAAGATAGGGAACGATTTCTTCTTGCTGCCTTTTTTCTGATATGTTAACTTGCAGGCATGGCCTTGAAGACCCTGGAATGGAAGAATAATAAACTTTTCCTTTTAGACCAGACCCGGCTTCCCCAGACGGAAGCTTACTATCAATGCGTCAACTATCAGGATGTGGCCAAAGCCATAAAAAAAATGATCATCAGGGGAGCTCCAGCCCTTGGGGTGGCTGCCGCTTTCGGGATGGTCCTCGGCGCTCGCCAGATCAAAACCAAGAACCCCTCCATCCTGAGACGGGAAATCCTCAAAACGGCTCGAATTCTAATCGCCACCCGTCCTACAGCCGTGAATATTGTATGGGCGGTAGAAAGGATGAAGCGGGTGGCTGAAGAAAATCAAAAGCAAGGGGTCTTGGCGGTAAAGGAAAAGCTCCTAAAAGAAGCCACCCAGATCTTAAGAGAAGATGTTGCCGCCAACCGGGAAATGGGTAGACAGGGGCAGATCCTCATCCCGGACGGTTGTTCCATTCTTACCCACTGCAACGCCGGAGCACTGGCGACAGCGGGTTATGGCACGGCCCTAGGGGTCATCCGCGCTGCTGTTGAAGCGGGGAAGCGTATTCATGTCTTTGTGGACGAAACTCGTCCGTTCCTGCAGGGTTCCCGCTTAACGACCTGGGAGCTGATGAAAGACCACATTCCCTGCACATTGATCGCCGACAATATGGCCGGTGCGCTGATGGCCCAGGGGAAAATTCATTTGGCCATTGTGGGAGCGGACCGGATTGCCGCCAATGGCGATGTAGCCAACAAAATCGGAACCTATTCCGTAGCTCGCCTTTGTCAAGTTCACCGGATCCCTTTTTATGTAGCGGCCCCAGTTTCTACCGTGGACCTGGCGATCGACAAGGGAGAAGGGATTCCTATCGAACAAAGACCGGAAGCGGAAATGACCTTTTTTTGCGGCCGGCGCATCACTCCGGAGGGAGTCAATGTTCTAAACCCAGCCTTCGATGTAACTCCCGGCCGGTACATTCGGGCCATCATCACGGAAAAGGGGATCGTGCAAAAACCCTTTAAATCGGGTCTAAAAAAAATACTCGCTTAGGGAGGGAAGGAAAAAATTTCCATTCACTGCCAATCACCCAGCGTCCTGTATTAAAGGATTCAGAATATTCGTTTGTTTCCTAAGGAGGAGAAAATGATTTCTCAATCATTGGTGGAATTGATCGAAAAAAACGCGGATAAGTTGGCAACCCAATGGTTGAAGGATGTAACGAAAAACGTTAACACCCCTTTTTATCACACCTTTCAGGAAGAACTTCTTTTTGAGCGGGCGCGCAACATGTATAAATACCTAAGTCGCTGGCTCAGTGCTTCAACCCCCAAAGAAGAAACGGCAAAATATTACAAAAAATATGGGGAGGACCGCTGCCATGAAAGGTTCCCTCTACCGGAACTGATTTACTCCTTTATCCTTTTTCGTCGCCATCTATGGCTATTCATCCTGCATTCCGGTTTCTACGATAGCGCCTACGAATTGCTGCGCGCCATGGAGTTGAATAACCGGGTAATTCTCTTTTTTGATCGCGCTTTACATAACATGACCCTCGGTTACGAGGAATGCCGGAAAAAGGAAGAATGAATCTTCCCTATAAGAAGTCATAAGTTTGGAGTTATGAGTTCGGAGATTAAATTTAATAGGACGCAGATTTTCGCAGATAACCACAGATGATTATTTTCTTTTTCGTTTATCCTGATAATCTGTGTTTACCCTGTTAGATCGTAAACATCTAAGAGGGTGAATCCGTGTCCAAAAAGGAATTTCCTATACAATTGAATTAACAGCTGTTTTACAATCAGGCGGCTTCTTTAAGGGCCTCTTAAAATCCCAGAAAACCATTTTCCACCGATTCATTACAACTCAAGGTCAAGGTTCGTTAGCCTTGAGGACAGGTAAATCCCCCCGCCCTCTGAATCAATCGTTGCCGCAGGCTCCGCAATTCTTCAAAAATCCATAAGGACGTCCGCTTCTCGGTTGTACCTCGAACCCGGCGGTTTCTTCTCCATCTGCAACTTGCGGGTTAAATTAGTAAGGTGTCCCCGGAATTCGAAAATTGACCTGACCCCAGGCCTAAAGTGTGGCCTGGTCGTGGGCCCTGGGTGGCTTTCCCAGGTAACGCTTAACCTTGATGTCTGCCTCCCTGCCACGAGCCTCGGCAATCTCGTAAGCGGTTTGCATCCGAAGAAGCGTGTCCATCTTCGGGCCGAAAGCTTTCTCGATCCGCAATGCCATGTCTGGCGAGAGCGCGGCGCGGGCGTTGAGAAGGGCAGAGAGAGCGGGCCTGCTCACGCCAAGAACCTTTGCTGCCTGGGTAACGGAGAGACCGAGAGGCTCGATCACTTCCATCCTGATGAACTGTCCCGGGTGGGCCGGGCGTACCATACGCATCATGCTTTTGTTTCCTTTCAATGGTAATCTCGTAATCCAGGTCGAGGATTTCTCCTTCGGTCTGGTCGATTCGGAAGGTGATCCGCCAGTTACGGGTGACGGTGAGGCTCCAGCTTCCCTTGCGGTCGCCGGTGAGCTGGTGGGCGTTCCAACTTGGGACGTCGCGGAGCTCCTGGGCATCTTCCATCTCCTGCAGGAAGGTCAGAATATTACGGACCTTCTCTACGACCGACGGGGGTAAGCCGGAAACATCATTCTGCCGCATGAAACGCCTCAGTCCCCGATGAGCCACGTTCCGAATCTTCATAAGTTAAGTTTACTTTAAGGAGTGTCGCTTGTCAAGCGACACTTTACAGAAGGATTGATTAGCCCGGATACAGAGGTCCCCGGTTCCCTTTCCTCTCGAATCAGAAATCTGCCCAATCCTCCCCCTCCTTTTTTCGAATTGCCTTGGCGATGGCCGAGGTGCATACCTCTAAATGCCTGGCTATCTCCGCCATCGCAATCCCATGCTCTCGATTCAAAATCCATAAACATGGTTTCCCAGCAACGGCCAGGCCAGGATGCGGGTGCGAGTGACAAAGTCTTTCCGGTCCAGGGTATCCCGAAAGATCCGCTTGCCTTTGATTCCTCGAATCATCACATGATGCAGGGCTTGATCGCCCGGTGGATTCCTCTTACCCGTATCTGCCATCCCTATCCGTTGGTACGCCTTGGCGTCATTACCTGAGACAAGAGCCCGGTGCGGTAGTCCCGCACGCCGGGATCTGTGCGGGAGGCGCTGGGCAACTGGCGTCCCTACCGCGACCCATTCCAGAATTGCCAATAGGAAGTCAATGTGATAAGTTATATGGAAAAAGGGGGTAAATCATGCGTGGGATGAAAGAAATAATACAGGAGGCAGAGTCCCTTCCTGTTGAAGAAAGGGCTATGATTATTGATTCGCTGCTGCGAACACTAAATCCTCCTGCCGCGGAAATCGATATTGAATGGGCAAAGGTTGCCAAACGGCGACTCGCAGAGTTGCGATCTGGCCGAGTGAAGGCCATTCCAGGAGATAGGGTGTTTGCGAAAATCCGGGAGCGCTTCGAGAAATGACCTTCTCCTACCCCACTGCGTGGCCGGTCATAGAAGAAGACGTCCGACGCTGTCTTGTAAAACGTTTTCCATACGGCGTTGTCTATAGCATTGAGCAGGGCGAGATTTTCATTCTTGCAGTAATGCCTTTGCGCCGACATCCTGATTATTGGAAAAACAGACATTGAAATGGCATAACAAGCCGCTCACTTGGCGCCTTACTGACACGCGGGCAATAGGCCTACACTCTTGACTTGAGAAGGCTCCTTCTGTTTTGATATTTAGAATATCATGAGCCAGCCATTAAAAATCGAATATCCAGCTGCATTTTAGCACATCACCTCCCGGGGGAATGAACGAAGGGTAATTTTTCAGGCCAAGACGGATTACGGAATAGGGATACGTTGTTTCCGAGCTTACTTGCGACTATATCTTTGCGAAGAAGGGCGTAAGTCAATTCATAACCAACATCCCCTCTCATAATGCTATTGGATCAATTCAGATTCTTGGAGCCGCTCTTTTCACAAGGAAACGAATCCGGTCGGTGTCGTCCTTAAATATTTTAGCCCGCTCAATCCCCCGGACAATGATATGATGCAAAACCCCCGGTGCGTGAATTCGTAATCTTCTTAGCATGTGAAATAGGTGCCATAAATGCCATTATCTTTAAACTGCAAAACTAAAGGATGTCCCCTTTGCTCCCCTCGCTATGTCCGCCATCGCAATCCTATACTCTCAACTCCAAAACCATGAACATGGTTCCCCAGCAACGGCCAGGCCAGGATGCGGGTGGCGGTTTGTTTAGATCGGTCTCCTAAACGAGTGACGAAGTCTTTCCGGTCCTGGGTATCCTGAAAGATCCGCTTGCCTTTGATTCCTCGAATCATCACATGGTGCAGGGTTCCAGGAGCGTCTAATCTGGCTTGAAGTGGCATGGCTCTCATCATCAAAAAACCATTCAAATGTAAAGTGCATATTTTTCACTACGTCCCCTTTCTTTATAGCTTCTGTTTATTGTGCTCCTTAAATGATGTCAATTGAATAATTTAAGGGCGTCCCCCTTCCATTGGAGACCATTTTACCTTGAGAGCCATTTTGATATCCGTTTTTCAACTTCTTCATGAGGGATACCCTCCCCCTCATCAAGTTCCTTTAAGCCAGCATCAACCTGCAATTTGAAATACAATTCTGCCATAATGTCGTCAATTGTGACTTCATCTGGTAAAGATTGGATCATTTTGATAACTTCTTTTTTTACCCCTAACATGTTTTTCC
>JAHJQK010000195.1 GCA_018819135.1 Pseudomonadota bacterium | reverse complement strand
TTTCCCCCTCTTCTCCTTCAAATCCCCTGAGAAAAACGAACGGGTATTCCTTTTTCCATAAGAAGCACGCCGCTGTTTTTCAAAACTTTTAAAACCCCCTCCCCTCATCCCTCCTGTCGTCCTTATGGCGGAATTTCAGATCTTTTTGTTCCTCTTGCCTTAATCCATGAATCATGATAGATAGGGAAAATATTTTATTTTTTTGTTATAAATATCCTAAGGAGAGACCATTTTGGAAATCAATGAATTCCAAAATTTGATCCGAGAACTTTACCAATCCCGGGATGAAAAAAGGGGAGCAGATAAAACTTTTCTTTGGTTTTTAGAGGAGGTCGGAGAACTCACCCGGGCTTACCGGCGGGGAGAAAAGGAGAACGTTGGGCAAGAGATGGCCGACGTTTTGGCCTGGCTGGCATCGATTGCCAACCTGCTCAAGGTGGACTTGGAGTCCGAGATCCAAAAAAAATACCCCCCCATATGCCCTCTTTGTTCCGCCTCCCCCTGCTGCTGCCTTGGGGATTGATCATCCGTCTATAAATTTTCCTCTTCCAGTCGCTGGAGTTCCTCCTCGTCAAACCCGAAATAATGGCCAATCTCGTGAGCTACCGTCTGACGAACATTTTCCCTAAGATCATGCAAGCTCGAGCTAATGCGCTCCAGAGGTTTACGGTAGATGACGATCCGATCAGGAAGGACGTTCCCATACCAAAATCCTCGATCTTTTCTCATAATTCCATGATAGAGGCCCAATAACTCTTGCTCCTGATCTCCCTTTTCGGTTGGATACGCCGGCGGATCTTCCTCAATAATAATAGCTACATTCTTCAATTGACTCTTCAGTTCTCCGGGCAGGGATTCCACAGCTTCCCGAACCAATCGTTCAAAAAATATTCTTCCCCGGGAAAATCCTCTGGGGGCAGAAATATTACGAACCATCTTACCCCTTTTTGCTTACGAAATCCTCAGGTTGAAGGAAAATAAAAAATTCATTGAAATAATTTTTTCCTTGTTGTATCCTAACATAAGTTATTAAAAAAAGATTTTTTTGTCCATCTATTTTTTAAAGAAAGGAGGTGAAGGGGAATCATGAAGAAACTGGCCATCGTTTTGATTGGGATCATCTTCGCTCTTTCTCTAACAGGCATTGGCTTAGCTCAGCAGAAGGCTGAGCCGGGGAAACCAGCGGAGGCAGCCAAGCCTTCTGAACCCGCCAAACCGGCCGAACCTGCCAAACCGGAAGAGGCGAAGCCAGAAGCGGCAAAACCGGAGGCGGTAAAAAAAGAAGCTCCTCCCAAGCCCGTCGTGTACCGGATGGGCGGGAGTGTTGTCTCCATCGATGCTGCAGCCAAAAAAGTTACCATCAAACAGGACTCGGTGAAGAAACAAAAAAAGGTTACGCTCACCGTAGGGAAGAAGGCAGCCAAAGACCTCGCTGGGATCAATGTTGGTGACGTGGTTAACATCTGGGTTACGGGTAAAACGATCACCAGCATCACCAAGATTTTTTAAGAAGGGGAAAATAGCCGGGAAGTATTTCATCCTTCCTTACTCCGCCCCCAGAGCTACAATTATACTTAGAAGGTTAACTTGTTTAGGAGAGAAGGCATCTGTAAAGGATGCCTTCTCTTATCTTCTTTCTTCTTTACCCACCTTTTCCCCGGATTTCGGCAAGCGAAAATCATGAATCGGCCAGCCGCGTTTTTTGGCCAAAGCCCGGAGTTTGGAATCTGGATTGACAATTCTTGGATGTTTCACCCGTTCTAAAAGGGGGAGGTCGGTAATGCTGTCCGTATAAAAAGTGCTGGCATTGAACTCCCCACCTAATTCGCAGATGAGCTTCTCAGCCCAGAATATCTTCCCAGAACGGAAACAAAGGGGTTCAATATAGTTTCCGGTGAAGCGCCCTTTACAAACCTCCAGCCGGGTGCCCAAAATGTGGCCAACTTCCAAGTGATGAGCAAGTGGCTGTACGGCATAGGTCGTGGCGTTGGATATAATCACCACCGTCTCCCCCCTGGCCTTATGTTGGCGTACGAAATCAAAAGCTTGAGGATAAATAAAATTCCTGACCACTTCCTCAAACCATTCCTGGCAGAATTGGATTAATTCCTCCTCCCGGACCCCCACTAAAAGTTTTAGAGAATCCCGGTAAGCCTTATCCATATCCAGGAGGTCAAAACGGTAACACATATAATCCAGCATGGACCTGAAAACTTTCCAACGGCTGGTTTTCCCCCGGCGGAGCGAATAGCGCATGAACGAAACACCGGAATTCGTTGCAATCAGCGTGCGATCCATGTCAAAAAAACAAAGAGGATGAATCTTCAAAGTTTTCTTATCCTTTGACCACGAACTCATTTCTTCTATTTTAATCTTGCTTTTTCATCATTAAAATAATAATATAAATTTTAAATGAATTATTAAATTTTTTTCAAGAGTTATTTCTTAAAAACTTTAAAAAAAATTGATATCTATTACTTAAAAAAGGCGATTCAGTACAGATGGCCCAGAGAAAAGATTGAGCTTATTTTGATTTTTAATTATGAAATTATTCTCGGTGCTCTCTGTGGTTTAAAAAAAATTGCTTGATTTTAGTTAGTAATAAGAAAAATCACCCCCAGCAGGAGTATATTGGTGAAGAGGACTTATCAGCCAAGCAACATTCGCAGGAAAAGAACTCACGGTTTCTTACAGCGCATGTCCACAAAAGGTGGGCGTTTGGTTTTGCAGCGCAGGAGGGCCAAAGGCCGGAAGAGATTGGTGGTTGAGGCGGAAGGATATTGAGATTCTCCCCACCGCTAAAGATCGGAGCCCCGGGCAGATGTGCCCTAACACCTTGGGAAAAGAAGAGAAGATCCGCCGTCGGGCCGATTTTCTGAGAATCTCTAAGGAGGGGGTTAAATTCCAGACAGAACATTTCGGGGTTTTTATATGTTCCAACCGCCAATCCCGCCGGAGATTGGGGATCACCGTGGGAAAGCGGGTTGGTTCAGCGGTCGAACGCAATCGTTTAAAGCGACTCATTCGGGAGTTTTTTCGCCTGAATAAAGAAGCACTCTTCAACTCTTCTGACTTCGTGATCACAGCGAAAGAGGGTGCAGCTAAACTAAATTTTTGGCAAGTGTCGAAAGAATTGAAAGAAATCTTAAAAGAGCAATAGCTCCCTCAGCTTTTGGATGGTGACCCGGATCGTTCTTGGCCTCATTCGATTTTATCGCCGCTTCCTCTCCCCGCTAACCTTTTCTTCTTGCCGCTTTGCGCCCTCGTGCTCTGCCTACGCTATGGAAGCGGTCGAGCGATTTGGTCCGGCTAAAGGTTTACTGTTGGCCATGTGGAGGCTTTTGAAATGTCACCCTTTCCATCCCGGAGGTTATGACCCGGTAATCAAACCCCCATCCAGTCACCCGGCGGGCCGATCTCTTCAGTGACCGAACGGAGGGAGCAAACGGAGGTTATTCATGGAAAAGCGCGCGTTGTTAGCTGTAATCATTTCTTTGATCATCCTGGTTTTTTACCAGCAGTTTTTTGCTCCTTCCGCCCCAGAGACCGTTAAAGAAAAACCAACTCCAGAAAAAGCTCAAGGAAAAACTCAGCCAGTGGAAAAAGTAACTCCTTCATCCACTGCGGTCCCGCCTGGGGAAACGATCACAACCCAGGCTGGTAAGGACATTATTGTGGATACCCCACTCTACACCGCGATCTTCGATACTCGAGGAGCCCGGCTGAAAAACTGGGAAGTTAAAAAATATGCCGACAAAATCGGCCAAGGAGCCAAAACCATCGACCTGGCCACAGAGACTCTGAGCAAGGGGTACCCTTTTGGCCTGGAGATCACGGAAGCCAATTTCCCATTCTCCCCCGATTCCGTTTTCCAGGTGAACGTGGATACTTTGAAGTTGGGACCCCGGCAATCCAAAGGAGAACTGCTTTTTACCTGGAATTCACCCGAAGGCCTGCAAGTTAGCCAGCAGATCATTTTTTATGCCGACAGTTACCGGATGGACCTCAACCTGCAAATGGCTAACCTCTCCTCCCGTCCCTTAGAAGGCCGGCCAGTCTTCGTCTGGTCAGGAAAGATCGACACGGCCTCCGGATCTGGAGGGGTCATGGGATGCATTCCGGGCTCGGGGGGAAGCTCGGGTCCTGCCGTCCCTCCCTTCACAGCCCTGGTGAAGAAAGAGCTTCACGAAGTGGAGCTAAACGATCTTAAGGATGAAAAACGCTTTTCTCAAGATGTCCAATGGGGAGGTTTCCAGAATATATATTTCCTCGCCGCTCTTATCCCCCAGAAGTCCGAGGGCACTGAGCTTATCATGAAAAAAGTCTCGGAAACCGCCGCTGACCTGCGTATGGGGGGCCCCAAAGCCTCGCTCCCGCCGCAAACCCAATTCACCCAGTCCTACGCCATGTACCTCGGACCCAAAGACCTGGATATCCTCAAATCTTTCGGTTCTGATTTGGACCGGGCTCTGGACTTCGGCTGGTTCGATGTGGTGGCCAAGCCCATGCGCTATGTCATGAAATTTTTCTACAAGTACACCGGGAATTACGGCCTGGCTATCATCTTGCTTACGATCATCATCAAAATTCTTTTTTGGTATCCAACCCATATCAGTTACAAATCGATGAAGGAGATGAAAAAACTCCAACCCGAGATGGCCAAGTTAAAAGAAAAATTTAGGGATGACAAGGAAAAGCTGAACAAAGAGATGATGGACCTCTACCGCCGGTACAAAGTCAATCCCATGAGCGGCTGCTTACCCATCGCCATCCAGATGCCCATTTTCTTCGCCCTGTATAAAGTTCTGCTTTATTCCATTGAGATCCGCCATGCTCCCTTCTACTGGTGGATTCAGGACCTCTCGGCCCATGACCCCTACTATATTTCTCCCATTCTCATGGGGGTCTCCATGTTTATCCAGCAGTGGATGACGCCCACCACGGGTGACCCTACCCAGGCCAAGATGATGCTGATCATGCCCGTGGTATTTACATTCATGTTCCTTAGTTTTCCCACCGGCCTGGTTATTTACTGGCTGTTCAACAACCTGCTTTCTATCGGGCAGCAAATATATATCAATAAACATTCCAAGTAGCTCTGGGGGATAAAATGAACTCTGTTGAAACCGAAGGCAAAACCATTGAAGAGGCCATCAACAAAGCCTGCGAAGAATTGAAGGCCGCCAAGGAAGATTTAGAGATTGAAATCCTGGCCAATGGGTCCAGCGGCTTCTTGGGGCTGGTGGGAGTCAAGAAGGCTCAAATTCGAGCCACCCGCAAAACAACCGTAACCCCCATAGAAAAAGAGGCAAGTCTTCCCCCCACCTCTTCCAGTTACCATGTAGGGGAAATGGCCAAGAAAACCCTGCAGGACCTTCTACACTTATTGGGGGTCGAGGCGGAGGTTGAACTTCGCGATGAGATCGAACGTGTCTTATTATCCATTAAGAGTGATGGCAGTGGCTTATTGATCGGCCGTAAGGGCGAGACTCTCGATGCCCTTGAGTACCTAATTAACAAGATTGTTCATAAGGGCGCCGAAGATAAAAAAAGGATTGTGCTTGATACGGAAAACTACCGCTCCCGGAGGGAAGAATCTTTAGTCAACCTGGCCCACCGCCTGGCCGATAAAGCCAAAAAGCTGGGCCGGCCTGTAACCATCAGTCCGATGAATGCCCATGACCGGCGCATCATCCACCTGGCCCTCCAGGACGACAAAACCCTGCGCACACGATCGACCGGAACCGGACTTTACCGGAAGGTCGTGATCGGTCCCGAAAAAAAACCTTCATGAGCAAAGGAGCCTTGGGGGATACGATTGCGGCGATCTCCACCCCCTTGGGGACGGGAGGTATCGGCGTCATCCGCATCAGTGGTCCCCAGGCCCTGGCCATCGCGGGCCAAGTCTTTCGCCCGAAGGGGGGCGCGGATCCTCTCCTTTCCCACCGATTTTACCTGGGTGAAATTATCCGTCCCGAAGATCAAACGGTCATTGACGAAGTCCTTCTCGTATACATGCGCCAGCCCAAAACTTATACTCGGGAGGATGTGGTTGAAATCCAATGCCACAGCGGGTCTTTGGTTCTCCAGGAGATTTTGCAGGCCGTCCTGCGAAACGGAGCCCGCTTGGCCGAGCCAGGAGAATTTACCAAGCGTGCCTTCTTGAACGGCCGAATCGACCTGACCCAGGCGGAAGCGGTTATCGACTTGATCAGTTCCAAGACCCAGCAATCTCTGGAACTGGCCAATCGACAGCGGTCAGGGAAATTGGCCGCGGAAGTGCGGCAAATGAAAGAAGGGCTGCTCAACCTTCTAACTCTGCTTGAGGCCAGCGTCGATTTTCCCGAAGAAGAAATTCCTCAAATCTCTCCGCAGGAAATCCTCCAGCGTCTTCAGAACACCCGAGACCGTTTGAATGTGCTTGGCAATACTTACCAGGAGGGCAAAGTCTACCGAGAAGGAATTGCGGCGGTAATCGTCGGCAAACCCAACGTAGGAAAATCCAGTCTGCTGAATTCCCTCCTCAGAGAAGAGCGCGCCATTGTCACCGCCGTCCCCGGAACAACCCGGGATGTTATCGAAGAAATCGTCAATATCGCCGGAATTCCCTTACGGCTGATGGATACAGCCGGCCTTCGTCCGGTTCAGGATGCTATCGAAGAAGAAGGTGTAAAGCGGACGCACGACCGGCTGGCCCAGGCCGATCTGGTTATCTGGGTCCTGGACGGGTCCGAGCCCATATCATCCGAAGACTCGGCCATCCTTCCTCAGGTTCGCTCGAAAAAGGTCATCATTGCAGTCAACAAGAACGACCTTCCGCAGCGCATTGCCCTGGAAGGTTTGCGCCAGCAGTTACCTGAAGCGCCTTTCATCCCCATCTCCGCCCTCTACAGCTTAGGGATCGATCGCCTCCAAGAGGCCATCCGCCATCTCGTTCTTAACGGCAAGGTGGATTCTTCGGCAGAAGTGATCCTTTCCAATCTTCGCCACAAACTGGCTATCGAGGCAGCCCGGGACGCTTTATCCCAAGCCATACAAGCCCTGGGCCAAGACCTCTCCTGGGAATTTATCACCCTCGATCTGCGGCAGGCCTTGGAAGCCCTGGGAAGCATTTTAGGTGAGACGGCTCCCGAGGATGTTTTGGACCGAATTTTTGAACAGTTCTGTATCGGGAAATGAACGAATTTTCCATCTGGATCGATAAAGAGGGACGCTGGTTTTTTCAGGGGGAAGAAATCACTCACCGCAAGACCTACCTCCTGTACAATCGCAACCTGACCCGCGACCAATTCGGCCGGATCATTGTGCGGATTGGCCGGGAAATATGCCCGGTAGAGGTGGAAGATGCTCCTTTCGTGGTCAAAACCCTTGAATTCGTCACTTCCAAACAAGGTAGGTTGGAGTCGGTTTGGTTAATATTGAACGATGAAAGTCGAGAACAACTCATTCCTGAAACCCTGCGCATCGGAGCAGATCATATCCCCTATTGCCTGGTTCGGAACGGAATGTTTGAAGCCCGCTTTTCCCGCGGCGCCTATCAACTTCTGGTACCCTTCATCCAGCATGATGAAAAAAGAAGCCGCTTTTCCCTCATTATTGACGGGAAAGAATATAATCTAACAATGCTCCCCTCATCCTAAGGCGAAGAGGCTGGAGTGGGCAGGGATCGAAATAACGGAACCATCGGAACTATGTCCTCGACCCTTTTGTAAGTTTCTATGGTTTGGTTACGGCTCTGCCGCGCTGGGAAGGATAAGGTATAAGCGCACCCAGAATGAATGCTGCCCAGGGGATGAGAGCGATGACCCACAGGGTCAGGGGTACACCCCAACGGTCGGCAAAGAGCCCCAATACAGCCGCTCCAATCCCCCCGGTGCCGATGGCCAAGCCGACTATCAAGCCTGAAACCATCCCCAGGCTTTTGGGCATGAAGAATTGGCCCATGACCATGGACACCGTGAAAGAAAAGATTAAGATGAAACCGGCCACGATAAAAAAGATAAACGACCAGAAGCCGGAGCTTAAGAGGAAAAGGACTAAAAAGGGAGTGGTAAGGCCCAGGCTGAAAAGGACAATTTTTTTATGACCAAAACGATCCGCCAGCGGCCCTCCGGCGAGCGTACCGAACGTTCCGGCCATTAGAAAAGCAAAGAGGAGATTCCCGGCCTGCATCGGGTCTCCCTTCATATAGTTGATGTAATAAAAAGGGATGAAGGTCATCAACCCGATGCGCGCCCAGGAACACAGCATGACCATCCCCAGCAGCAGAGACATCGGGTAGAGGGCCGACCTCGTAGCGACATCCGTCGGGGTCAAGGCAGGCGAAGGACGAACGGAGGGTCTGCTCACGCGCCAGAAACGACTGAAGAGAAACACCCCGGCCATGGCCATGCCTGGAATTAAAAAAAAGGCACTTCCCTTAAGCCCCAGAGCTTTCACAAAGACAATGGCCATCAGCGGACCGAAGGCAAAACCCAAGTTCCCTCCCACCCCGAAGATGGACATGCCGGTGGCTTTCTTCTCCCCGGCAAAAAAATTGGCAATGCGCCAGCCTTCGGGATGGTAGATGGCCACTCCCACCCCACTAAGAATTACCAAGAATACAATTCGTTCGTAACTGGAAGCCCAGCCCAAGAGGGCGATCCCCAGAGCTGCCAAAAAAACACCCAGCGGCAGGAACCAGAGGAAGAATTTTCGGTCGGTGATATAGCCGAAAAGCGGCTGGATAACCGAAGAGGTCAGGTTGGAAAACAAAATGATCGTTCCAGCCATGGCATAAGAAAGTCCTAAAGCGTCTTTTAGGAAAGGGAGTAACGCAAGCAGGGCGCTGGTATTCAAATCCGTCATCATGTGGCCCATACCCAGAAGGATCAGACCCCGGTAATCAATCTTCTTTATTATCCCGGTTTTTTCGTCCAAGGTATACTCCTTCGAAATTTTAACAACTTGTAGCCCCTTAGGTTATTCTATACATTTCCAAGCGAAGCATTTTACCACGGGGAGCCTTATTGCTAGCCCCCAGGTCCTTGATTGCCCTTTCGGCCTCAGCCAGAAGTCCTTCCGGATCATTCATGGGTAGGGAGGCAATGAAGCCGGGAAAACGATCCGGATATTTCTTGACTAATTCGGTTGAGGTCCATGGAAGCTAAGCCACCGCTGTCCGCCAGAAGCACCCCGCTGGAAATGGGTTCGAAGGCGGCCCGGAAATGGTGCCAGGATTTGACCGCAAGAACGGAGCACTCCCGGGGCTCGATGTTCTGGGTACGGAAGACCTGCAAATCGTACACCTGGTGGTTATGAGTAGCCACCACCACCCGCACTCCACCCTGCCGCAAAACAGCCGTCGGCCCCAGGGAGAAACGGACGCCCTTGTTCATAGGCCCTTCGCAGGTGTAAGCTCCGTCGCTGATATTCTCAACCACTCCATCAAAAATGAGGGAAGGCCCGTAGGTTCTGGGATCGATCTTCGCTTCCGCCCCTACTTTCAATTTTAGTTTGCTGTGGCCGAGGAAGAGCTGCTGACTCCACGGGATCGTCTGAACGGCAGGCCTGGCAGCCTTAGAAAGGAAAAGCTCCGGAGTCAAGATGGACTGGGAAGGACTAAAATGCCATTAGGGTTCTCTGGCTTTCGAATCACCGGTCTGGACGACTTCACCCCGCTCAATGGTGTAGATTTCTTCCACGAAGCTGATCCGCTTATCGTCAGATTCGGCGATCAACACCGATAGCCCTCCGCGCTGGATATCCTGAATCGTCTTCCCGAGCTTCCCGCCGATGAGCGGAGCCAACCCCTCGAAGGGCTCGTCCAGGAGCAGAAGCTTGGTGCCGCTCATGAGCGCCCGGGCCAGAGCGACCATCTTCTGCTGCCCGCCGCTCAGCTGGGTGGCTTTGCGGTTCGCCAATGTCTGGGTGCCGGGCATCAGCTGGTAAATGTAGTCCAGTCGCTCATTGGCACCTTCCAGGTTGCTGGCCCAGGCTGGCGTCAGGATATTGTCCTGTACCGTCAGCGCACCGATCAGGCGGCGGTCCTCGGGCATGTACCCGAAGCCCAGATGGGCCCGCCGGTACCCCGGGACTTTGGCCAGGTCCCGGCCATCGAAGGAAATGGCACCGGCTGAGACGGGTACGAGCCCCATGATACTCTTGAGCGTGGTGGTTTTACCCGCCCCGTTTCGGCCCACGAGGCCGATGAGGCCGCCGGAGGGGATGTTTAAGCTGACCCCCCTCAGGATGATGAACCCTTTGATGGTGACTCGAACATCGTTAACCCGCAGCATATTACACCCTACCTAGTACGGTCTTTCTGACCTCGGGATCGGCCAGGACGTTATCGGGCTTGCCGTCGGCGATCACCTGGCCTTCGTCAAACACCAGAACACGCCACCCGTAGCGCTGGACTACCTCCATATCGTGCTCCACGAATATGGTGGTGACATTGCTTTCCTGTAGGACTTTCACCAGGGTATCCATCACCTCGAATTTATCCTCGATGCTGACCCCGCTGGTCGGCTCATCCATCAACAGGAGCTTGGGTTTCAGGGCAAAGGAGAGGGCGATATCCAGGAGCTTTCTGCCTCCCTCGGGCAGCTCGCTTGTAGGACGATGGGCATAGGCGCTAAGGCCGAAGCGCCCTAGAGTCTCCAGCGCTTCGGCTCGTCGGGACTCTTCAAAGAGGGGTTGCCAGAAACTGCCCCCGTTTCCTGACTCGGCGGCCAGGGATAGCAGCACGCACTCCAGAACATTCATGTGGGTGTAGAGCTGAGGAACCTGAAATGAGCGGGCTACGCCAAGCCTGGTAATCACGCGGGGAGGCAGGCCCGTCGTATCTCGCCCCATGAACAGAATGCGGCCCCGCTCGGGCTTTAGGTAGCCGGTGATAAGGTTGAGGAACGTGGTCTTACCCGAGCCGTTGGCCCCCACGATACCGACCAGTTGGCCTTGGTTTACCTCGACGCTGATTCTCTCGGCGGCCTTGATCATCCCAAAATGTTTGGTCAGGTCTACGGTTTGCAAAATCAGGGGCGTCTCAACCATGGGTGCTCCCTTCCGCTTTCGAGCTAAACCGGCTCACCAAAGACTCGTAGATCGCCCACAGCCCACCGGGTCGGAACAGGATAACCAGCAACATGATGCCGCCCAGCGTCAATTGCCAGGCATAGGGGAAGTACTTTGATGAATAGGTCTGGATGAACTCAAAGGCTACGGCGCCCATCAAAGAGCCGAGTATGCCCTCGAAGCCTCCGAGCAGGGCGATGAAGACGAACTGCGCGGACTGGATCCAGAAGGCGTCCTCAGGGACGACATGGCCGACCGTGAAGGCCGCCAGGACGCCCGAAACCCCGCCGAGCCCGCCGGCGAGGATGTAGGTCAGGTAGATAACCCGTCGGACGGATTCTCCCGAGTACTCGATGCGGATCTCGTTGTCCGCGATGGCCCTGAGGAAATAGCCGAGCGGGGAGGCCAGGAAGCGGTACACGACGTAGGTGATGAGTCCGGCAATGACCAGGGTAAAGTAGTAAAACGGGTAGGTGCCCGCAGGGAGCGGAAGTCCCAGGAAGGTGGCCGTTCCGACCGAAATCCCGTCGGTCCCTCCGGTCACCCAGTAGAGCTTGAGCAGGATGGCGTACAGGATCATGGAAAAGGCAAGGTTGAGCATGGCGAAGAATACGCCCCTGTATCTGGCCATAATGAGTCCGACGAGGGCGGCCATGATCAATCCCGTGAGAGCCCCCATGGGCACCAGCACCAGCGTCTCTCGCAACTCAAACCACTTGACGCTGAACCCGACGGTATAGGTGCCCGTGGCGAAGAAGAGGGCATGGCCGAAGGTTATCTGTCCCCCCCGCAGAAACAGGGCCACGCCGAGTACGGCTATGAATATGAAGAGGGCCTTGGTCAGGATGAAAACGACCCAGCTCGGCACCACCAGGGGCACCAGGATCAGTAAGGCGGAGACAATCGAGAGGACACGCAGATTCGGTCTCATCTTAGATCCTCCTCTCTTCCACCGCTCCGAAAAGCCCCTGGGGTCGAAACGCCAGGACGAGGACCATGATCAGGTAGATCACCGCCAGCTCCAGCTCCGCGACCAGATGGATGGCCAGGGCCCGGGCGAGACCCACGATGAGCGAACCCAGGGCCGCACCCTCCAGGTTGCCCATGCCCCCGATAGCGACGACCGCGAAGGCCATCACCACCACCTCGGCGGCGAAGCCGGGGGCCACCGAGATCGTCGGCGCGATAAACGCCCCGCCGATGGCCGCGCTCAGGGCGCCCATGGTGAACGCCGCGGTATAGATGAGGCCGACGTTGATCCCCATGGCCACGCTGATCTCGCGGTCCTGGATCACCGAAATCACGAGCTTTCCGTACCGGGTGCCCCGGACAAGCCAGACTAAGAAGACGCCAAACGACGCCGAGACGCCTATGAGGAGAAAGGTGTACCTGGGGTAAATGATCCCACCTACCGAGAACTGTCCCAAAAGAGTGTAGGGCCCGCTCATGAACATCGGCTCCACCCCCCAGATCAGCTTCATCGCGTCGTCCAGGATCAGGAGGATGGAGAAGGTCAGAAGCAGTTGGATATGCATGTCGCTTCCGTAGATTCGCCGCAGGCAGAGCCGTTCGATGGTCGGTCCAGTAATGAGCCCGATGATAACCGCACCCATAAGGAGCATGAAGTAGCTCAGATAGACCGGAAGCCCCTTGTCCAGGAACAGGATGGTGAGCCAGGTGGCCATGTATGCGCCAAGCCCGTAGATGGCGCCATGGGAGATGTTCAGGATACGCAGTACCCCGTACACGAGGGTAAGGCCAACGGAGATCAAAAACAAAGTGGCCGCGTAGTTCAGGCCGTCGAAGATGATGATGGTAAGCAGACCAATATCCATGCTCGCACGAGCTCCTTCCTCATCTCAGGTTCAGTTGCAGTTTACCGCTCTAGGAGAGAGCGCTTGGGGGACACCTTCCTCTCCCTCGCGCCCTCGCCGGCAGACAGGATGGGGGTTACTTTTTAAGGGTCTTCACCCAGTCGGGCGTCTTCATTCCGGCCGGCGGCATGATCTGCTCGCCCGCAAACCGATCGCGTTTTTCCATCAAAGCAAAGCCATGCTTTTTGGACATCTTGGTAATCCCCACCAGCCCATCGTGGATCGCCTGGTGGTCCTCGGCTCGCATATGAATGTCCCCACCCGGAGCTTTCCAGGTTAACCCTTCCAAAGCTTTGATGACCTCTTCGGTCGTGGGCCAGCGGCCCGCCTGGGCAATAGCTTTCTCGTACGCGACTTTCATGCCTGCAGCTGCCTGATAGGCACGGTAAGAGACGTAATCGGGGTAGCGCCCGACCTTGGGACGATACCCATCCACGAACTCCTTCTGCATGGGGTCCTTTGCCGGGTCAGGATCGAGGAAATACGCTCCCGTGGCCCGGGGGCATACGATTATGCCGTCCGGCATGTCCTTGCCGACGAACTGGAGGACCTGCGCACCGGTACTTAAAGCCACCGAGTTCTGCTTCATTAGGCCGCGGGCATTCGCTTGTTTGATGAATGTCACCAGGCCGCCGGCCCAGAAGCTGGAATGGACTACATCGGCCCTGGCCGCCAGCAACTTGGAGATCTCGGCCGAATACTCCCCGGCCTGGAACTTGGTCCAGAGCTCCGCCTTGACCTGGACGCCAGGTTTCAGCGTCTTAATCGCGCCCGTGAAGGCGTCCCACGAGTCTCGGCCCCAGGCGTAGTCCTCATTGACCCCGGCGATGCTCTTGAGGTTTGGCTTGAGTTTCAACACGTACCTGGCGAGCAGCACGCTGTCTGCCGCCTGGTGGTTCGAGGTCCTGAAGGTATAGTGCAGTTTATGATCCTCGGTCAGGCGGTTGGTCCCGGCCACGTGGATCAAGGTGAGGGTTTTCAATTCCTCGGCCACGGGGGCGATGGCCAGGGAGTTGGCACTGGAGGTGTACCCGAGGACGGCGTTCACCTTCTCTTCCATCACCAGGCGCCTAAACTCGGTCACCATCTTTGCCGGGCCCCCATTCTCGTCCAAGATCACCAATTTGACAGGGACGCCTTGGATGCCACCCTCTTTGTTCCACTTGTCCACCAGCCATTCCGTGGCGTATCTTCCGGAAGTGCCGAAGATGGCGGCCGGTCCCGAGAGGAAATCGACGAAGGCCACCTTCAACTCGGCTGGTGCCCCGGAGGGGGCAGCAGCCACGGGGAGAACTGCTGTCCCAAGCCACACCCCAGCGGCAAGAATGCTTAATAATAAGCCCGTAAAAAAGTTGATCTTACGCATTTCAGCTCCTCCTTTCATTCATATAATAGTCATATACCCCTCTTAAAGCTTATCTTCCTCTTACTGCGTACCTACGGTGGAAACAAAATAACCTCTGGCCCAAAAATGTGGACCAGTGAAATTTTTTCTGCTTCTGTAAGCTTTGAGCGGTTCAAAGTCGGAGGACTTTCTTCTATTCCCGGAAACGTCAAACTATTTTTATCCCCCGGGGACAAGGCGGGAATTCATCTAAGTAACTCTTTATATAATGTAAATTATTTTGTCAAGTCTTTTTTTCTATCATCTTCATCTTTAAACTTGCCTTCTCCGCGGATTTGTAATAGTTTTTGAGAGTCCCGGTGATTTTTTCTGCCGCCTGAGACCGGCCGCGCCATCTGCTTTAAAATTTCTCTTCCCACTTGCCCTTGCTCCCCCGGCGAGAGCAAGGGTAGGGCAGGAATCAAGGAGGAGCAGACATGTTAAAAACCCTGGAAGAAAGAATTCATTATGGACACACGGCCTTAGTGATTGTGGATATGCAAAATGACTTCTGTCATGAAGACGGCGCTTTCGGCAAAATGGGCCTGAATCTATCCTTGATTCAAAAGGTTGTAACTCCGATGGAAAAGATCATCGAGAGCGCCCATCGATTTAAGGTGCCTGTTCTTTTCACCCAGATGCTCCATAGCCAGTGGACCAACTCGGACGCCTGGGTTCAACGGAATCGGGTTAAAAAAACAGGCTGGGTGGATGAAGGGAAACCATCCCATCCTTATTGCCTGCCGGATACCTGGGGTGCAGACTGGTACGGAGTAGCTCCGGCCAAAGAGGACTATGTGGTCAGCAAGCACCGCTATGGAGCCTTTGTAAACACCGACCTGGATCTCATTCTACGAACCAGGCAGAAAAAATCCGTGATCGTGGTCGGGGTGGATACCACTCTCTGCGTGGCCTGCACGGCCCGGGGAGCTTTGATGCATGACTACTATGTCATCGTCGCCGAAGACTGCTGTGGCGGAGTGGACGAGGAGGAACACCGCTTTACCCTCAGGACCCTGGATAAGTATTTTGGCATCGTCACCACCTCCCAAGAAATTATCCAGATCTGGAATAATCAGAAGAAATAAAAGGTGCAAGGGGCATAACGGTCACTTGGCCAAATCTTTTAATCCCAGCTCCTCCAATTTTTCTGGTTTGATTTCTCCCTCTCTGTTCCACCCTCTCTGCTGGTAGTAATCACCCAGCAGCTTTTCCAGGTCTACCACCCGCCCCTTAGAAGGCCCATCGGTCAGGGGCTGTTCCAGGAAACGCTTGGGCAGATAATCATCCTTTCCCGTAAAACCTTCCTTTAGATTATACCAGCGCTCGATATTAAAAATCCGCTCTCCGGCTTTGAGTAGATCGGCCACGGTCGCCGGAATCCCCGTGGCGCGGGAAAACATCTCGGCAAACTCTTCGAGCCCCATGGGATCCCCCCGGCTGACAAAGACACAAAAACCGAGGGCATCCTGGACCGCCACTTCATCCTGTTTACTCTTGACCAGCGCTCCTTTGCCTTCCTGGCTAAACCGATCGACCAATGGTGGTACGCCCAAGGTCTCCTGAACGATGAGGCCCCGTTGATGACAGCCTCCACGGGGAGCCGTGGCATATTCGATGGCCATCCCCATGGCTCCCCTGGGGTCATAACCAGACATCTCCAACCCTTTTACTTCTATAGCATAATCCTGAGCTCCCCGGCCCCATTTGGCCGCGGCGCGCTTTACCCCTTCAGCCAGGATATCTCCCCAGCCTTCGCGGAAGGCGATCTTCTGAATCATAGGTCCCAAAACCTGATGATTCCCGAATCTCAATTCCATGCCCCCAGTCTCTTTAAGGGAAAGAATGCCCCTTTCAAAACATTCCATAACAAACCCTATTACATTCCCGGTGGAAATGGTATCCAAGCCATATCGCGTACAAAGTTTATTGGCCGCGATGATAGAAGGTAGACTGGAATTTCCCAGATTGCTTCCCAGGCTAAACAGAGTTTCATACTCTGGACCTTCGGTTTCGCTACCAGCATATTCTCCCGTCTCCACCCGGGTATAAGACCTGCAGGCAACTGGACACCGAAAACAAGATGCGTGTCTGATGGCAGCTTGTTTCACTGCTTCCCCATCAATGGCCGCGGCTCCCTCAAAAGTTCCTTGCTGGTAATTCCTGGTAGGCAGGATCCCTTGAGTATTTACAACGGCCAGAACGCCGGGGGTTCCATACGCTCCAAATTTTTTGGCCTTCTCCGAAGCCCTGAATTTTGGCAAAATTGTGTTTTTGATGTATCCTTCGAAGGCCCCCTCATCGGCCAGAGGTACCTTTTGGGTTCCCTGGACGATAATGGCCTTCAAGTTTTTTGACCCCATAACCGCCCCGCCGCCACCCCGCCCCAGGGCATGACTCTCAGAGAAAATACTGGCATACCGAACCAGGTTTTCTCCTGCAGGGCCGATACAGGCTACTCTGGCTTCCCGGCCCAATTTCGATTGGAGAATCTCTTGCGTTTCAACGGTGTCTTTTCCCCACAGACCCCGGGCGTCCAACATCTCCACTTGCTGATCTACGATTTTAAGATAAACCGGCTCTGGCGCTTTCCCGGAAATGACGATGCCGTCATACCCGCTTCTTTTAAAAACCGGCCCATAAAAGCCACCTGCCAGACTCATTAGAATAGTACCCGAAAGGGGAGACTTGGTTATTAGCGAATATTTTACACAACAGGGGGCGCTCGTTCCCATAATAGGAGAAGTAAATAAGATGAAACGGTTCTCCGGCGAATAGGGGTCAACCCGAGGCGGGTTCTCCTCATACAGAATCCGAGCCCCAACCCCCCGTCCACCGAGGTAATCTTTTATGAATTCATCCGGCAAAGCCGAAGTAGTCACCTTTTTCTCGGACAAATTCACTCTAAGGATTTTTCCAAAAAAACCTCCCTTAGCCATCATGAAACCCCTTTCGTAAAATTTGTTGAACTATGGGAAAATTTATCAGTGTTGCCGTTCTCCTCCACTTGCCTTTTAAAACGCAGAGGAAAAAACATTACAATGAATAAAAAAATTATCCTGAGAGGATGAATTATGGGAGGAATTGTAGGAAATTTTAGGGGCAGGGTCAAGAGATCAAATTCCTGACCGGATAACACTTTCAAGATTCCTTTTTAGGAGGGAATTAACCAAGAGAAAGATCGGAGGGTGGGTGGATATTTTGAAAGATACTTTTTTCCGGTGATTATCTCCGGGTTAAAAGGAAGGGACTTAATTATCCCCTCCTATAGCGATCAATCCAGGTCGAGGGGATAGATAGGGCGGCGAACTTTCCGGTAGTTGAAGCGCTTGAGGTCCATGGAAACCAGCCCCCCACTGTCCACCAGCATCACTTTACGAGCAATGGGCTCGAAGGCGGCCCGGAAATGGTGCCAGGATTTAACCGCTACTACTTCGCAGGTCTGGGGGTCGATCTTCTGGCTCAAGAAAACCTGAAGGTCATAAACCTGCAAATTATTGGTGGTTATCAGAACTCGAACCCCGCCGTGGCGGAAAACGGCCGTGGGCCCCATGGAGAACCGAACTCCCTTATTCATCGGTCCCTGGCAGGTGAAGACCCCATCGCTCACGTGTTCCACAATTCCGCTGACCCTGAGGGGTGGGCCGTAGCTTCTGGGATCGATCCTGGCCCCCAAATCCATGGTCACTCCTGAGCCGACTCCGGCGGCAATGCACTTCTGGACCGCCTGCGGATGGGGCACGCAGGCAAACGCTGCGTTGGGAAGGTCTGCTTCGATCATCGCCCGCAGGAGCCTAATGCCATCGCCATACCCCCCTGATCCAGGATTGTCAGTAAAGTCAGCCAACACCAGGGGTTTTTCTTCGGCAGTTCCTCGGCCGGCCCGCGCCTCGGCCATTGCTTCCTCAAAGGCTTTGCCCATCCAGGTCAGATACTGAACCGTCACCGGCTGGTCAAAACCATAGGTCTTGCGAATGAATTCGATGTCGGTATCGGTGGCCGCTTCACCCCCGATTGCTGTCGCCGGATCGCCCGAAAGGTAGAGGAGGCCGAAGCTAAGGGCGGAAACAACCAAAGCCACAGCCAAAGCTAAAAGAAGACGTTTCAAGGTGTAGATGAACATCCCGATCTCCCTTGGCGGTCGATTTTCTCCAAAAGGCCCGGTCTGTTTACCTGACCGGGCCTTCAAGATACTGCTGGCTCTTTACTTCCAGGAGGCCAGGAAGAAGCGAGGAATTTCATCGGCTGTGGAGCGGGACATTTTTCTGTTTTATTCCTTGACACCCTCTAAGAAAAGAGCTAATATTTATATTATAAGTTGCAAAGAGTTTTGGTTTGGAATAGAGAAAGCCGCAGAGCTCTTGATGCTTATGCGGTTTTTTTATTGCCCCGGCCCGGGCTATTGCACCTTATCAGTGTAAAAGGGAAGGAGGTGAAAAGCAATGGCCAGAGGTCGAGTCAAATGGTTCAATGAGCAAAAGGGATTTGGTTTTATTTCTCATGATGGTGGCGATGATTTATTCGTGCACTTCTCATCCATTAAACAAGACGGTTTCAAGGCTCTTCATGAAGGGGACGAGGTTGAGTTCGAAATCGCTCCGGGTAAGAAAGGCCTGCAAGCTATCGATGTGGTGAAATGCTGAAGATCTGAAATCGGACCGTAAGACCCCGGGAGAGTATGAAATCCTGGGGTCTCTCTCTGCGCGCCCATCGGCGGTGATCAGGGTTGGCGTGGGGCCCAAATAAAAATCTTGATGAGGGGGTATAAATGGCACGGGTAAGGAGAAATTTTTACCGGAGGAGTTCCAAAAGGAAAGCGCCCCCCAAATCCTTTAAGGCAACCTGCGCCCGTTGTGGAAAAGAGCTGTGGCTGGAGGTTTCCCCTCCTCCCGAAAAAGCTCTTCTTTGCCTCGATTGTTACAATCAATGAGGAGGGAAAATGAATACAAAAATTTATGTGGGCAACCTCCCTTTCCAGACCACCGAACCGGACCTTAAAACTCATTTTTCCCAAGCCGGAGACGTCGTATCGGTTAAGATCTTAAAGGACCATCAAAGCGGCCAGCCGCGGGGATTTGCTTTTGTGGAAATGTCGACCCGCAGGGAAGCACAAAAAGCCATCTCCATGCTAAATAAAAAAGGTTTTATGGAAAAAGAGTTGCTGGTCAAAGAGGCCAGAGTTCGCCCCGGTTTTCGGGGGAGAAGATACTAAGGGTACAGATTGATTTTTTGACCTGTAGAAATGAAACGGCAATCTTTGAAGTTTCTTCCATCATCCCGTCTTAATCCTATCCTAGCTAATCATAAGGTTTTCCCCAAAAAAGATTATCCGGTCCGCTTGTCATTTTTTCATCCCGTCTACCCGCGGAGTTTCTTTTCTTGCTCCGCCGCCAGCGTAAATGGTGAGAAAAAACAAAGATGGCAATGATAAAGGCGCCTACGGCATCGGTAATGAAACCCGGTTCAATGAGTAAAATCCCTGCAGCCAAAGCCAGAAAGCGCTCGGTCCAGGTGCATTGAACCACGGCGAATCCCTGCAAACCAATGGCAAAGGCGGTCACTCCGACAACGCTGGTAAAAATGATCTGGATAATCTCGCCAGTCGGTGCGGATAGCAGAAGACCCGGGCCAAATGGTGCATTACAAGGATTACTGCTGTTCTTACGACATACGCAATCCACATTAGCAACTATATTTGATTCTGCTAGTATTGTTCTGGTTTTTTCTGGTGGTGAAACTATGTGTGAAGTTTCCAACGATTTTTTTGGAGGAATCGGTATCGAAGGCTCTACATCCCCAGTCATAAGTTTTGAAATCCTATCCTCTATTTTCTTAATCAACCAATCATGATGATGTGCCTCATCTTGTTGCAGATCGTCATATCCCATTATTATAACCTCCAATCAATTGATATTTTTTATTGTATTTCACGCATCATTTTAAACCCTTTGCCCCCGATTTCACTTATCGGGGCGCCCGGGTTCCCGAAGTGTCCCGAAGGGACATTTGGGGCATCTGCCGGGAAACCGAAAGATAGGCGCTGTCCCGCGGAGTGGTCAGCGCCGTGCCCTCGGGAACACGGGCGCCCCGATAGGCCGCCGCCAGGAGCTAGTTGTTTTCTGCCGTCGTCCTATGTTTGATGCTTGGCAATGAGTTCCCGGACAAAAGGCACCAGCTCGTTAGGAATCTCCATAACGGTTTGTGTTTGATCCTCAAAAGTTGCTTCATCCTCCGCTACCGCCTCTTCTTCCGTCTGTTCCTCATAGTGCGCTAGAACTCTGCGGACTCTCTCTTCATCCCACCCTAGTGGAAATTTACTCTGCTTCATCTTTGCCTCCTATGTCTGCGCCGTCGATAAGCGATTAACGGCTTGCCTTTCAATTCGTAAGCTGTGATTACAAAAACACTTGCTGGTTCAGGATCAGGAACGTAAATAACCCGTAAATATCGTCCTGCTTGTGTCTGGCCTATGGCGACTCGGGAGCCTTCGCGACCCGGACGATCCTCACCCGGGCTGCTCAAAACATCCTCAACCTCGCTCTCGACAACCCTATGATTATAGATGTGAGGTAGACTTGTCTCCGGATCGATATAAAAACGGATATTCATCTTCTATTCTCAAGATTTTCATTAAGGCGCAGGCAACGCCTGCGGCTTTGCGAAAGCCACTGTTTTGGACCCCGAAGGCCAAGCGAAGCGCAGAGTTCTTGAACCGCTCCTCTTTCACTTGACTGCAATTCCGATCAGCTCTTGGGCGCGTAAGGCCTTTTTCCCATATCATGGTAAAGGAAACTTTATACCCATTTCACTCGAAGCAAATGAAGACCAGTTTTCCCTGTTGCTTTATTGGCGTCTTTTCCGATTTCAACCAATTTCCTTCCCTCCTGTATAGCCAAAGGATAGAAACGGTTATAAGATTCCTCATCAAACGAATACGCTGCTCCGAGCTTTAGGCATTGAAGAATATGTCCGTATCTCGCCTTCTTGATTTCGTAATTGGAGGTACTTCGGCCCATAGAGGTAGAGATATATTCTCTTATTTTCTTTTCAGATCCAGCAACTATAGCAGAATCTCCATCACAAAGAAGGTCTAAAGTGCCTTTCCTTTGGGCAATAAATCCAATAACCTTGCTTTCCTTGTCGCTCATCGGTAAACCTTTCCTTGTGTCTAAAAATCTGCTATCTTCTTCAACTCGCGCAATTCATCTTCCGGAACTACAATTCGGATAGACCGTGCCTGACCGGCAACGCGTGAAATGAGCCCATTCTTCTCAAGGTTCAATATCATCTGGTGGACGCTCGGAGGAGAAACCCTAAAATAGTCCATGATTTCATGTTCTGCCGGAGCGCGTCCATGAATCTTGGTGTAATAGCAGATGAATGCCACGTATTCTGCTTGGCGTTTTGTATACTTCATGATAACTTCAGCCTTCTGAACGATAAGCGAAAAGCGTCTTCGCCAAAACTCTCATGGATAGCGACTCTGATTTGATAATCCTCTCCATCTCTTATTTTCGTCTTCCCCTTTACTTTATGCAGCAATTGCCGAAGCGCACGGGCTTCTTCTGAACCTGATTCTATTTTGCCTACGCTTATCCCCAACCAATCGCGCATCGCAAAGACCTCTTCATAGCCATCCTTATATTCGATTTCGATTTCGTCTGCTCTGAATTCGATGGCTTTACTGATTAGTCCTGCCAAGACATTTTCGCTTTTCACAGCTTTCCTTAATGTCATTGCCGTTCTTTCCATTGATTGCTGATTTTCCTCTGGCTTTTCTGATTTTGCGCACCCATTACTTTGTTGAGAGAAGCGGTTCAAGAATTGTCTGCAATCGTTCAAGGCCAAAAAAAAGTGCGAAGCATTTGGATGCCGATCTTTTGGCCTGTGTTAGCCGACGTGTCTTTTCAATTCAATTGAAAGAGGTTTCTGCTCCTTTAGCGCGCTGACTTTCAATATGGAGAAACCGATCATGTTCCCTTCTTCATCGACTTTTTCCATCACTGCATCGTTCTCGGTCTCTTTGAAATAACCGGCTTTTCTTTCAAAGAGAACTTCAAGGTAGTCTCCCTCTTTGTCGTACCAAACTTTTATCGCTTCCGCCATAGTGTTTCACCTCTCTTCATGGTGTCAGTAAAATATGCAGTTATAATAAAAAGGTCTTTACCTCTCCCTTTAACAATAACACACATGTATTTGTCTCCGACAGGCGTTTCCGAATAATACCTATAAAAAAGCTCCACCTCCGAATCCGATCTTGATCTGATAACGATCTCAGGGTTTTGCAACGTCTCTGCTATTTTATCAATCTGACCAGACATTTCGGGATGGTCAAGCTCGGTATGCTCCAGACGCTCATCCGTCAAACGGATATTTCTGTTGAAGACATCTTCAAACCACTTCATATCTTTTTAACCATTTCCTATACTTCCCGATCCAAACATGTCGCCTAACGGGGCGCCCGGGTTCCCGAAGTGTCCCGCAGGGACATTTGGGCATCTGCCGGGAAACCGGCAGATAGGCGCTGTGCCGCGGAGCGGTCAGCGCCGTGCCCTCGGGAACACGGGCGCCCCGATAGGCCGCTGCGTCCTCAGAACGCTATCGTCTTTCTCGCTCCCAAAGTGCCCACAAATCACGTGCACCATGAATAAATCCGATAATATATACAACTTGCTCTGCTACCTGATAGATGAGACGATAACTCCTCACAAAAAGCTCGCGGATACCCGGATCATTGAATTCGGGAACTGTACGGCCTCGCTCCGCTAGATAAGCCAATGACCGTGCAGCATCCCGTGCTTCACGAACAAATGCCGCTGCATAGTGGCGAGAATCCTTAGCAATATAATCTGCAACTTCTTCGAGATCTCTCCAAGCTGATTCGGTCCACGTTACCTCCCGATCCATTTGGACATCCTTTCTTCAACGTCTTCCTGGCTTAGAACACGGCCTTCCTCAATGTCCTTCAGTCCACGGTCGATCTTCTCTCGGACATAGATGTGGTACTGGATGTCCTCGAATGACGCGTCATCTGGAAGCTGGTCAAGCATCTTCCGAACTTCTTCTTTTGCTGTACTCATATTACCTCCTTTGAAAGAATGTCGGCTCCAGAGTTTGTGAAGTCCTGCGAAGCAAGATTTTAGGGGAAATGCAGCAGCACTATAGCCACAAACTCTGTGTTAGAAGGAGTTGTTGCCCCTTCATTTCAGAATAGCCTGCCAGATATACAAATAACAGTTCTATTTCTCATGACAATGACATTTGAAACGGTTCCCTCATAGTCAATCTGTGATAAAACTTCTTTCCCCTTTAGTGAAATGGGAAGAAGGTTAAAGAATGACCCAGTACTTGCCAATGGTAAAAAACTCTGCCAGTGATCATGAATTATTTCTTTGATTCGAACGTCATCATCGGGAATTAGGCAAAAGTCAAGGGGTTCATCGGAATAAATAGCAATACCTTCGGCGTTCCTCATCAACTGACAAGAATGCCCGAATCTTGAAAAAAGAAGCTGAAGAATCCTATTTTCTACACCACCAGCAAAAGTATAATAGAAATACTTAGAGGCGTGTCTCGTTTGAAAAATGCACCCCTCATAACTTTCTGAAGTTATTCTGACTTGAAGGTCCCTTAAACGGTTTTCTGTAGCCCTATCGAGTCTGAAATATGATAAACTCGCTCCTCCTGATAGAACTGTTTTAATTTTTTGAGCAACAATTGAACTCATATAATTGCCACCACCCTTACCGTAGGAAGGACGAATAGGGGAAGAAACGGGGCTAGTTAAGCGAACGCTTATCCGAGCTTCTCCAACTGATGTAATTTCCCAGTAACGTCCAGCAAAAAGTATAACTGTCCCCAATCGAATTTGAGCGACTGGTAATGGTAGAGAGGCTAAACGACGACCTTCATGAAAGACCTGGATACCGGATTCACCGTTAGATATATTTGAAAAAATTGCCATCTCATTATATAAGGATTCTAATATAGGACCCATTTGATAACTTGACCATCTGGCCTCAAGCCGCAAATACCTCTGACTTGAAAGTCTTTGCATTATCAAGTTTATTTCTTCAGGTTGAATCCAGGAGAAAGAGTTGCATATTTCTTCAATTTCAGTTTTGTGTACTCGATGGTGATGTTTGGCTGCAATACTGGAGAAGATTTGTTGAATAAGAACGCTATAGAATTGGCCAGGAGGGGTATTTTCTATTTCTCCCTCACTAGCTAGGGACGTAAATGCATAAAATTGGAGTAGCTCTAAATTATTTTTTGGTGTCATAATCACCCATGTTTTCGCAGTTCTCCTACTGCCGCGGCCAATCCTTTGAAGAAAACTGGTAACGCTTTGAGGAGGTTCGTACAGGATTATGACCTCTATGGAACCTATATCTATGCCTAGTTCTAACGTTGTTGTAGCGATACAAATGGCAAATTCCGAGACCTTAAACTGAGATTCCACATATTCTCTCTGTTCCCTTTCTAAGGTCGAATAATGCACAAAGACTTGATAATGTGAGAAATTACCCAGTTCCAAAAATAATTCATCGCACATTCGTCGTGAGTTTACAAAGATAAGAACTTTTTTCGCTTTTGATTGTTGTATAACATTTCTTAAAGAATTATATTGATCTAACCAGTGAAACTCTGGATTAAGGGGACGCTGAGTGCCAGTAGAGAATATTCTGACAGGCCTATCTCCTCCACGAAACCATTCACTAACTATGTTTTGATTTCCTACCGTAGCAGAAAGGGCAACCCGTTGTAATCCTCGACCGGCCTTTTTCTTCAGTCGATCTAGAAGGAAAAGCAGTTGAAGCCCTCGAGGGGACCCGAATACCTGATGTATTTCATCACAGACAACAAATTTCACTTTTGAAAGAAATGGATAATCCTTACATAAAAGAATGTCCAGGGATTCGGGCGTAGTTAAGAGGAATGACAATTCCTTGTCACTTGAGGAAAGCGGCTTATCCCCATGCCTTATACCTAACTGTATATCGAGACGATGAAGAGGAACGCTTAAGCGCTTATATAGATCATTGAGAAGGGCTTTTGTGGGTGCTATGTAAATACAAAGTGAATCCTTCCGGTTTTCAGAAATCCTTGCAACAATAGGAATAACTGCAGTTTCTGTTTTTCCACTGGCTGTGCTGGAAATCAGTAAGGCGTTTTCGCCAGCATAGATTGGCTGTATCGCCTGAGATTGAATATCAGTGAATTGTTGTTGATGCTTATGGAGAAGGGCAGAAATAGCGTTATCTAATAGAACGGGTGAGGTTGGTTTTGGTGCGAAACCCTCTTCTTTTAAAGTTTCTTTCCAGTCTTTCATTCGCTCATCTTCCTTCATCTAAAATAGCGATACACCTTCGCACAAAATTCCCAATGGTATCGCTAAAGGATGGATCAGAAGCTAAATTTCTTAGCCTTTGCTCAATATTATTGGGCACTTTAGCTCCCTTAGCGATGGAATAAATTTTACAAAGGGTTAAGGACAATCTTTGTAGCTCGAAAACATCCAATTTTTCCAACTCAAAGATGTCACCATCTTTTATTTTATGAGTATGCCAGTAAGGTGCATAATTATCAAAGAAGCTGGGAGTTGTGGCATAAAGGAAATAGCAAAACGGTGTAGTTTGACTTTGCTGGATAATTTGGAACAAATTGCTATAAGCTTGATCCTGATGCTCAAATTTTGCAAAAGAGTGAATTGGATCTGCTTCATCGAAAAGAATACAGATGCCTCGAAAATTTAGATTTCTGTATAACGAGGCCATATATCCAAGCATGATCAGAGCATTGGAACTATCTATACGGTTATTGATTTCAATACGACGTAGGTCTCGTAAGTAAATACTTTTCCCAGAAACATAGTTTAGAACTAATAACCTTTTCTCTTCATTAGGTCTAACAGGGCTAACGCTTTCATGATAAGCATGGAGAGCACTTTTTAAATCATCGGGAAGTGCTTTAATGATTTGTCTCGCTCTTTCTTCACCCTTTTCACGAATGGCCTGAAGCCATTTATCAAGCACACTTTCTATCGCAGGTTTATTCCTCTCCTCTCGTGTTCTGAGGTTCCACATAATCCGATCATATACAGCCATAAAATCATGTATGGGACATGAATTTTGGCTTAGCGTCACTATACTTACAATGAATTCTTGCCTAAAAGCAATCTCTCTCAGGAGATAAAGAGAATGAGTCTTACCATATCCGTAATCAGCATTCATAAAACGAACTCGCGATGCACTCTGTCCAACGGCTTGTAGGTCTTTGCTAAACCTATCCTCTAAATTTTTGCGTCCAACAGAAAAATGGGTAACATCTATCGGCGGGGGGACACCTTTTCGTAGAGAATTGACTATGAGCAAGGCTTCCTGCTGGGTAAGTTTAATCGCACTGCTTACAGTTCCAAAAGGAATTTTCTTTTTTTCGAGCAAGCTTGAAAGTTCCTTAAATTGTTCAAAATTCATGGTTAGTCCTGGGAAATCAGTAAAATCAAAATATCCTCTTTCCCTGGCTTGTTGTATTATCCCTAACAAATCTATTTTTTGAGCCACGACTATTCTCCTTTATCTGGCTCTATCCATCGCTTCTTGCTCCATTGCTTTTTCTACAATAAATTCAAATCTTGCTAAAAAGTCAAAATCTGGAGAGGTTGTTTCATCTAAAATCGCAACAGTGCTTCGCACCATAGTGCCGACCCTTTGATCAGTTCGGGTCTGAACATAGTGAGCTAAGGATCGGAGATGGTTGTCAGTAACCATTGTTAAATTTTGCCCCTTTGCAATCTCGCAAACTGCTTTTATCTTCTGAGCTAATTTGAAAAATTCTTCTTCTGTCAGTTTTGGCAAGTCTACAATAACCTTATGAAGAGAATCTTGTTGTAATCCATGTAAAGGATCGCTTATACGCCTCCAGAGCGCAGGGTAACTTTGCGCGCCCCGCTCATCCTCACCACTTAAAAATGTGGGGGTGGATGCAAAGACAAAATAAAAACCTTGTGTGTCTTGATCATTATCAATTATTTGCCTGAGATTTTCATTGGCGAGGTCTCGACGCTTTATGCCTATAAGCTGGGTAACTGCCTCAGCTTCATCAAGCAACACTACAAAACCGCTGTATCCCAAAGAATGAACAAATTGGATAAAGCTATGTAAGTATTCACGAACATTTTTAAATGTTTTTGATGCCGTCTCTTCGCCCCGAAACCATTTCAGCACTTGAAGACATTGTTGATACTCGGGTCCTGTTGGACAATTATAATGTCTTTGATATTCTACTAACTTCATTCGCATATCGGGATAGATACCCATATCTGTGAGGCTTTTGAAAATTTCCTGTTCACCTTTTGACTTATTACGAACTGACCAATTATTTAATAATGCTTCTAGTCCATTAACACGATTTTCCGGCGTAGAAATATTTGACATTAAACGTTGAATAACAATAGGCAATTTGTCGAAAGGTGTTTCGCTTTGGTGTAATACAACTTTTGAGACAACAAAATTATGTTTGAATGCTAAATTCCGCAATAAATCAAGGAAATGACTTTTCCCATGTCCCCAATCAGCACTTACAAGCTTTACATCAGAAACACCATAGTTCTTAATCTCAATTAGCTTGTCATCAAAGTAAGAGAGCAATTGTTCCCGTCCGACAGAATATAGATCGACCCCCTCTTCAGGGGGTGTACCCTTACGCAGGGCACTAATTATGCGATATGCTTGGTCTTTTAGTAAGGTTGAAATGTTATCCATTAGGTTTCCTCCTTCTTAGGCCGCATATGCCCATAAGACTGAATTTGTCCATCTGGTAACACGACCTTATATGATAAACGAGGATCACGAATTCCACTTAGTTCAATATGGGGAGAGCCACTTTTTCGACTTATCTGGGCTTCCCAGAGTTTTGAAAGGTCTGCACTGAATTCGTCTTTATAATATGGTACAAGACGCCCCCCTTTTTTCCAATTGGGATTTTTTTGCTGGATATCCCTCTTTAGTGATTGATAAACACCTTCTAATCGCACCCATCCTACAGGGTTCGGTTTAACCTTGATTATTTCTAAATAAACATTTAATAGATGATCTCGAAAACTGGTCGGATCAAATTCCCTTTCCCAAATTCGATGCCGTTCCCGGTCTATTGCCACACGAATCTTTTCCCAGTCCAGAGTTTTTAAAAAGATAGTCCCTATTTTTGCCGTCTGTTTGTTTTCATCCATTTCGACTTCGAGTAAGTAATCAACAAATAGCTTTGGCAGTTTACCGTGGAGAGAAATTTTATTATTAGAACAATATTCCTGGAAACGGGTAAAGAGAGAGGAAAAAACCTGTTCAGAACGCCTTTTAACATCGATTGAAAGTTTTTCAAATATCTCCTTGGCTGTAGGATAAGAAGTTAAGAGACGGTCCTTTAATTGTCTCAATAATAGCCTGTTTAAAGTTTCAGTATCCGATTCTTCAAATGCCTTCCTAATGTGTGACAAATATTTCTTTGTGGAGTTCCTTTGTTTTATATCCGCTTCTACTTGTTTTAAGAGATATTCCAACTCTGAACTAATTAATTTTGCAAGAGAACTTTCATTGTTATCCATAAATGTCATTTTACCTATCCTCTCTTTTTTCTTCGTGTTTTCCTGAAAATATACAATGTCATCTTGCCGCCTTTTTCTTTTTTGTCCAATCATCGGTACTCAACGGGTTAAGCTTTTACGACGTTCGCTGGAGCGTAGCGAATATGGGCAAAGCCCCGAAACAAAGTGGAGTGTAAATGCTATGTTGTACGCCATGCCTTATTAATTCTTCTATCCCTTTGCTTCTGCAAAAATCTTGAGAATTTGAGCAGAAGGATATGTTGAGAGAGATGCAACGTCATGAGCCAGTTCAATGGGTAAAAGGGCTCCCTCAAACCGGCTACTCAAAACTGTCGGTAATGTCGCAAAGATTCTTTCAGCACCGATGAGATTAGAGAGCGTAGGATCCTCAACGTACTCTCCGGTAGGAATATTTAGCACCATTTGATGATAATGACTAATCCGAACAAAAACTTTGGCTCCGTAGTTCGTATCCTTACCATAGGGTGCCCCTCTGTTGGGCCTATGTTGAATCTGTTCTTTTATGTATTGATTGCCAGGGATAAACAGCGATTGGAGGGGGGCATTGTTCCCAATCAGTTGCAAATGATCAGCAAACGCTCCAGTCTTTTCCTGCCCGATAATATGTACAGGATAACCTTGATCCCTTGCAAAGGCCAAGAATTTTCGTATTGGAGCCACAAGTTTTGAATACTGTGCTCGAATGTGGAAAGCGGGACGTAGTTGACTACGTTGACTTACGGACTTTACAAAGTTGAATGAAACTCTTTTCCGATAACCTTGTTGGATCGAAGTGGAATTTCTTGACATCATATTATTCAACGTAGTCAACAACGTTTTTTGCCACTTGGATGGATAAAACTCTTTGAAGAAACAAAGGATGCTGACATAGTCTGCCGATCTGGGAAGAGATTGATGTTAAGTATGATGGCGCAAAAGAGCACTTTCGAGTCCAAGGTTATTGGCTTGATTTACGTTTGAGTCAGTTGAAACGTTGTCTGTAAATCACACACCTTACTTAACCCTTTTCTTCCAGTATTTACTTCTTACCGCCCTTAGAACATGGAGTTCGTACATCATCTTGTCCTTAGGGAATTCCTCCTTTACTTCTTTTTCAATCTTTTTTAAGGTAACATTTGGCATATTCATTTTCTTAGCCAATTTCTGATAGTCAAAAAATTCTATTTTTTCCATAAGGACCTCCTCAAAGTTCTTGGGGGGAGACGATTTCAATCTCCTTAAATCCTTCTAATATATTAACCGAGTTTACCCACTTTCTTGTCTTTACTTTAACCAGATGCTCAAAGTTCCATGAAACCAAATAAGATATTTCATAAAAAGAAGCTATAGCTACATGAAGAGCATCGTCTACATATCTCTCTGGAAATATCTCTTTTCCTATATAAACCTTTGCCAAATCTCTAATCTCTTCGTTAATCTTTAGCTCCTTAAAACTTTTGATCAGTTTCTTAAGTTTTTTTCTCAAAGCTAAATCTTTGGTATCTTCCAATTCTTCTACTGTAATTTCTGATATGTACCCCTGATAATTAGGTAAAACCTCTTTCCAAAATCTGACTGTCGCTTCCTTCCGATCCTTAGCTCGTTCATCATAATAGGCACTGGGAACTGAAGTATCAAGGTATAGGGTTTCTTTTTTCATTTGGGTTTATTCTCTCCTTCCTTGATTCTGCTACTTATCCCAGACCCTCAATGGTAGATAACAGGTCGCCAAGATTCCCGACATATCCCGAAAGAACGTGTGAGAATCTATCGGAAACTCGGCAGATAGTCACTGCGCTTTCTATTCACCTATTACTGGTTATAATAAACCCCATCCCTCTTTTCGAGAAATGGGGCTTTCATGCTTCCGCACATTTTTGCTCCTCCAAAAATTAAAAGGAGAAAGCTGGTTTAATAAAGCCATCGGCGATCAGCCATCAGCTATCAGTAGAAGGATTATTTTCATGAATTGAAAATTACGCTAAGTTTGATCAAATCGTAAAAAGTTCTAATCACCCTCACCCCGGCCCTCTCCCTTTGAGGGAGAGGGGTGTTGGGGTTTTAACTTCGGTGAATCTATCATTAAACTCCTTGCCAAATCAAGGGAATTAATTGGGGATAAACAATGTAATTCCTTCCTCCTCGGATGGGGGATGGCTGGGAGGGGTGAAGCGGTCCAATTGGGGCGAGATAAGATCAGTAAAGAACAATTTCCTTCACGGCGGGAGAGTGCTGGGCTTGGCCGAGGAGGACTCTTTCAATTTTGCCTCGATCAATTTTGAGGAGAGACCGAGCTAAATTTCTTGCCTTCTCCAGGCCACCGGGGATATCGACTTTGTTGATAAAAGGGATTATTCTCGCCTTATCCGGCCGGTTTTTA
>JAHJQK010000194.1 GCA_018819135.1 Pseudomonadota bacterium | reverse complement strand
GAAGGTGCCTGAGGAATTGAGACCGCTATGGGGAAGGAGGGTTGGGTGGGAGAAGAGCTGACCGGTACCGGCGTGGCCGGTGCGGCCATTAAAATGGTTCCCAGAGCAATTTGCTCTTTTTTAACCCCTTCGAGCAGAAGGCTGGCCGTCTGCCCAGCCGGAGCTACATCCACCAGACGTTGGGAAACCTCAATGGCAATCACCAAAGCGATCACCCATTGTCCATCCGTCCCCAGGAATCGAATCTCTTCGCCCACGGAGACTGACCCGCTTTCCACCTTACCGGTAACGACGACACCCCGGCCGGGAATGGCATAGACTTTTTCAGCAATGAATCGGAAACTGTTCTCCATGTTTCTGCTCCCCTTTCATCCAACCGTTCAATAATCAACTTGCAGTCAAGACAATGAGTTTGAGGGGGGGCCAGGACTCCATTGTCCAAGGGACCCTCATGGAGAAAAATCACTGGAACCATAAACCCTTGAATCCTCAAACCCTATATTTTCAACCCGTTTCTACCGTAACACAGGTCATGGTGCGCGCAACTCCATCCACCCCCCGAATTTTGGAGAGGATCACGTCGCCCAACTCTTGGAGGGTTTTGGCTTCCATCAAGAGGATGATATCAAACGGGCCGGTTACCGTATGGGCTAACTTCACTCCTTTAAGCTTGGTCAGGGTTTCAAAAGCACCCTTGGTCTTGTCCGCTTCGGTGCGGATCAACACAAATGCGGAAACAGGCATATTCCCCTCCTCTTGGCGACTTGTCCCTTACGCCCTCGTCTTTACACTGTCACAATGGGTTCATACTCCCCGAACACTTCACGAAGAACATCACAAATCTCTCCCAGAGTACAATAAGCCCTTACAGAATCCAGGATGGGGACCATCAAATTGCCATTTCCTTTGGCCACCTCCTTCAATCTTGCTAAGGAAGTCTCTACCTGCTGGCGGTTGCGCCCCGCCCGGAGTTCCGCAAGCTTTTTCGCTTGCACCTCCCGCACCTTCGGGTCAACTTTTAATAGTCCCTTTACGGGTGGCTCTTGAATCTGAAATTTGTTTACGCCTACCAGAATCTTTTTCCCAAGCTCAATTTCCTTTTGATACCGGTAAGAGCTTTCCTGGATCTCCTGCTGGATGTATCCTTTTTCAATCGCGGCCACGGCTCCTCCCATCTGGTCGATCTTGGCAATGTATTCGCTGGCCCGTTTCTCGATCTCGTTGGTCAGCGTTTCTATGAAATATGACCCCCCCAGAGGATCAACCGTGTCCGCTACCCCGGATTCGTGCGCGATGATCTGCTGCGTGCGTAGGGAAAGGCGCACAGATTCTTCCGTAGGTAAGGCCATGGCTTCATCATAGGAGCAAACGGCCAACGATTGGCATCCGCCTAAAACTGCCGCCATGGCCTGGAAAGTCGTGCGGATCAAATTATTCAGCGGTTGCTGGGCTGTAAGAGTACATCCGCCGGTCTGGGTGTGGAAACGTAGCATCCAGGAACGCGGGTCCTTGGCCTTAAATCGCTCTTTAATGATCTTGGCCCAAAGTCTCCGGGCTGCCCGGAATTTGGCCACTTCCTCCAGAAAGTTGATGTGCGTATTGAAAATCCAGGAAACCCGCGGCGCGAAATCATCGATGTCCAACCCGGCTTTCACTCCGGCTTCCAGGTAAGCGATGGCGATGGAAAAAGCAAAGGCCACTTCCTGGACGGCTGTTGACCCTGCTTCCCTCACGTGGTAGGCCCCTACGCTGATGGAGTTCCACTGCGGCACTTCCCGGGAACAGTATTCGAAAATATTGGTGATCAGCCTCATCGAGGGCTGAGGAGGAAAGATGTAGGTGCCTCTGGCTACATATTCCTTGAGTACATCATTCTGGGTTGTCCCCCGCAGGTCAGCCGGCTTGACTCCTTGTTTTTCGGCCACGGCGACGTACATAGCCAGAAGGATAGCCGCTGTGGCGTTGATGGTCATGGAAGTACTCACCTTGTCCAGGGGAATCCCGTCCAAAAGGACTTCCATGTCAGCCAGGGAATCGATGGCCACCCCCACCTTCCCCACCTCCCCCTGGGAAAGGGGATGATCAGAGTCGTAACCGATCTGGGTTGGCAGGTCAAAAGCAACGGAAAGGCCGGTTTGCCCCTGCGCTAACAGGTATTTAAACCTGCGGTTGGACTCCTCAGCCGTAGCGAACCCGGAGTATTGGCGCATAGACCAAACCCGTCCCCGGTACATGGTGGGCTGAATGCCGCGGGTAAACGGGTACTCACCCGCGAAACCAAGGTCTTTCAGGTAATCGAATTGGGGAATCTCCGCCGGGGTATAAAGGATCTGGGTATCCATCCCCGAGGTGCTTTGGATCTTTTCCGGTGTCTTCTTCAAGCATCGGCTTGCCCACTTATTTTTTTCTTCGCTTATTTTTTTTTCATTCATCTCGCCTTCTTCCTCCATCCTCGCCTTTCTTCTCTCAAGAAAGCTCCCCATGAGGGCGCGATGGATTTTTGAAAATTTTTGATATAGTAAAACATCAGCAAAAAATTTACAAGGGTTAACCATAATCATGAGCCAGACTATATTTCTTCCTGGCTATCAATTTCTATCTCCGTTCAGGCCAGAGGAATTAAAAAAGCGGAGCGAATTTTCCCTTACAGAAAATTTAATTTGCTACCGAACCGAATGAGCGGGGGCCGGGGAAAAAATATGAGGAGCCATTGAGTGGAAACAGGAGGTTAAAACGTAAGATAGAGCCATCCGATAATAAATAATAAAGCAAGGGCTAAAAAAACTCCCACTCCGATGGGTCGCCGGTAAAAGTTTTCATCATACTCCCTTCTGGCCAGGACTTCTTCGAGTTCCGATCTGAGCGCCTCGATCTCCTGCCTGGAACTGGGTCGGTAAGCTTTCTCCTCCCCGTACCCAGGATTACCGCTCCCATACCCATGAAGAGCAGGGATTTATAAAGGATATTGTTGAACATGTGGCTGATGGCCCCGTTAATCCCGAGGACAGTCCCAACCCCCACCCCAGCCACCATGTAACCCACCTGGCTGACGATATGGTAGGAGAGGAGCCGGCGAACATCGTTCTGCAGCAGGGCGAAGGTGACGCCGTAAACGGCCATGGCCCCTCCCATAAGGGCCACCCCTTCCGCCCCCGGAAAGCAACGCGCTAAGGCGTAGACTCCTGTCTTGGTGGTATAGACCGACAAAAATACACTGCCGGTTTCGGTTCCTTCCGGGTACGCATCGGGTAGCCAGGTATGCAAAGGAATGAAGGCGGCATTCAATCCAAAACCAATAAGAATGAACAGGGAAGCAAGTTTATTATCCAAAACACCAACGGCCAGGGTCCCATAGGTGCTGTAATGAAGAAGGACCCCGATCAACAAGCAAGAGCCGCCCAAGGCATGCATGAGTAAGTACCGGAATCCGGCATTTAGGGATTCCTTTTCTTTTCGATACCAGATTAGGAAGACTGAGGTAAGGGCCATGATCTCCCAGAAGATGAAAAGAGAGAAAAAGTCCCCGGCAAAAACTACCCCCAGGGAGCTTCCAATATACAGAAAAGCGGCCATATGCTGGCCATCTTCTCGAACCTGGAGGGCAAAAAGGAGGACTAAAGATGAAGACCAGGATGAATAGAATCTTCATGCTGGCCAAAGAGACACCGTTCAGGATGGCCAAGCCGGCTAGGAGCAAGAAAGCGCCCAGGGTATCGCATTTCCCCGTAGCATGCATCCGGGAATAGAAAAGGTAGAGGAAAAATTGCAGGGAGATCCAGTGCCTTTCCTTCATTTTTTCCCGGTTGGTTGAGGGGAAGATCAAGTCATGGAAGGAAAAGGCTACCATACCACAACAAATCACTCCCAGGGATAGGTGCAAGAGGTCGAAAAAACCCGAAAGGATGACCCAGAAGGGAAAGAGGAGAGAAAAGACCCCCAAAAAATATGGGTCACGAAGTTCTCTCTTGATCTTTCCCATAGCCTAAAAAACCTCTTTTAGCAAGACGGAATGGGAGGGCCCTTTTTTGGTCCTTTAATAACTGGGGGGGACGCCGTTCCAAAAAAATCAAACCCATTTCCATCCTGGGGACCTGGTTTGAACCTTTCTCTGATCAATCCACAAGGCTTCGGCCCCGGAGATGGACTGAAGAAATATTTTAGCCATATGCAGGGAGGGGATGAAAGCAGCTGTGGCCAGAGCATCCGCGACGGTCAAGGAAGAAGTTCGTACACTGACACTGGAGAACTGTTGGGGGGATAATCCTGTTTCCGGATTGATGATGTGATGAAACTTCTTTTCCGGATCAAAAAAATTCTCGTAATCGCCCGATGTGGCCAGAGCACCTTCCCGCAGGGGGATGATACCCACGATCCGATTCCTGTCCCGAGGGTCTTGAATCGCAATCCTCCAGGGCTGGTCATCCCCTTTACCTCCTAATGCCAGGATGTCCCCTCCGGCATTGACCAAGGCATGCTGGATCCCCTGGCCCTTGAGCTGGGATACAGCGCGATCGACAATGTAGCCTTTGGCAATGCCATCCAAGGTGATTCCCATACCCTCCTGGAGGAACCGCATTTCCTTCTCCTGGTGCACCAGGTAATGAACTCCGATCCGGCGCAAGGCCATTCTGATTTCTTCCGCGGAGGGCGCGGAGAGATTCCTTGAGAAACAAGTCTCCAACAGATCGAGGATCGGCTTTACGGTGATGTCAAAAGCCCCATGGGTCAAACGATGCAGGCGCTCGGCGTGCCCGACGACTTCATGGATTTCGGGAGGAATGTCCGTCAGGTATCCCACCCGGTTGAGGTAAGATACAGGAGTATCCGGTGCATGGCGGTTGAGCAGATGAATCAGCCGCTCCATTTCCGCGAAAGCCTTTTCCATGGCCTCGAAGGCCTTATCTTGGGAGGGGTGCAGTACTGTCACCGTGACGAAGGTTCCCATGAGCGGTCGGGTCTTCGCCGCCGAGGCCAACCCCCGGCCGAATATTTTCTCTCTTACCGGAGCGGCCCAGACCAGCGGCGTAAGCCCTAGTCCTAAAGCCCCCATCCATTTCAGGAACCTTCTACGCTCCATGGTCTTCTCCCTTTTTTCTTTAAATGGCTCAAGAATCATCATGACGTTTTTAATGCCCCCAAGGTTTGCCTTCGTAAACCCGCTCCCCCCGTGTATCGGTCAATCAAAGGGGTGCAGGCATTCATCAGCAGAATCGAATAACTGACTCCCTCAGGAAAGGATCCAAAGAGGCGAATCAGAACCGTGAGAACCCCGCAGCCAATGCCGAAAAAAATCCTTCCCGGTTTGGTGACCGGGCTCGTTACTACGTCGGTAGCCATGAAAAAGGTGCCGAGCATCAGACCTCCGGAAAAAAGATGAAAAAGAGGGTCCCTCCCGAAGAGGGTGCTCAAGATGACGACCGTCCCCAGATAGGTGACGGGGATATGCCAGGTAATTGTTCCCTTGTACAAGAGATAGGCCCCCCCGATCAGGACAGCCAGCGCGGAAACTTCTCCCAGGCACCCTCCGATGTTTCCTAGAAAGAGATCCAGATAGGGGGTCGCCGTCCCTTGCTGTTTCATCAGGGCAAGGGGCGTGGCCGAGCTCACCGCATCGATCATCCATAAAGAGCGGGCCGAGGATATTTGATTGAGCCAGCGGTTCCAGTCGAAAGGCGCCACCCAGCTGGTCATGTGGGCCGGCCAGGCGGCCACGAGAAAGGCTCTGGCGAATAAAGCCGGGTTAAAAATGTTTTGCCCCAACCCTCCGAAGACTTGTTTTCCCAAGGAGATGGCCACGACGGACCCCACGACGGGCAGCCAGAAAGGAACCTGGGGTGGGAGGTTAAACGCCAGAAGAAGGCCGGTGACCAGGGCACTTCCATCCATGATGGTGATTTTTTCATTCGTCAGAAGACTATACAAGAAGGGCCGGAACTGGTAGCCCGGGGCTTTCAACATCTGAATAACAGCCTCGGTGGCTATGGCCGAAAATATGGAAAGGAAGATTACCACCAGAGAGTAGGGGCCAAAAAAATAAATCGCTGTCAGTATCATAGGCAAGGCAGCGACCCATACATCGAACATCAGACAATGGTTGGTCTCTCCGTTCTTAATGTAGGGGGGTGTGGCAACGATCAAGCGGTTAGACATTCTCACTTCCTTACTTCAGGTGTTCTCCTCCCGGCCGCGGAATCCACCGCGGGATTTGGCCTCCTTGAAGATCTCGCCCAAGGGGATCCGGGCCGGGCAAACATAAGAGCAGAGACCGCAATCAATACAAACAAAAAGACCTTTTTCGATGGCCTCGGCAAAGCGATTCTTCCGGCAGTAGGCCCCGATGACGTTGGGCAGGATAGATACGGGGCAGCGGTCTACGCATTTCGCGCACCGGACGCAGGGGCCTTCCTGGTACATCCGGGACTGGTGTCCTCGGGTCAGGTTCAAGGAGACCAAGGCCAAGATTCCCGTGGTTCTCTGAGTGACCGGGGCCTGGGAAGTCGGCTGGGAAATCCCCATCAGCGCACCCCCCATAATGATCTGGGTGAGGTTCTCCAGGTCTCCGCCGCACTGGCTGATGATTTCCCCGAAGGGGGTTCCAACCCTTACCTTCATGTTCCGCGGGTGGGGTACGCCAGACCCGGAAACGGTGATGGTCCTCTCCACGAAAGGAGTCCGCTGGTATATGGCCTGGTATACAGCCGGAAGGGATGCTATTTCCACACCCATCGCCCTAGCGGAAGAAGACCCGTTCCCTTTCTTCAGGACTTTCTCGATCAGGACGAGCTCCCCGGTAGGGGGATAGCTCTTGGAAACCGGGTGCAGGAGGATCCCCTTCGAATCCTTCAGCGCTTCTTCCAACGCCCGAATCAGACGGGCTTCTCCCCCCTCCAGGCAGATTACCGCCTGGGGGATAGAGAATATTTTCATCAAGGCCTGCAGGCCTCCCACAACCTGGGAAGCCATTTCCCATATAATCTGGTGGTGGACCGTCAGGGTGGGCTCAAACTCGGTCCCATTGACCAGCAGGGTATCCAATTGATTTCCAGCGAGCTTCTTGTAATCTAGAGGAATCCCTGCTTCCAATAGGACCTCCATCTTCTCTTCGGCTCCGGGTTTCGGAGAAAGCTTCTCTATGACGTCCTCGTGGCCGCTGGACTCAATCACCACGGAGGCCACATGGTAGCCGTGGGGGCTGGGATGGGAATCCACTTCCTGGACCCTTCCGGAAATGGTGGCATGCACCGAGAGCTGAAAGGGAGGATCTCCTCTATCGCCGATCTTCTGGCCCGCTTTCACCTCATCCCTTGCTTTTACCAGGCACCGATAGGAGGACTGGGGAGTTTCCTGCAAGGGAATAACGACCCTGGAGGGGCTCAAAAAGGGAAGAGCGGGTTGGTCAAAGGCTGTCTCCCGGGAGCGGGGCGGGGTTTGCTTACGCCTGATGAAAGTGGGCAAAAAACCGTCCATGTTTAATCCCCCTGCTCCATGATCCGCCGCATATCCCGACCAAACTGCTCCATTTTCTTTAGCTTCCCTTTGGTCAGGGTTAATCCGAGTAGGGTCGGGGTGTAAGAAAACCCGATCAGCTTCACTTTCTTCTCCTCGAGGATATGCAGCAAATCTTCGTAGGCATGGTTTCGGGAGAAACTGGCCCCTCCGGTGAGAAATACGGCTACTTTCTTCCCTTCGAGATTCTTGCATTCCCGGATATAGGCGGCTAAAAATGGGTGAACCTTCATCACCATGACCCAGGCCCCCAAGCAGAAAAGATCATAAGGTCTGGCATCGAGAGTAAATTTAGGCTGGAACCCTTTCAAGATTCCTTCGGGGGAAAGGTCCAGTTTGACCCAATCAATCTCTCCCCCCAACCCGCGGGCAAAACTTCGAGCCACTTTTTCGGTATTTCCCGTTTTGGAATAATAAACGATCAAGCTTTTCATCAAATTAATATCTACGCCCAATACTCTCAGTGGGACAAGCCTCCCCGCAGAGGCCGCAGTTTGTGCATTTTAGGAAATCAATCTTGGCTAAATTATCTTCCACGACGATGGCTTGCACCGGGCAAGCCTTTTCGCATTTCCTGCAGGCAATGCATCCCTTCTTGCAAACTTGGGTGACTTTCTTCCCTCGGTCTTTAGACAGGCAGGCAACGTATACCTCAGAGGTACTGGGCAGAAGAAGGAGCATCTCTTTTGGGCATTCCTTCACACATAACCCGCAGCCCACGCATTTCGCCGCGTTGATCACCACCAGGCCGTTTTCCCCCCGCGAGATCGCTTGGAAGGGACAAACCTTTACGCAATCTCCGTACCCCAGGCAGCCGTAGGAACACGCCTTATCGCCTCCGAAAAACAGAGCCGCCGCCCGGCAGGTTTTCAAGCCGGTATAGTCGGCACTTCTTGGCACCACCCCGTCTCCCCCCTGGCAGCGAAGGACGGCAACCTCTTTGACGATCCCTTCGTTCTTCACCCCGATGAAAGCGGCGATGGCCATCGATTTCTCTTGATCGACGACTTTGCAGGAATTCGCTGGGCTTTGGCCGCTGATGAGGTTCTTGGCGTACTGGGCGCAGCCGGCGAATCCGCAGACCCCGCAGTTTGCCCCGGGAAGCATCGTGATAAGCTCGCCTACCCGCTCATCGATGGCGACGGAGAAGAACTTCGAGGCCACCATCAGCAAGATGCCGCAAAGCAGGCCGATTCCTCCCAGAACGATGATGGAAATAAGGATTACTGAATCGCTACCCATACCCATTTCTTACTTGGAAAAAAAACCCTGGAATCCAAAGAAAGAAAAGGCCAACATGCTCGTCACGATGAAAGAGATGGGGAACCCTTTCATACATTCCGGGATATCGCAAAATTCCAACCTCTCCCGGATGTTGGCCATAAGGAGAATGGCTACGGTGAACCCCAGGCCCCCCCCAAAACCATTGACCGTAGTCTCAATCAGACTGTATCCCTCCCGGACGTTTAGCAGGGAAACCCCCAGAACTGCACAGTTCGTGGTAATCAAGGGTAGGTAGATCCCCAGAGCCTCCTGCAAAGCGGGCGAAGTCTTGGCCATCACCATTTCCACGAATTGAACGAAGGTGGCAATGACCAGGATGAACACAATGGTTTGAAGAAACTCCAGCTGGTAAGGGACCAAGAAAAAGTAGTAGAAGAACCAGGTCACGATGGAGGCCATGGTCATCACGAAAGTTACCGCCAACCCCATGCTGAGGGCCGCCCCGGATTCTCTGGACACTCCCAGGAAAGGGCAAAGGCCCAAAAATCGGCTCAATACGAAATTATTGATCAAAACCACGCTGAAAAAAATGACAATGATTTTTTCCATTATCGTTTCCTCGTGATATAGTTCATCAAGCCGATGAGCAGGCCCATGGTGAGGAAGGCTCCCGGAGCCAAAATCATGACGATGGCCGGATCATAATCGGGCCCGAAGATGGGACGGCCCAAGATTGTGCCATTCCCGAGCACCTCCCGGATGGCGGAGATGAGCATGAGGGCCAAGGTAAAACCAACCCCCATCCCCAGGGCGTCGGCGATGCTGTATAGGATGGGCTCCCGGGAGGCGAAAATTTCAGCCCGGGCCAATATAATGCAGTTGACAACTATGAGGGGGATGAAAATTCCCAGAGCCTTGTGCAGCCCCGGAGTAAAGGCTTCGGTAAACAATTCTACGATGGTAACAAAAGTGGAAATAATAATGATAAAGATGGGGATCCGGGCCTTCGAGGGAGTGAAATTCCGAACCAAGGAAACCATGATATTCGATCCTAAAAGGACGAAGGTGGCGGCCATGCCCATGCCGAAACCATTGACTACTGAAGTAGATATGGCCAGGGAGGGACACATACCCAAGACTAGGCGGAAGGTGGGATTCTCCCGCCAAACCCCTTTTATGAAAATTTCTCCGCTACGGAAAAGGAAACCCATTTCTTCCCTACCCTGTCTTCAAAATTTTTTCCTTGTTGTTTTGGTACATGGTGAGTCCCTCTTTGATTCCTTTGGTTATGGCCCGCGAGGAGACGGTGGCGGCCGTAACTTGATCGAAATCGCCCCCCATCTTTTTGACCTCCCACCGGGAGGAGACCAGGTCTTTGGTCAGGAACTGCTTGATGAAGCTCGGCTGAGTGATCTTGTTTCCCAGCCCCGGCGTCTCATTCTGATCGAGAATCTGGATCCCGTATACCCTCCCCTCCGGATTCACGCCGATCATCACCGAAATTTTCCCTCCGTACCCAGTGGCTCCGCCTTTGAAGGCCACTCCGGTGGGCTGCCCATTCTTGCGGCCCACATAAAACTCCACCGTTTCCCCTTTTTCATTGGAAATCTGTACCATTTCTTTTTCCGGCTGGTTGTCAAAAGGCGGCAAGACCAAGGCGATCATTTCAACTTTCTTTTGGTATCGCTTGATCTCGATGATGGGTTTGGTTATGCTATAGGTGTAGGATAGAGCCCAAGCCGAAAGAACGGAGACAAGGGCCAGAATCCCGGCCAGCTGGAAGAATTCACGCATCGGTCAATTTTTTCCCAAAAACAACTCAATCCCCGGCCATATTCCCAGGAATGGAATTTTCCTCTTTTCTTTCTTTTCGTAATCTGCCAATTCATAAATGGCTTTGCTTTTTATCCGCTAAATTTTTTTATCACAAGGCTCAAAAAATTGTCAAGGATTTTATGTCTTTCCTTCCTTCATTTTTTTCTTGCTTCCACCCGAGAGATATCAATATATTCACTCTTGACACTCCCTGCAAAGGAGAATATCATTTTTTAATTTATGAGGATATAAAATGAGCATCATCATCATCGGGGCGGGGGAAGTCGGGTTTCATCTTGCCGACCGGCTTTCCAAAGAGAAAAAAGACGTGGTGATCATTGATCGCGACATGGAGAAGATCCGCCGCGTTCAAAACACCCTCGATGTTCAAGCCATCCATGGTAGCGGCGGAAGTATTAGCTTGCTTCGCCAGGCAGGAATCTCCGAAGCATCGATGGTCATCGCCGTCACCAACAGCGATGAAGTAAATATGATTTCTTGCCTGGTCGCAGGGGTCCAGGACCGTGTTCCCATCAAGATCGCCCGGGTGCGCGACCCAGAATACTCTTACCTCCTTCCCCTTTTCGATAAAGAACACTTAGATATTGATTTCGTCATCAACCCGGACCATGAAGTGGTGGAGATGATGCGCAAGCTGATGGAAGTTCCCGGAGCGGTGGAGGTGGTGGACTTCGCGGAAGGATTGGTGCGCATGGTTGGCCTCCCTTTGCCTTTGGGAAGTTCCCTCATAGGTAAATCCTTGGCTAAACTACGTGAACTATACCCCCAAGCCAGCGTTTTGATCGTGGCCATTCAGAGGGGAGACAAGGTCTTTATCCCCAAAGGGCAGGACGTGCTGGCCGCCAATGATCTTCTTTTTTTGGTCATGGAACGAAAAAAGGCTCGCGAGGCATTGGAAGACTTTGGCAATAAACGGCCCCCCATCAAGCGGGTCATGATCCTGGGAGGCGGATTAATCGGCTTGGAGCTCGCCAAAAGCCTCGAAGAACAAGGCATCCAGGTAAAAATCATCGAACAGAATGAATCCCGTTGTTTGGAAATCGCCGAAAAATGCCGCAAGGCAGTTGTCCTAAGGGGAGACGCCTCCTACCAGGATATCCTCCTTGAGGAAAATGTAGGGGAGATGGATACTTTCATTGCCGTTACCGAAGACGATGAGAACAATGTGATGATCTCCCTGCTGGCTAAAAAAATGGGGGTCCGGCGAGTCATGACCTTGATTAACAAGATGGCTTATTCCCCCCTGGTTCGTTCTATTGGAATCGATGTGGTGATCAGTCCCAGGCTGGCTGCGGTTAGCAAAATCCTGCAGTTTATCCGCCGTGGTAAAATTCTTTCCGTTTCCTCCCTCCCCGAAGAAAACGCCGAAGCCTTCGAGGCCATTGCCCTGGAGACCTCCGACCTGGTAGGCCGGCCGCTGCGTAAAGTAGAGTTTCCCAAAGACGCCATTGTGGGCGCACTTGTCCAAGGTTCGGAAGTGATCATCCCCGATGGATCGACTGTCATCCAACCAGGAGATCGGGTAATGATCTTCGCCCTAACCACAGCCATCCATAAAGTGGAAAAAGCCCTTATGGTTAAACTGGAGTACTGGTAGCCGTGTCCTTCTCCACCCTCTTTAACCTGCTGGGATTTTTAAACCTAATCCTGGCCGGGTCTATGGGCCTTCCTCTATTGGTAAACTGGATTTACGGTGAGCCTCACGCCAGGGGTTTCCTTCTCTCCATCGCCGCAACGGCATTCAGCGGTCTATTCATGATGCTCATCTTCAGGAGGTCTCGCCGGGATCTTACCCATCGGGAAGGCTTTGCCATTGTGGCTTTAGGATGGATAACCGCCACCTTTTTCGGCGCCCTTCCTTACCTTTTCACCGGGAGCCTCGCTTCCCTGACCGATGCCTGCTTTGAGGCCGCTTCCGGTTTTACGACCACTGGGTCTACAATCTTTACCGACATCCAAAAACACCCCTATAGCGTACTTTTTTGGCGCAACCTGACCCAATGGCTGGGCGGGATGGGAATCCTCCTTCTCTCCTTAGCGATCCTCCCTTTCCTGGGCGTGGGAGGAATGCAACTTTATAAGGCCGAAGTCCCCGGACCCACAGCCGATAAATTGCGGCCGCGAATTTCCCAGACGGCCCGAATTTTATGGGAAGTCTATATTCTCTTTTCGGCCGCCGAGGTCCTTACCCTGCTTCTCGGGGGTATGAATCTTTTCGATGCCCTGTGCCATACTTTCTCCACCATGGCCACGGGAGGATTCTCACCTAAAAGCCAAAGCATCGAATTTTATAGAAGTCCTTTTCTCGAGTATTCCATTACGTTTTTTATGTTTCTGGCCGGGGCCAATTTCACTCTGCATTACCGGTTTCTGAAAGGGAATGTAAAAGTTTTTTGGCGGGATACAGAATTTTGTTTTTACACCTCTGTAGTTCTGTTGGCAACCCTCTTCATCTCTTTAAACTTATGGTTGAGTATCCAGAAGGAGTTTTTTCAGGCCTTCCGCCTGGCCATTTTTCAGGTAGTTTCCATATTGACCACCACCGGGTTTGCCACCGCTGACTTCGAACAGTGGCCGCCCTTTTCCCAGTATTTACTCCTGACTCTAATGTTCATCGGCGGCTGTGCCGGATCTACCGGTGGCGCGATTAAGTGCGTGCGCATCTATATTCTGCTGAAGCAGGGGTTCCAAGAACTCCGCAAGCTCATCCATCCTCGCGCCGTGCTTCCCGTCAAGCTGGGAGGAAAAGTCGTCTCGCCGGACACGCTGAGCGGCATTTGGGGCCTCTCTTTCCTATACCTCTTCATCTTTTCCATGGCATCCTTGGCCCTTTGCATGCTGGGCTCAGATTTCCTGACCTCGGTTTCTGCAGTCGCTGCTACTCTTGGCAACGTGGGCCCGGGTCTGGGGACTGTGGGCCCTGCGGAAAATTTTGCCCACCTCTCCGTAGCTGCCAAATGGATTTTAACTGCCTGCATGCTCTTGGGACGCCTGGAAATTTACACCCTCTTGGTCCTTCTGATCCCGGAATTCTGGAAAAAATGAATCACTTGTCTTTCCCCCTAAGTCGTTGTATATTAATAAAAATAGTGCCAGTGTGAGGGTGAGCAGTTAGTACAAGCATTTTCTCCGCTCATACTGACACTGACACTCACACTGACACTCACCCAGTCTTGATCATGGCGGAAAAAGAAGTCCATCTCATCCTGAGACGTCTGCAAAAAGAAATCCGGGCATTACGCGAGGATGTACAATCCTTAAAGGAAAGCAATTCCCCTGGCCTATTCGAATTAAAGGGGATGTTGAGGCGGCGCGGGCTGGCTCCCTATCGCGAGAATCCCGTCCACCACCTTCTTTTTCCTCCCACTTTTCGGGAAAAAGAGAGAGAACGATTTTATGACCTTTTTAAAAAATATTCTTTTCGCCTCTTTCTCCGGGAGATCCTCATCCGCAAAGGTGCCTTTCGGGTTTCTGAGGTTGTCCGCTTTTCTTCCGCCGAAACCGGAAGGAAATATCTTCACTCCCTCATCGACCTGGGTTTGGTGGAGTCCGCCGGGGTGAACAAATACCGTTTATTGCCTCCGGCCACAGCCAGCCTCGGCCCTACCCTCGAATGGTTTATGGCGGAAATTTTGCGGAAAGAATTTTACTGCCCGGCCCTCTACGGACTTCGCTGTAAAGGAACTCGTTTCGGGGGGGACTACGACGTCATCGCTTGCTTGGAAGGTCGCCTCCTCTACCTGGAAGTGAAATCTTCCCCTCCCAAGAACATCGAAGGGGATGAGGTCCACGAATTTTTCAGCCGCCTTGAGGATTTAATTCCTCAAGTAGCCCTTTTTTTCGTGGATACAGAACTACGTCTGATCGACAAGATCGTTCCGATTTTTGAAGCCGAGCGGCTGGCCCAAAGGGACCCGGGAAACGGGCCCTGGCCACCCCTGCAGAAGATCGCCGATGAAATTTTTTTTGCCCCCCCGCAAATTTATGTCTTAAGCAGCAAAGGATCTATAACCAAGAATCTTGCCATATGTTTCCAACATCATTTCGCCCTCCCCTCCATGGAGTTTGGCGGAGGGGATTTTCTTGGAGGGAGGAAAAGGTAACCATGCTCCTTTTTCTGATTCTCCTGCTCACTGCCTACTTTTTAAGCCTTTTCCAGTCTGCGGTGATCAGTGAACTTTTCCCCAACTTTTTAAAGCCAGACCTGATGTTGATTTTTATAACCTATTTAGGTACCTCTCCCTTTTTAATAACGGGAGCGGTCCTAACCCTTGGGGCCGGTATTTTTTACGATACCTTTTCGGGAAGTCCTTTTGGCCTTTTTCTATTTCTTTACCTGGGTATTTTCTTTCTCCTCAAGCTTTTGGGGAAGATCTTGATTCTGGGGGAAAATCTCTCCGTCCGGATGAGCCTGGTGGCTTTGGCCATAGCCTTTCAGCTTCTCCTGCTGATCTTTCTTGCGCCGGTCTTCGGAATCTTGGTCAATTTTTCTTTACCCGGCGCCAACTGGATTTTGCCCCAGGTGGTGACTACCTGTGCCGCCTGCTGGCCCCTTTTTCGCCTTTTTAAAATATTGGCTGCGCTTCCGGGATTGGTAACTCCGCAACCGATGGCTTAGATATGCATCTGAAACTCGATAAAAATGGCACCCAGGAAAAAAACTCGGCCTTTGTGTACGCCAATATCATCATTATCGTCGCCCTTTTTCTGCTTTTCTCTCGACTCTGGTACCTGCAAATCATTAAGGGAGAATACTTCAAAAATCTCTCGGAGAATAACCGGATCCGCATTCAAGAAATAGCCGCCCCGCGGGGCATCATTTACGACCGAGCAGGAACTCCTCTTGTAGACAGTTTCCCTTCCTTCGATGTCTCTCTTTTCCGGCAAGACGTTCCAGATACGCGATCTCTTGTCCCGCTTTTAAGCCACGCTCTGTCCATGAGCCCTGAAATAATACAAGTCAAGCTCGACGGGGCCAAAGGATCTCCCGCTTTCCACCCCTTAAAATTAAAAGCGGATATTTCCCGGGAGGAACTGGCCATGGTAGAAACCCGCCGCCTCGATCTTCCTGGGGTCACGGTCGATATGGTGATCCGGCGGAACTATCCCCACGAAAATTTGGCTGCGCATCTCATCGGTTACTTAGGGGAAATCAGCCAGGAAGAGTTGGAACAGGAAGAATTTATCAACTATAAAATCGGTTATTATATCGGCAAATATGGGATTGAACAGAAATTTGAACTTGACCTGCGGGGGGAAAACGGGGGGCGGCAGGTCGAAGTCAATGCCTTGGGGCGCAAATTGAGGGTTTTGGGTCAGGTGGAACCAAATCCCGGCAATAACCTTTTCCTCACCCTGGACATTGAATTACAAAAGGCCGCGGAAGAGGCCATGATGGATAAAAAGGGCGCTCTGGTAGCCATGGATCCTCAAAATGGAGACATCTTGGCCCTGGTCAGCAAACCCGATTTTGACCCCAACCTTTTTTCCCGGGGAATCTCCCCGAAAAATTGGAAAAGAATTTCCGAAAATCCCTCCCGCCCATTGCAGAATCGAGCCTTACAGGGTCAGTATCCTCCCGGTTCGGTCTATAAAATCATCACGGCCATCGCCGGGTTAGAAGAAAAAATTATAACCCCCGAGACTACTTTTCAATGCTCCGGCGCCTTTCCTTTCGTCAATCGCGATTACATCTGCTGGAAAAAAGAAGGTCACGGGCGGGTTAATCTGCGGCGGGCTATTGTCGAATCCTGCGACGTTTATTTTTATAATCTGGGTCTGCGCCTGGGAGTTGACCGCATCGCCAAGTACGCTATTGGGCTGGGTTTGGGGAAAACCACCGGGTTTCCTCTTGGCAATGAAAAATCCGGATTGATTCCCACCTCTTCCTGGAAAAAGAAGCGCTTTGGGATTCCCTGGCAAGCGGGGGAAAATTTATCAATCGCCATCGGCCAGGGGTTCAATTTAGTCACTCCTCTTCAGGTTGCCTGTACGCTTTCGGCTTTGGCCAACGGAGGAAAGTTTTACCGCCCCCGGATCGTCCAAGCCATCAAAGCCCCCCATGGAGAAACTTTGAAAGAATTCCCGCCGGAAGATGCGAAAACTCTTTATATTTCACCGGAGACTCTCGAAATCCTTCGGGAGGCTTTGTGGGGAGTGGTGAATTCTCCTGGCGGTACTGGTGGGAGGGCTCGTATCGATGGGTTCGACGTGGCCGGCAAGACGGGTACAGCCCAGGTGGTGCAACGAAAGGAAGGCCGGAGCGAACCTTCCGTCACCGAACACCAAGACCACGCCTGGTTTGTCTGCTTTGCCCCCGCCCGCCAACCGCAGATTACCGTGGTTGCCTTGATAGAACACGGAGGGCATGGAGGTGCGGTCGCCGCCCCGGTAGCAAAGAAGGTGCTGGAATATTATTACCTACGCCAAAAAATGAAAGCCCCCTCCCCGTTACAAATCGCTTGGCAAGCTTCTGCCGCTCAATCGGAGAGAAGGTGAAACATGTTCGACCGACGCCTCATCATGAATTTCGACTGGACGCTTTTGGTGACGGTGGTGCTCATTGCGGTCATCGGCGTGGTCAACATCTATAGCTCTACCTTTCCCCACACGGGAAATTTTAAATCCCTCTACATAAAACAAATTTACTGGGTTCTCTTAGGGTTGGCGCTGATGTTTTTCATTCTGTCCTTCAATTACCGCACGTTTATTCGCTATGCCTATCCGTTTCTCCTTTTCTGCTTGATTTTTTTAACCCTGGTCATGTTCTTTGGACGATATACTTCCGGTTCCCAGCGTTGGTTGCAACTCGGTTTTATCTCCTTTCAGCCTTCGGAATTAACCAAGATTGCCCTGATCCTTGCCCTCACTCGCTTTTTTACGGAAGATGATAACCCGCACGGCTATGGGCTTCGCGATCTATTAGTCCCTTTTTTGATTTTAATTATCCCGGCTCTCCTGGTGTTCAAACAACCTGACTTGGGAACCGTCGTTTTGTTGGTTCTCATCTATGCCTCTATCCTCGCTTTCCTCGGCGTCCATCTCCGAACCTGGATAACGCTGGGAGTCGGTTGCGCTGCCCTCGCTCCTTTGCTTTGGCATTTTCTTAAAGATTACCAGAAAACGCGCCTGCTGACCTTTCTCAACCCGGACCTCGATCCTTTGAAGACCGGATACCATATCATTCAGTCCAAGATCGCCATCGGCTCGGGGACCTTTTTCGGCAAGGGCTTTCTTAAGGGAACGCAAAGTCAACTTCACTTTTTACCCGAACAACACACGGATTTCATCTTCTCGGTTCTGGCTGAAGAATGGGGTTTCTTAGGTTCTTTCTTCCTGCTTTTCCTTATCCTGCTTCTCATCTCCAGAGGGTTGAAGATCGCCTACACTTCGAAAGATCGGGCGGGCGCGATTTTGGCCATCGGCATTTGCGCCATGATATTTTGGCAGTCTTTTATCAATGTGGGAATGGTAGTGGGAATCGTGCCCGTGGTGGGAGTACCGCTTCCCTTATTAAGCTATGGAGGAACTTCCGTTGTTACTACCTTTATCGGCATCGGGATTTTGATGAACATCAGCATGCGCCGGTTCATGCTCAGCCGTTAAAATAGAAAATAAAGACCAGGTAAATAATTTGTACCGCTCAAATTTCCTTGACGCCTAATCGCCTTCCCAGTATACTCACAGAACTAAAAACCGAGCTGCTATTAAAAACGGACCGAACGAAAGGAGTCTCAACGATGATTTATGAAATCCGCACGTACGGCATCATCCCAGGAAGCTTAGCCGAGGTCGAGAAGCGCTTCGGCGAGGGGTACGAGTACCGCAAGAAGTACTCGGAACTGGCTGCCTTCTGGCACACGGAGATTGGCCCGCTGAACGAGATCATCCACGTCTGGCCCTACCAGGATCTCGGCGAGCGAGCCCGTATTCGGGCCGAATTCGCCCAGGAGCCGAACTGGCCGCCAAAGATCGCCGAGTTTATCCGCTCCATGCATTCGGAGATCCTGGTCCCCTTCCCGTTCTCGCCGCTGCTCACGCCGGGCAAGCTCGGACCGATCTACGAGATGCGCATCTACACGGTCAAGCCCGGTACCCTACCCGACATCATGAAGGGCTGGGAAGCTAAGCTCCCCGAGCGTCTGAAGCTTTCGCCGCTCGCCGTTGCCGGCAACGTAGATCTGGGCGAAGCCAACCGCTTCATCCACATCTGGGCATACAATAGTCTTGATCAGCGTGCCGAGGTCCGGGCCAAAGCCGTGCAGCTCGGCGTGTGGCCGCCGGGAGGAGGCGCCGGGCGCCTGCTGACCCAGGCGAATAAAATCATGCTGCCGGCCGCCTTTTCCCCGATGCAGTAGCAGCGTGGCGACGTTGCCGACTATTGTATAGGAAACCTTCGCCGGCGATATAAGGGTTTTTTTTATTAAAACTGGCTGAAACCCCTGAGGGGAATAAGGAGGAAGAATAAGGTTTCAGCCCAAAAATGAAAGGAGGTAGACATGAACAAGAACAAAAAATTTTTAGGACTGTTGGCGCTATGGTTCGTTATGGCAAGTGTGCTTGTATTGGGTGGCCATTCCTTGCGGGCGACGGCCGCCGATCTCCCCAAGATGATGACCTGGACCGCTTATGATATAGGATCCTCCGGGTACATGATGGCAGGATACATCGGCGAGTCCCTTTGGGAGAAGTATAAGATTAAAGTCAGGATCATCCCGGCGGGCACGGATCTGCCCAGGGTTTATCCCCTTCGTCTCAAGGATGCCGATTTCGCTTTCCATGGCGTAGGGTCCTTTTTCATGCAAGAAGGATTGCATGATTATTCTACGATGGAATGGGGGCCCCAGCCCGTGCGCGCCCTTTATTTTGCCCAGCATGCCGGGCTTGCCCTCGGACTTCGCGGGGATTCGGACATCAAAACAACGGCGGATTTGAAAGGGAAGCGCGTTGCCTTTTATCCGAGCATGTCGTTGACGCTGATCTGCGAGGCCCATCTCGCCTTTGCCGGCCTCACCTGGAAGGACGTGCAGAAGGTGGAAGTTCCCTCGTACGTGACGGCCATGAATATGGTCATGGAAGGAAAAATCGACACGGCGCACATCAATCCCACCGCTTCCAAGGCTTACGAGTTCGAATCCATGCCTCAAGGCCTACGCTTCATCCCGGTTCCCCGTTCCGATAAAGAGGGGTGGGCGCGGGTGAAAAAACTGGCCCCTATGTATTCACCGATGAAACCTAAGATCGGGGCCGGACTCCCGAAAGATAAGCCCCTCGAGACCATCACCCAGGCTTATCCCATCGTCATCGCTTATAACTTCACTTCAGCCGACAAAGCATACACGATGACCAAACTGTTGCATGAGGCCTTTCCCCTCTATTCCACTAAACATAAATCCTTGGCCGCTTACTGGCCCATGGAAACCTTTTTAGAGCTTTACGACGAGTATCCTCTGCCGCTCCATAAGGGGGCCATCCGGTATCTAAAGGAGATCGGGAAATGGACCCCGGAGCGGGAGGCGAAAAATAACCAATATCTCAAACGTCAAAAGGAATTGCGGAAGTTATTTGACAAGGTGAAAGAAGAAGCGTTAGAAAAGAAAATGGGCTCCAAGGACTTTCCCAAATTCTGGCTGGAAAAGAGAGCCGCAGCCGGATTCTGACCCGCATCTGATCCTGCTATAGATTGTCTGGGGGGGGTGAGGAGAATCCTTCCCACCCCCCCAAAAAAAGGCGTTGCTCAAGGGAGTGGAATCAATGAACCAGGGAAAAAACCTGCGCCCGGAAAACCTCATCGAAAAAAGATACCGCACTATCAGCGGCCCCCTGCGATGGGTTATGACGGCATTTTCATTCATCGGCATTCTTCTCGCCATCTATCAAATCTTTCACTTCCGCTTTTCCGGCATCATGATCATGGACAATTCTTTCCTCTATCTCTTACTCGCGTTATATCTCCCCCAGGCCTTCCTGCTTTTCCCCCTCAAGAAAAACTCCGGCAGCAAGGCCGTTTTCGGGGTAGACTCCTTTCTGGCAATTTTAGCCTTCGCCATCCCCGTAGCCTATGCTTACCAGGGATACACCATCATTGAGCGGGGATGGGGGTATGTTGCGCCGCCGGACATGACCGTCATGGCGTTCGTCCTTTGGATGATCGTCATCGAGGCCGTGCGGCGAACCACCGGCCTGGCCTTATCTCTCGTCATCGCTTTCTTCTCTTTCTACCCCTTATTTGCTCCCTACATGCCGGCCTTTTTGGAAGGGCACGGCCGTTCCTTTGTGACCACCGCCGCTTTCCATTCCCTGAGCGTGGACAGCATTTTAGGAATTCCTCTGCGGGTCTTCGGGCAATTGCTGATCGGCTTCATGCTCTTCGGGGTCGCGCTGCAGGCTACCGGAGGCGGGAAATTTTTCCTCAACCTCTCTTTTGCTCTTTTGGGGGGCACTCGCGGAGGGCCATCGAAGGTCGCGGTCCTGGCCAGCGCGCTTTTCGGATCCATGAGCGGCAGCGTCATCTCCAACGTGATTACTACCGGTTCTATAACCATTCCCGCGATGAAAAAAGCCGGTTATCCTCCGCATTACGCCGGGGCCATCGAAGCCTGCTCTTCCACCGGTGGCGTGCTGATGCCTCCGGTCATGGGGGCCACGGCATTCGTCATGGCCGCCTTTCTCGAAATGTCTTACGGCAAAATCGCCCTCGCCGCGGCCATCCCTTCCCTCCTATACTACCTCGGCCTGCTGATTCAGGTGGATGGGTTTGCGGCCAAGAAGGGGTTTGCCGGACTTCCCCGCCAGGAAATTCCGCCTCTCGGAAAAACCCTGAAGGAGGGGTGGTTCTACCCTTTGGCCTTGATCGTCCTCATGTATTTCTTGTTTGCGTTGCGGGTGGAGAGCCAGGCGCCCTTTTATGCCATCGCCATTCTCATCGGGGTAGCCATGTTCCGGAAAGAAACCAGGTTTACGCTCCGGAGTTTTTTTGAATTTATCGAATCGACCGGAAAATTCCTGTGCGAGCTGGTGGCCATCCTGGCCGGGGTGGGAATGATTATGGGGTCTCTCTCCCTGACCGGCGTAGCGGGCAGCTTCGCCAGGGAACTGGTGTCGTTTTCCGGGGGGAGCATGGTGTTCATGCTCATTCTCGGCGCGGCGGCCAGCTTCATCCTCGGAATGGGGATGACGATCACCGCCTGCTATGTTTTTCTGGCGCTGGTGCTGGCGCCCGGCCTGGTTCAGCTGGGATTGAACGAGCTGGCCGTCCATCTCTTCGTCATGTACTGGGGAATGATCTCCTTCATTACTCCTCCGGTGGCGCTGGCGGCCTTTCCCGCGGCCACGATCGCTCAAACTTCTCCCATGAAGGTTGGGATCACAGCCTCCCGCTTGGGAGGGGTGATCTATATTTTGCCTTTCATCTTTGTCTTCAATCCTGCCTTAATCCTTCAGGGCTCGCCGGGCCACGTTCTGCAGGCCGTCCTCTCGACGGCTTTGGGGGTTATCCTTATCGGTTCGACCTTCGAAGGTTATTTGGTAGGGGTGGGGCGGCTTACTTGGGTTTATCGGGTTCCTTTTTTTATTGCCGGTATTTGTCTATCGGTCCCCGAATGGAAAACAGACCTTTTAGGTTTGATCATAGCTTCGGCCGCTTTTTTCTATTCTCGAATATCAAGAACGGCGAAAAAACCATAAAGAAGAAACGGGTAGGAAGGAGTTCTGAGGATGCGTCCTCATAAATATATTATCCGTCTCGACGATTTAGAAACCTACTCCCCCGCAGGACACTCTCGTACGACAAACCGCCGCCTGTTGGGCCCAGGGCCGCGGGGATCGCAGCATCCCACCGGGTCACCCCGCTGGAAGGACCGCCCCTCAAGCTTCTGATCATCTATGTCCCCCCGCTATCTTCATCCCACACTTCATCCCAAACTTCTTGACCTTTTAAGAAATAAATACTATTTTGTTTTGGGCTGCATGGATAAGGGTATCTATAGGCATTTAAAAAATAATTCTTTAATGAGCAGATATAGAACTGAGGAGCCTGGCCATGAATTTTGATCTTACCGAGGAACAAGCGGCCATGGAGCAGATGGCCAGGAATTTTGCGGAAAAAGAAGTTGTTCCCAATTTGAAAAAAGAAGAGTTCAACCGTCAGCTGGTGAGTAAAATGGGGGAGCTGGGCCTTTTCGGGTGTGCCTTCCCCGAGGGTATGGGAGGTTCAAACTCAGGCTTCCTGGCTCATGCCATTGTCTGCGAGCAGATCTCCACTTACGACTCAGGATTGCGGGCTCTTTTCAATCTTCAGGCTATGACCGTGCCCTACACGATGATGGAATGGGGTAATGATGCCGTGCGCCGGAAATATGTTAAAGGTTTGGTTACGGCCGAAAAATTAGGCTGTACGTGTTTCTCCGAGCCTAACGCCGGATCGGACATCGCCGCCATCGAGACCAAGGTGGTGGACCAGGGGGGCTCCTTCTTGATCAATGGGTCCAAAACCTGGATCTCCAACGGAACCGTTGCCGAATATGCGGTGATTTATTGCACTTTCGACCGCTCTCTTAAACACAAAGGTCTGTGTGCCATTGTCGTAGAAACCAATCAGCCGGGCTGGCAGCCCCACGAAATTCCCAAACTCGGGGATAAAGCCTCGCCCATTGCCGAGGTTTTTTTGGAAGATGTCATGGCGCCCAAAGAGAACCTCCTGGGGGAATGGGGGGGCGGGTTTAAAGTGGCCATGACCGCTCTGGACCGGGGTCGGATCAGCGTGGGGAGTGGCGCCGTAGGGATTTGCCAGGCCTGCCTCAATGCTTCCGTAAAGTATGCGAACGAGCGCGTACAATTCGGCCGCCCGATTCGGGACTACCAAATGGTCAAGCAGGTCATCGCCGACATGGTTACCTACACCGAAGCCGCCCGCTCCCTGGTCCGCCGGGGGGCCTGGCTGAATGATCAGGGGCGGCCTTTTACCCGGGAAATTGCCGTGGCCAAATATTTTGCCGGCGAAGCAGCGGTGCGTGCTGCCGGATGGGCCATGGAAATCCATGGCGGGATGGGTTATTCCCTTGAGCTTCCGGTGGAAAAATATTACCGGGACTCCAAGCTCTATCAGGTCGGGGAAGGCACCGCCAACATTATGCGTATCCTGATCGCCGACGATGCCTTGGGGGTGAAAAAAGCCAATCGTCCCCGCTTGAAGGTTCCCGGCGATTTCCGCGACCTGAGTTAAATCCTACCGAAGAGCTCACCCAAGGAGAACAGGAAATGGAAACCCTCATGCTGGAGAAAGAAGATCATTTTTGTTGGATCAAGTTCAACCGCCCGGAAGCGATGAATGCTCTTAACACGCAGATGGCCAAGGATTTAATTAGCACGGCCCAGGAAGTGGCTCTCGACCGTGACGTCTGGGTCGTGGGCATCACTTCCACATCCGAAAAATCCTTTGGAGTGGGGGCTGACCTGAAGGAACGCAAAGACATGCCCACTGAGCAGATCGCCGAGCAGAGAGTTCTGTTCACCCGAGCCATGGCCGCCATGAAAGACTTGCCCCAGCCTGTTCTGGCCGGAGTAAAGGGGTTTGCTCTGGGCGGGGGTTTTGAAATCGCCTTATTGGCGGATATCATTATCGCCGGAGAAAACGCCCAATTCGGCCTGCCCGAGGTCCGCGTAGGCTTGATTCCCGGAAACGGGGGGACCCAAAACCTTTCCCGGCTCATCGGGAAAAACCGGGCCAAAGAGATGATCTTTACCGGAAAAAGGATCAACGCCCAGGAAGCCCTGGCCATGGGTATTGCCAGCGAAGTCGTCCCGGTGGAGCAGGTGGAAAAGGCTCTCCGGGACCTGGCCAGAGAAATCTGCGCCAATGCTCCCATTGCCGTGCGTCAAGCCAAAAGAGCGATCGATCTGGGAATGAATGCTGACCTGAACACGGGAATAGATATTGAAACCCAAGCCTATAACATAAACCTCGTGACCGAAGACCGCCAGGAAGGAATCCGGGCTTTCAACGAAAAACGTCCGCCTCGCTGGCAAGGACGGTGAACGGGTAAAGGATTTTAATATGGAAATTGCTGCCCGGGACAAATACAATCTTTGCTTTGCCTGCGGCCAGGAAAATCCCCTTGTTCTCAAATTGGAAGACGGTACCCTGGGGGCTGAAGCCAATGCCTTTATGTACATTACCGACCAGGAGTTTGAATAACCTTTACAAAAAAACCCTGGCTGTCCCCGGGTAAAAAGGGTATAATAAAAAAATAATGCCAGGAGGACACCATGATTGACCAAATCGGGGAGATTGCCGGTAAGGTTTGGATGTTCCTCAAACAGAATGGGGAATCCAATTTGAACCAGTTGAAGAAGGGTATCAAGGCTGACCCCAATTTAATTCTTCAGGCCATTGGCTGGCTGGCCCGGGAAGACAAAATACTTATCGAGAAGAAAGGGCGCTTCGTTACTTACGCCCTGAAAGACTGAGCACAACAGGAAGGCTTGTAAATTTTGTACTTTGTCGGATCGAGTTTCAAAGAACGGGTGGTCGAGTTTCTTTTGGCTCTGAGCGGAAGCCTTTTTTATCATCTCTTTTTCCGGCCCAAGGACTTTTTCAACTCCCGGAAGAAGAATCGCCAACGACATCCAGGTCCATGTTCCTAAAGCCCCTGCGGGGTATTCGGCATGAAGGTCTTACCTTCCGAAGCTGAAAGGACTGGCCATTTCTCCGCCACCCTGGCCATAAACTTCATGGAAAACAGTTGAAATTCCTTTTTATCCTCAATCCTTCTGCGGGTAAAGGTCAAGGAAGAAATCTCCTTTCTCCCTTGGTTAAAAAGCTCCAAGAAATGGGATTTTCCGCTGATTTGATCCTTCCCCGACATCCTGATGAAGCTCTTGCTAAAGCCCGGAATGCCCAGGGCAAAGGATACGACATTCTCGTTGCCTGCGGAGGAGACGGGACGGTTCATACCCTGCTCCCAGCCCTAGTGAACCGCCCGACAATTTTGGGACTACTCCCCTTGGGTACTGCCAATGATTTGGCCCGGAACTGGAATATCCCCTTAAACCTAAACCGGGCTTTGGCCCTCCTCACCGCAGGTCGGTCAAAGACGGTGGATATCATCGCTACTCATTCTGGGGTTTTTATCGCCGGAGCTGCTGGTTTGGGGTTGGACGCCGCGGTTGTCAAGCGGGCCAGCGAATGGAGAAAATATGGGAAAGGTTTTGTTCCTTTCTTGCTGGCGACTTGGGTAGAATTTCTTAAATTTCGCCCTCCCCGGGTTTCCATCACCGCGGGGAATTGGCATTATCATGGGCCCGCCTGGCAAGTCCTTTTCACCAACATTCGCCGCTACGCCCGATGGATAAAGACGACCCCCTGCGGCAAACTGGACGATGGGTTGATGGAAATCTGTTTGATACCCGCTATTCCCAAGTCTCATCTCTTGACGCTTTTTCCTCTTTTCCTTTCCCGCGGGTTTAGGGAAATCCCCGGGACTCGTTTGCTTTCCGCCACCGAGGGCGTTATTGAATCTTTTCCCCCGCTCACCTTCCAGGGAGACGGGGAGTTAATTGGAAAAACTCCCGTAGCGTTCCGCGTTCTTCCCAACGCTCTCCAGGTCATGATGCCCCCTCCAACCGAGGTGTAACGAGAAACCTACCTACCCCTTCACTGCGGAGATCACGCAGGAAGCTGGGATCAAGTCATGGGGTTATTGCTTCATTAGTTCATTGGTTCATCAGGCTGGTTTTTCTCGGCGTCCTCTGCGGTAAAGGGAATACGAAATTACGATTGACTTTATAATCCGGTTCCTTTATAGAAATACTGTCGTCAAGTGATCCTATACTGGATCAGCGGAGGAAAAAATGGATAAATTGATCATCACCGTCGCCATTATCGGAGGCATCACTACCCGGGAGAAGACCCCCTACCCGCCCATGACTCCCCAGGAAATCGCGGCAAGCGCCATCGAAAGCTATCATGCCGGAGCGGCAGTCTGCCATATTCACGTCCGGGACCCGAAGACCCATGCCCCCTCCATGAAGGTGGAGATCTACCAGGAAGTTTACGAACGCATCCGGGAAAAATGTGACCTGGTGATCAACCTCAGCACCGGCACCGGGGGACGCCTGATTTACGACCCGCCAAGCAATACCTGGAATACTTCAGATTTGAAGAGCCCGGAAGAGCGCGTAGAACATGTGCTGAAACTGAAGCCCGAACTCTGTTCTCTGGATGTGGGGACCCTGAACTTCGGGCCGCGAGCATTCATCAACCTAGTGCCCATCGTGGAGAAAATGGCTGGCCTGATCAAAGAAGCAGGGGTCAAGCCGGAACTCGAAGTTTTCGACATCGGCCATATCCGTATCGCCAAACATTTGATCCGCCAAGGGTTTGTGGCCAAGCCTCCTTTATTCCAGCTCTGCCTGGGCATCCCCTGGGGCATCGAAGCCACCACCGAGAATATGGTTTATATGCGCAACAACCTGCCCGGCGACACCCTGTGGTATGCTTTTGCCATCGGGGCGCAGCATTTTCAAATGGCCGCGGCTTCCATGATCAACGGCGGACATGCCCGGGTTGGGTTCGAAGATAATCTTTACCTGCACAAGAATGTCTTGGCTAAAACCAATGCGGAGATGGTCAGGAAAGTGGTGGAAATCGCCAACCTTATGGACCGGGAAGTAGCCACGGCAAAGGAAGCTCGGCAAATATTAGGTCTGGAAAAGTAAAAACAGAGCCAAGCAGATTATCGCTTCGGCAAGGAAACCTCGAAGGGTCCGAATATACGCATGAGGTAGATATCTGCCAAGTCAGCCCCGCTTCGTTCCCCCTGCCAGAGGCACACCATAATCCCTTCGGCATTCCGGACCACGACAATCAACCGTGCCGTGGTCTGAAACCGCTCGCTGTAATACAGGGGGATATTCTGGTAACTCAGGTCCCGGCGGGTTGCCGTTGTGCCCAGGACGGGTAGAAAGACATCCATCCGGAATTCCCCGGGGCCAACCTTTCCGCCTTTTTCTACCACCCATTCCCGGAAGAGGCTTTTCACGTATCTTTCCAGTCCTAATGAGTTCTGGAGTCCGCCCAGGACTTGGACATGGAGATCCACGGCTTTCCCCGCCGGATCGAAGAGAATCTCTTTCATATTCTCCTCCAGGGATTTTGCCAAGGCGGCCTGCTGTTCCGCAGAAGTTCCCTGCCCGGGCGGAACGTAGTCAACCGTCGCGCAGGAGGGAAGAATCAACAAGAGAACCAGAATGCCAACGGGAAAAAACAATTCATCTCCTCCCCCTTACTTGATCGATTTGAAAGGTCCGATCATGTAAAGAATATAGTACTCCAGATACCGGGCTTCGCCCTTCAGGTCTTCGGTGTGCAGGATTTTCCCTGATTCCTTTTCATAATAAGTCAGGTGCAGATCGACGATGCCGTGAGTCGATTCCGCATAAAATAAAGGAATAAAGTCTCTCCGGGTCTGATGCACCCCAAAAACTCTGGCTTTCACCTCCAGCGCAATATCGGCTTGATCCTTGGCAGAAGCTACCCGGGCTCCCTGGGAAACAAATTTTTCGCCGACCCAGGAACGGAGAAAGCGTTCTTCCGGACTCTCCTCCCCGGTCCTTTCGGTTAGGGAATAAACTTCGATCCAGATCTTTTTCCCTTGATATTTTTCGAAGGAAGCGGATTTTAAAGCTTTTTCCAAAGCATCGGCGGGAGTAAACTGCGAATCTGCCGATCGGCCCATGGTCGGCCCTCCGTACCTCTTGGTGGCGCAGGCAGCGGTTAAGAAAAAAATTGACCCGATCAACAGAGTCCATTTACCAAAACGAAAAATTTTTCCACTCATATTGTTCTTTTCTCCCCTTCCCTTCTCGCCTTCGTCGGCAGGCTAAAACGTAGTGGCCCTCTCGTTAGGATAAAAATCTTCCTAAAAAAGGGTAAGAAAAGAATAGCGAACCAAGACCTTCTTTGTCAAGCGGAGCTTTAAACTTGATAATCATTCACCTTCCGTATTCAATTGTAAATGCATCTTCCTGCCTCCCCGAGCTCGAAATGAAACCTTTTTTTCTTGCCATCCCCTACGCAAAAGAGTAAAGTAACCGCCGAATTGGCTGAGACGCCTGCTGCAGCAAACCACTTTTGCATGCGAGGAGAGAATCAATCAAGGAATGAAACATTCACGAACCCCTTCTCAACAGCCGTTTTTTTTCCTATCGGGTTATCGAGCAGCGAATCGACAAGCCCACCGCCTGGGCATGCTGCTGATGATGGGCGCCGGTTTCTGCTGGAGTACCGGCGGCATCCTAGTCCGCAATGTCACCCTTACAGATCCATGGGAGATCGTCTTCTGGCGCTCGGTTTTCATGGTGATCTTCCTGCTTGGCGTACTCGCCTTATGGCACCGGACGAAGATGTTAGAGAAAATCGCTGAGGTCGGCAGACAGGGCGCGTTGGCCGGGGGGCTGCTTGCTTCCACTTTTTTCTTCTTCATCCTCTCCGTTACGCGCAATACGGTCGCCAACACCTTTGTGCTGATGAGCGTTGGCCCTTTCTTTGTGGCTATGTTTGGCCGGATCTTTCTCCGTGAACTGGTGCCCTGGCGCACTTGGGGGGCGATGGCGGTGGCGTTTGCGGGCATCGTGCTCATGTTTTCCGATGGCCTAGACTCCGGTCGCAGCCTCGGCAACTTACTGGCGTTGGGCGTGCCCACCGCCTTTGCCCTAAACGTGGTCGTCTTGCGTCGCGCCCATGCCAGCGTGAGCATGGTGCCGGCAGTTATGCTCGCGGGCATTTTCTCAATCATCGTTTCGCTCCCGCTTGCTTGGCCTTTCACGCCCACGCTTGGCGACCTGACGATATTGTGGGTTATGGGCTGGTTGCAGCTCGGGGCGGGTTGTGTGCTGATGACGATCGCGACGCGTTACCTCACCGCCAGAGAAATAGGCTTGTTCGCGCTGTTGGAGACGACCCTCGGGCCTATCTGGGTGTGGCTCGGTATCGGCGAGCGGCCCACGAACACCGCTTTAGTTGGAGGACTGATCGTGATCACCGCCCTGCTGGCCAATGGCTTACTCGGCATGCGCAGAGAAAAGGAATGATACCCGTTAAAAAGGGAGGTTTATATGGCGTTCAAAGTGGTTGCCCGGCCAGCATTGCCATCTCCTAAGGCCGGAGAGGTTTTGACTAAGTTCGGAGTCCAGCTGGTCGAGGTTCCCTTGTTTACCGAGGGGGAAATTACAAAAAACGCTGCCGACGCGGATGCCGTGTTGGTCGGCCCCACTGAGCCTTTTACTCAGAAGGTTATTCGGACCTTGTCTAAGTGCAAAATCCTCAGCCGAACGGGTATTGGGTTTAATAATATCGATGTAGATGAAGCCACGCGGCAAGGTATCCCCGTGGCGATCGTTTTAGATGCCAGCGTTCACGAGGTTTCCGACCATGTCCTTGCTTTCTTGCTGGCCTTCTCGCGCAAGCTATTTCCGCTTACCCGGGGGATGCGGATGGGGCTATGGACGTCTGGGAGCCAAGAGATGATTCGCCTACGAGGGCAGATATTCCGCCTGAACCAGCAGACTCTGGGAATTGTCGGGGTGGGAAGGATCGGCACCCGGGTGGCTCAAAAGGCTCGTGCTTTCGGGATGAGGGTGTTGGGGTACGATCCCTACTTGTCTTCCCAGGAAATTCAGGAGCGGGGTGCCGAGAAGGTGGACTTTGACTATCTCCTTCGGGAAGCGGATTTTGTATCCCTCAATGCTCCGCTTACCTCTGAGACCAAAAATCTTTTTGGCCTGGAAGAATTCAGGAATCGGAAACGTCCGTCCAAGAGCTTTATCAAAAAGGCGCCGCAGCGATCATCATGGCCTTCAAAGGGGAATGGCCTCCCTTCCTTGCCAACCCGCAAGTCAAAGGACAAAACAACTGCCGCCTTTTTTAGAGCGCATGCCGAAACCTGAAAGCGGGTTCGAGAAAAACTATGGAGTAAAGAGCGGGTAACCTGTCCCCTCAAGAGAAGTAACTTATCCCCTTCAAGTAGCCAAGTGCTTCCTAACGAAATCCATGTCCAGGGTTATTCCTAAGCCCGGCCTGGGAGGGATATCCAGATAGCCATTTTTCATAATAAATTTTTCCCGGGTGACTCCATCCCGTAAGGGGTGGGGCGAACGATCGAATTCAAAAAAGGGTTCTGCCGGGTAACGGCGCTCGGGAAAATGGGGCAGGGCGGCGAAGAATTGCAGAGAGGCAGCCAAGCCCACATTGGTTCCCCAAACATGAGGAATGAGCGGTATATTCCAGGCACTGGCCATAGCCACGATCTTAGCCGGCCCCCCGTAGTAAAAGGCCTCCCCTACCCCCTGGATACCGTTATCCGTGGAGACCAAACATAGAGCTGTCTGTCGCCTGTGCGCCACTCCCTGGGACCAGCCAAAGGCTTTATCCCCCAGGAGCCCCTGGAGCACATACGTTTCCACTTTTTGTATTTTCATATCGCATCCTCCATAGATTTGCAATGATAATACGAGCGGTCCTTGATCTTTCGCTGGTCAATGGGTCATGAAGAGCGCTGCATAACGGCTGCAAAAACGCCGGCACCTATCAACGCGCCTCCACTACACCGGTTGAGCCAACGACGCGTCCTTGAATTCTGTATCGTCTCGCGGAGGTTGCCGGCAAAGAAAGCATACAAAGTTGCGTTTATGGACCCCAATACAAGAAATGTGAACCCCAGCAAGAGAAACTGGGGAACTGCCTGGCCTTGCGGATCAACAAATTGAGGCAAAAAAGCAACGAAAAAACCGATGCTCTTAGGGTTCAAGGCGGTCACAGTGAACGTACTTGTGCAAAGCGATCTCTTAGAGGCTGCGGCAGCTGTGGGATTGGTTTTCGCTACCTCAGGATTCGATTGCCAAATTTTGATACCAAGGTAAAGCAGGTAAGCGACTCCCAACCACTTCAATATTGAAAAAAGAAGTGCGGAAGCCGCTAAGACTGCTCCCAGCCCTAAAAGGGAAAGGGTCATCGCTGTGAAATCACCAACGGCTACACCTGTTACCAGCGGTATCACCGCTCTTCGTCCGTTTACAACTGCGTGACTTATTACCGAAATAATTGTTGGGCCCGGTATCACCAGAAGGATCATCGCGGCAATGGTAAATGCTCCCCATGTTTCCAAACTCACAAGAAATCTCCCCAATTGGCTAACGAAAAAATAAACCTGCCGCTACCGAGCCCAGCGCAATAGCGGTCAGGGCACCGTAATGTCAGCGGTAACTAAGACTCTGAACACCTCGCACTCGCTTAAGGATGGCCGCAGCCTTTAAGCCCCCGACAGCATTGAAAAGCAGCACGAACAACGGTGTTAAGGTACCTATCCATAGGCCATCGTACTTTTCTGGGAAAACAGCCAAAATGTTTTCTCTCGTCCTCCTATTTTTTCGCTCCTTTTTTAAAAATCTTCCTCAAGATCTCCTTGTGCTTTTCATTCGTTTTGGCCAAGCCGGTCACATCCGTAACTTTTTTCCAGATTTGGGCATCTTGCTGAACTTCATGGCAGGAGATACAAACATTCACTCTTTGGATTCTATCCTGTTCATCCTTGTTAAATGGCCTTGCCCCATAGTGGCTTATGGCCTGAATCTGTCTTCCTTCTTCATCAACAATTCGTTCCAGTTCAAAAGGAATATCCACCCCACTGGCTTGGGAATTATAGAAACCAGAACCCAAGCCGATGGCCTTTTTATTGGCGTGACAGTCCTCACATGTCCTGGCTTCTTTGGATATGGTGTGGGGCTGAATGGGGGCATGGGCAATGCCGGAAAAACCGTCATAGGTCGTAAAGACTTTGTTATGCATTACGGCCTTACCATCCAACCCTATCTGGGTGAATATAGCCTGACAACCGGGAATGAATGGAGATACCTTGCCGGCGGGATTGATTCCCAGAACAGGACTTTCCCAGCGGAGGTACGATCGGGTCTCCTGCCATGCGAAAGCAGTATCTCCCCGGTTCGCTCTTTTACCGGCTCTTGAGGGATCGGCGGGGATTTTGGGGTTGATCCAGTCCTTGGATTTTTTCGTGAGGTTTTGCTGGGCGTGGCAGCCATAGCATTGAGGTGCCCATCGGGCATGACAGGTATAACACTCCATTTTATTCAAATGGCCGGAAATGCCCATGGCAACTTTGGCAAGCTGAGAGCCTTGGGCCAGAACGTCTTTTACTTGGGGGACCTTCCTTTCCCTGCTGTCCATCTTTGAGGTGAGAATCACGCTTTGGTTTTTCTTTTGCAGATTTTTGAGATTATTCCCCCAAGAGGACTTGAGGTTGCCATAGGCCTGGGCAGTTCCGTGGCAGTCTGCACATTTGATCTCCACAGCCTGCCATCTTTTACTGTAGATATTGCCATCGCCATGAAGGTCTTGCTTCGTATGGCAGTCTATGCATTCCATGCCTTTTTGATAGTGGATATCAGCCGTTAAGCGATTATAGTATTTTCCGTGAAGCCTCTCCCCTCCTTTTTTACCGGCTACGGGCGCCCAGGGAGAACCATAATCGTCAGCTTCCATTTTCCCCAGGTAACTCACCCCTGTTCGGCCCCCTCTATTGTGGCAGTGGATACACTGACTGGAGGGAATCTTGGTGGTTATCCTATGGAATCTTGGCCGGTCTTTTGGGTCTTTGGAAATCGCCTGGTCTTCTCCCTCGTAAGTGCCTTTATTGCTGTAAATGATATGGCAGGCGGCACAACCACTTGCTCGATAATCACCCTCCCTTTCATGACCCGAACTCCAGATATGGCATCTTAAACATTGCTCCCTTAAATAATCGTCTACCAGATGATTCGTGTCGCTCAAGGGGCTGGAGGGGTCATAGAGGGGGAGCTGCTTCAACGATTGCACCGCCCCTTTTTTTTCCGGTACACTCCCATCCTTATCTTCCACATCATAATTAGCATAAAGGGCATTCCTGGTCTTTTGGGCAGCATTTGCATATCTGGCGCCAGAAATCTTAGCCGCCGATGTGGCATGGAGAGATTTTTTTAAATTTTCGGCTTCTTCGGAATGGCATAAACCGCAAGTCTTGTCAATTACTCTCAGGTCTGAGGGATTCGCGTACATGCCTTTATGAGCACTCTCTTTGGTTGTACCGGAAGGATCTCCCCTATGGCACTGGATGCAGGTTAGCAGGGACATCATGGGGCCATCGCTGATCTGTTCAATGCCCTTGTGGCACTGCCAGCATCCTGCATCCTCGGGTTTGGCAGGTTTGGAAGGGCTCGTAGAGCCTTCAGGCGGATGAGTAAGAGAAAGCAAAGAGGCCGCCAACAAGATAAATAAAATAAAGACTTTTTGCTTCACTTTTAATCTCCTTTACTCATAACGAGATAGCCTTTATAGTATAGCAAAAAGCTTATTTAGTTAAAATATATGGGAGGGTAGATCAGCTTAGAGGATTTAATGAGGAAGCAATCGATTTAAAAAGCTCTGGTTCGGCATCTTTGAGCAAAGCGGCCGCATAGCTCACCTGTAAATGTCTTATGGTACGGACGGCGAGGGGAATGGGCAATGCTTTGAGCACCTCTAAAGCTTCGTCCTCGTCCATCATCTCCAAGCTGTGAGTGGCTCCGGCAATGTCGCGTTCAAAATAATTCTGTACCAGAGGTAATAGTGGGCTGCGCTCCGCCATCAGACGCCTCCTCCCCTTCTCTAAATAAGGGGACGCTATAATTTACTCTTGGTTACTTTTAAGATCGTAAGCAACCTCTCGTTCTCCCGTTGTTCTGTTCACGCCGCGAATCTAATCTCCTGGTTCAAGTAAGCCGCTACGCGGCAGATTCCTCTTTTTGTAATCCCTCCTGAAAATTCTCCTCAGAAGCCCATTTGACGGGCCATATACCGCTCTGTCAAGTATGATACCTCGCAACCCCCGTTCATTGGAAAGGGGAAATTCATCCTTATGGAGAAAGGAGAAGGATCATGAAGACAGAATGGTATGACAGCATGATTAAAACCCTTCAGCTCAACGGCAAAGGGGAGCGCACGCAAGAGGCCTATGCCCGGGCCTTGCGTATGCTCGTCGAGTTCTACGGCAAGTCTCCCGATCTCATTAGCGAGGAGGAGCTTCAAGACTATTTCATCCAACGGAAAAACGCTGATAAGTGGTCGCCCAATACGATGCGTATCTGCTATTGCGGGATACGCTTCTTCTACGAGCACGTCCTCCAACGCAACTGGCACATTCTCGGAATCCTCCGAGCCCAAACGGAACGACGACTCCCGGCCGTTCTCAGCTTAGAAGAAGTCCGAAACATTCTGGCCTGCATCAAAACCTTCCAGAACCATGCCTACCTTTCCACCGTATACTCCTGCGGCCTGCGACTTCACGAAGGACTCCATCTCGAAGTCTCCGATATCGACTCCACCCGCATGATGATCCATGTCCACCGGGGGAAGGGCGCCAAAGATCGCTATGTGCCTCTCCCCCAATCCACCCTCCACCTGCTCCGCCGCTACTGGGTAACCCACCATCATCCAAGCCTCCTCTTCCCGGCCCTGGGCCGAAACGGTAAAGGAGCAAAGGAGGCTCAGACCCCCATGGCCAAAAGTAGTGTCCAAGGGGCCTTCCGTCGGGCCAAGTATGATGCAGGAATCCGTAAAAAAGGGGTCTCCGTTCATACCCTGCGCCACTATGCCGAGTCCCGAACTATGCCGAGCAATGATTTGAATTCCCAGTAGATCAACATTTTTACTCTTGTAAACTCGGCATAATCTTCTATGTCTTCTCCTAAGACATCCCATCAAAGGAGAAGACATCATGACCACGTTCTTTGCAGATCCTCACCTTTCTCAAAACATGTACCAAGGCCCATTGGGCAGCGTTGTACCGGCCTATGCGGCCCATCTGTCACAACAAGGTTACACACAACAATCCGCCCACCTACAACTCCGTTTCCTTGCTGACTTGAACCAGTGGCTTCATCGACAACGGCTTCAGGTCACCGATCTCACGGAACCGACGATCCATCGGTATCTGCGATCTCGTCATCAGCGATTTCGCCCACGGCGCGATGAGACCTCGATATTGAGGAAGCTTCTGCACTTATTGCACACTCAGGGCCTTTTGCCAAACAAAGCTCCACCGCCCCTTGATAATGCGCGTCAGCGCGTCGAACACGACTTTGACCGTTACCTGTCTGAAGAGCGCGGGCTTTCCATGGCCACCCGTATCAATTACCGGCTCTTCATTCAACGGTTTCTGTCAGCCCAGTTTGGTGCTAAATCTGTTCGGTTCACTGCTTTGCATGCCAAAGACGTGATCCAATTCATACGGAATCAGGCTCCACGTTTAAACCCCAAACGGGCGGGACTGATGGTCACCGCCCTCCGCTCCTTCTTTCGTTACTTACGGCACCGAGGAAACATTACGACCGACTTGGCGGCCTGCGTCCCCACCATTGCGAACTGGCAATTTTCGTCCTTACCAAAGTTCCTTCAACCCCATCAGGTTCAACAGGTATTAAACCAGTGTGACCGCCGAACGGCTCAGGGACGCCGTGACTATGCAATTCTCCTGTCGCTCGCCCGGTTGGGCCTGAGGGCCTGCGAAATCGTCGGCCTCACCTTGGATGATATCCATTGGCAGGCAGGGGAAATCACCATCCAAGGAAAGGGAAATCGGTCGACTCGACTCCCTCTGCCACCGGATGTCGGGCAGGCCATTGCCGCTTACCTTAAGAAGGACCGGCCCCCTTGTTCCACCCACCATGTCTTCATTCGCCTGAAGGCTCCTCGTCGCGGGTTTGCGAATTCCGAAGCCATCTCAACCCTTGTCGCCCGGGCTCTTAAAAGAGCGGGCATTGATTCCCCGCATACGGGCGCCCATCTGTTCCGTCATACCCTCGCTACTCAAATGCTTCGCCAAGGCGCTTCTCTTGCCGACATTGCCCATCTGTTACGGCACCGCAGTTTCAACACCACCACCCTCTATGCCAAGGTTGATCTGATGGCCCTTCAACCTTTGGCTCAACCCTGGCCGGGAGGTGCCCAATGATCTCCCTTCGAAAAGCCGTGGAAAATTATCTAACGATGCGTCGATCCCTGGGGTTCAAGTTACGTGATATGGGCTATAACCTCCGGCATTTCATGTCCTTCATGGAACAACAAAGAGCCTCCATTATCACCACGGAGTTGGCCCTCCGCTGGGCTCAGCAACCTCAAGACGTCCATCCCGCCCAATGGGCCGCCCGCCTCAGCTTCGTGCGCAGCTTTGCCCGCTATTGGAGCGCCACCGCCACAACGGCATCCGCACCCGCAACCTTCGCTTGACCGCAATCCGCTCCTTCTTCCAATACGCCGCGTTTCAAGAACCCGGCCGCTCCGATCACATTCAGCGTGTCCTGGCCATGCCCACCACCCGCCAAGACCGCGCTTTAATCGATTTCCTCACCTATCCGGAAATTCAGGCGCTCTTGACCACCCCTGACAACACCACCTGGACGGGACGGCGGGATCAAGCACTTCTCCTGCTGGCCATCCAGACCGGCCTTCGCCTTTCTGAACTCATTCATCTTCGTCGTAGCGATATCATCTTGACTTCAGGAGCTCATGTCCGTTGTTACGGCAAGGGCCGCAAAGAGCACTGTACTCCTATCACCAAACAGGGGGTCGCCGTTATGAAAACTTGGCTCCAAGAACGGGGTGGATCGGAAAACGATGTTGTCTTTCCCAATACCCGTGGCACTCAACTCAGCCCCGATGGTGTTCAATACCTCCTGGCCAAACATGCAGCAAAAGCTCGGGAAACATGTCCGTCGCTGAAAAAGAAGCGAGTATCACCTCATGTCCTTCGTCATACCGCTGCCATGGAACTCCTTCAGTCCGGGGTGGACCATTCCGTCATCGCTCTTTGGCTTGGTCACGAATCTCCCGAAACCACCCACATCTACCTGCAGGCCAATCTGGCTCTCAAAGAAAAAGCATTGGCCAAAACCAAACCCCTCAATGTCAAAACCGGTCGTTACCGACCCAGTGATAACCTCTTACAGTTCTTGGACGCGCTCTGAACTTCGCCAGACTATGCCGAGTTGATCATAACCCAATCATTCATACTCAACGATGAAACGTGGACACTCGGCATAGTGCCTCTTATGCCGAGCTCGGCATAAGCGCCACTCCTACGCCACCCACCTCCTGGAGGCCGGCGTCAACCTCCGCGTCATCCAAAAAAACATGGGCCATACCCAACTGGAAACCACCATGATCTACCTACACCCCACCCAAAAGGGTCAAGAGGACGCCTGCCAGTTGATCAATCAGGTGATGGAGGGACTAGACCATGACCACAATCAATGAGATCTTCCGAACCTTTGGCCCCGAGTACCTCGAACGCTACGCCAAGGTCATGCCTAAAATACACCACAAAGTCATCGATGCCATCATCGGCTGTCGCACCGAAGTCTGCGGCCTCGCACTCTACCAGTGCGAAAAATGTAGCCAGTTCCATCGGGTCTATCGCTCCTGTGGAAATCGCCATTGCCCCACTTGTCAACACCATAAGACCCGACAGTGGCTGGAAAAACAGTTGAAGCGGCAACTCCCCGGTCATCACTTCCTGCTTACCTTTACCGTCCCGGAAAAACTACGCCGCTTCATTCGCAAAAACCAGCGGATCGCTTACTCGGCCCTGTTCAAGGCCTCCTCCGAGGCCATCAAAAAACTCGCCCTGGATGAAAAATACATCGGCGGAGATCTCCCCGGATTCCTTGGTGTCCTCCACACCTGGGGCCGAACCCTCGAGTATCACCCCCATATCCATTACATCGTCCCCGGCGGCGCCCTCTCCACCCCCGATGGCCTCTGGCATCCATCCAGGATCGACTTCTATCTCCCCGTCCGAGCTCTCTCCATGATCTTCAAAGCCAAGTTCCGCGATGCCATGAAGGAAACGGGCCTCTTCGATGAAATCCCTTCGGAGATCTGGCAGATCGACTGGAACGTCAACTCCCAAGCCGTGGGGGGCAGCGAAACAAGCCTGAAATACCTTGCCCCTTACGTCTTCAAAGTCGCCCTCTCCAACTCTCGTATCTTGAAAGTCGAGAACCGTACCGTTTTCCTTCGCTATCGCAAACCTCACAGCCACCGCTTAAGAACCCTCGCTCTTGAGGCCATGGAGTTTATCAGGCGCTTCTTACAGCACGTGCTGCCCACCGGGTTCATGAAAGTCCGTTACTATGGATTCATGAACCCCAACTGCGGGGTTCCTCTTGACCGCGTCAGTACCTTGATCGAAATGTCCTACGGCTTTAATGTGGTCTTACCCAAAACCGACCTCGAACCTTGGCAACCCATTACTTGTCCAAACTGTGGCGGTACCCTCAGACTCCGTTCCTTACTGCTACCCTGGAAAATTCTGTCGTGGTCTGGATAGGAGGTGTTCAGTATCAAAAACAAAACTAAAACCCTACGGCTTCCCACTTGCGCTCTCCCGCTCAAGTGGCCTAGCTAAGGTTCGCCTTAGTTCCGAAAAGCTTCACCTTGCACGCCCTCATCTTCAGGGCATCAGACCGGACAAATCGCTCCGTTTGAGCATAACCCGCATCCTAAACTCGATTCTCCACCATCCGGTCTGCGGCTCTCATGTTTCCCAGCCCCCCTCTAATGAATCAACAGAAGCAATACCCTTATGAATAGGCAATGCCGCTCCGGGCTTCTTGAACAACGGATTGAAACGACTTTTCAAGTCGTCTCAATCCTTATTGGTCATATGCCGGAGCCAATCGGGTCATGAGCTTATCATTCAACTCAAACCCAAATTGCTCGTATAAACGATGCGCACTCCTTGTCTGGAGCACGAACTGAGTGCCCGCGACATCGGGATGATTCAGAATGCATTTCATAAACCACCGGCCCAAACCTCTCCCTCTCAAGCTTTCCTCTATCACCAAGTCCGATAACCAAGAGAACACTGTGCGGTCGGTAACGAGGCGAGCAAAGCCGATTTGTTCACCTCCGCGGAACATGGAAAAACACAAAGAATTTCCGATCAAGCGTTCCACAACATGGGGAGGACGCCTATGGCCCCAATACGTGTCGCCGAGGAGCTTGGTAACAATGGCGAGCATCGGCTCCCTTTAGGTAAAATCAAAACCGACCTTCTCCGAAATCATCCTCAGGATATGATCCTCGCCTATGCGTTTTTCCAAGTTAAAACCTGTAAGGAAGAAGTTGTACTGGGGAGAAGATTGGCGACCCATTATGGCAAGAACCCCATGGATATTGAGTTCTGCCATGATTGTAAGTTCATAAGATTAAATTAGCAAGCATTATTTGGGCAACAGCCCGTAAAGATCTGACCCTTTTTTTAGCCGATTGATGAAAAAGGGCTTTGGGGCCTTAGGTCGTCATTTCAGCTGAAGCAGGGCCTGCCCCGTACTTGATACGGGGGACGGCGTCTGGACTCCTGCTTGCGCGGGAGTGACGGTGAACTGGGGTTTTTCCGCATCCTGTTAGTGCCAAGGTTGCATTAAAAAATCCCTGTAAAATCCCCCTCACTCCGCCCTCTCCCCGGATCCGGGGGAGAGGAGAAAGGAGAAATTTCGAATGACCGGCAAAATCCACCACGAGTGCGTTCTGGGTTCTATCCTGCAAACCATTTTTCGAACGCTGAGGGACTCATTACGAATCAATTGCGCTTCCGGTTTTTTGCAACTATCGGGATTTTCGATTTTTTTTAATTGACAGGGTTCAAGGTTTATTTTAATCTCCAGCGTGGAGCGAAGGATTGACGGCAGATCCCCGGTTGTGGGGAATTCCAAGCCTTGCCTTCGGGATCGCTTATTTTCCAAGAGAGGCGGATGTCGTTTTGCCATGGGGACATTCGGCCCGGGGAGTGCAAGATGATGAAGGGAAAAACTTCTGAGTTACTCGAGATGGCGCAACGCTGTTTGATCTATGTTACGGACCGGCCCCCGATTGTGATGGAGCGTGGAGAGGGAATGTACCTCTTCGACACCGAAGAAAATCGCTATCTCGATTTTGTCGGCGGGTGGGCCGTGACCGCCCTTGGGCACTGCCCGCCGGTTTTGGTGAAAGCCCTGAAAGAGCAGGCCGATGTTCTGGTGAACTGCAGCCCGGCCTTTTTCAATGACAAAATGATCGCCTTCGCCGACCTTCTGGTCCGTCACTCCTGCTTCGATCAAGCGTGGTTCGGCAACAGCGGCGCCGAGGTCAACGAAGCGGCAATCAAGCTGGCGAGGAAATTCGGCGCCCTGCACAAAAAGGGGGCTTATGAGATCATTACAACGGAGCAAAGCTTCCACGGGCGGACATTGGCCATGATGTCCGCCACGGGCAAGCCGGCGTGGGCTTCCCTCTTCGAACCAAAGGCGGCGGGGTTTGTCCACGTTCCCTTCAATGATTTAAACGCCATCCAGAAGGCGGTCAGCGATAAGACCATCGCCATCATGCTCGAGCCGATCCAGGGAGAAGGAGGGGTAAACATCGGAGACGCTGAATATATGAAGCGGATCCGGAAGCTGTGCGATGAGCAGGAAATCGTCATGATCGTCGATGAGGTGCAAACCGGTTTGGGGCGCTGCGGAACGTTATTTGCTTATCAGCAGTACGGGATTGATCCGGATATCATGACCCTCGCCAAAGGGATCGGATCCGGCTATCCTCTGGCCGCGGTCCTCGCCAAAAACAAATTCTGTTGCTTTGCCGCAGGGGACCATGGCGGAACGTATGGAGGGAATTCGCTGGGGATGGCGGTCGGCATCGCGGTTGTCGAAGAGATCATCAATCGCGACCTCAGTTCCTATGCCGCCAAGATGGGCGATTATATCATGGACAAGTTGAACGCAGAGGCTGCCAAATTCGGCCTTACCCGCATCAGGGGCAAAGGACTCCTCCTCGCGTTTGACCTGCCCAAAGATGCGGGAAAGGAAATCGTGAGCAAGGTGCTCCCGAAGGGGCTCCTTTTGAATTCGCCGCAACCGGCGACCATTCGCCTCATGCCTCCCATGATCGTTGAACGGGGGCACGTGGAGGAAATGATCCGGATTCTCTCGGCGACTTTGAAGGAAGTTTTGGGCTGAGCAGTCAAGAATCCGGAGTTGGGGTGAATCGTTTTCGATTCGCCGGCTCATCTTTCCGATCCACCTTTATTGACCGACAGAATCCAAGCGGTTTGCCCGATCATGCCCGGGTAAAACCTCCACGATGCTATTTCCACTCCTCAACCTCTTGGATTAACTCCATGATCTGGTTCTTGCAGACTACCATAAACAAATTATCTTCCTGTCATCCTTCATTTTTGCCCTTACCTTTTCCATATGCCTTAAGGCAGCAATTTCTCTTTCTAAATCGGTTAATTTCATCTGAAGCATTTCAGCCAAAATATTTGGTTCTACACCTCCTCTCTCCTTCAGAACGGATAGAATCTTCGCTTGGGTTTCACTAACTGCGTCTTCCTGGTTTGAAATAGATTTTGCAGTATAAACTGCCCAAGGATTACAAGCACGAGCTGGAGATAAAGCATCCATATAACAATCTTCGCACAAGATTCGCCCGTGATATTCTATTTCTTCCCCCTGCTTAATTAGAGCTTCACCTCTATCGCATTTCACTTTCCCATCCTCCCTGGCTTTTTGAAGCTAACGATTTGCATACCCTGCGTAGGCAACCACCTGTGCCAAAACCACGCCGTGTTTATTCCCCGTCAGGTTGATGCCTTATAAGTGTTAGCCCTTGCTCAGCTTAAGAAATCACCAAAAAAGCATTTGCCTAATGCTGTAGCCTTGTCAAGATTAAGAACATAACCCGGTTCATATGGGTTATCCAGACGCCAGCTTGCCAGGTGCTCCTGACCGCAGAAAAAGTTTATCAGCGGACATTTGCTCGTGGCCGCGCAACCGCAGCCCTCGTTTATGCTCAACCAAACCAAAACACCGGTCGGCGCTTTAATGACCTGGCCGGCAGCGTCAACCGATATCTGCAACTCCCGCCCGCAGTTAAAGCAGGACGATGTTATGATTGCGGGCTGTTAGGTGCCGCGCGAAATCATGAATGCACTCACGATGGAGTTTTTCCACCACGGATCGGGGCGTCGACCGTCCACCTTGCGATTTGGCGAATATGAAGGAGTGTAAAGGAGGGGACGTAGCTCCGATAACTCCGTTATAGTAGGAAACCTGCTATCGTCCATCCCCTTTTTTGAAATTCCTCTCCCCCTCGATCCACCCCACGAAGAACACTCTGTACCGATATATTCATTACCTTGGCAACCTGTGTCAAAGACACCCCATATCTGTGTTGTAAAGCGGACGCTACTTAATAATCGCAACCCAAAAATGAGATTAAAAAGGTCAGCAGCACTCCCCACTCATTAATCGTAACGGAAATATCGGAGCTACGTCCCGTCTTCCAACTCACCCCGTCATACCGTGCAACCCGTTGTTCGCATTTCTATCCAGAGATCTCATGTTCTTCGTCGACGATCACTTATGCCGGCTCTTCCCATATAGTGTGCGCAGTTCTTCCTTGGCCTGCTCCAAAATACGCAACTGGTCCTTGTCCAGGTTCCTGCCGGTTCGGTTGATATAGAATACGAGCATCGACATGGCGGAGCGAAATGGCGGGGCTTTGCGGCGGGTACTGCTATCCGCCGACTGCTTGAGCGACAACGCAATCTTCTTGGGATCCGCCCAGGTGAATACCCCCTCCTCCAGATCCAGCGCATTGCTCTCTTTGGTAACCCTTCCAGACCAACGCGTGCCCAGTGATGATTTGGACCTCGTCGCCATTCACTACCCCTCATCAGAAGCGAACGTCTGAACTCATGGGGAGGCGGGGAAGTTTCCCGCCGATCCCGTGAAGTGATTCGTTATGCATCTCCTTTTCAATCTCCTTTATCCTTTATAAGTTGAGGCCCACCCGAATAGATGGCGTAATCTCTGGCTGGGATTGAATTTGAATACCCAAGTTTTTCCTTTGGGTTTAAGATAGAAGCCGCCTAAACCCTGTAATGTGACGCTTCGCCCCTTCTTGAATGACTCATACAAAGTCTCAATAAGGGCGTCTATCCATTTTTCTGCTGTTTCATTACTTGCATTCATCTTCTGAGCTAATTTCTCAGCAATATCTTTTATTTGTATTCGAGTGCCCATCATTGTCTCCATTTCTTCATATTTGCTTTCTACTCGTATCGCTGAAACTGAGGGACGGCGAGTCCGCTGCGGACGAGCCGCACCCTTGGCCCTGTCGATGACTGGAATTTCCCTTTGTTCTTTCGGACAGTACATGGCCACTATATCACCATGGTCGAAAATGATCTCGTGTTCTCCATCATCGGCGATCAGAGTCTGTCGTTTCCTGCGGCTCTTCTCCTTTATTTCCCGGATCGTGTTCTCGAAGTGGTGGCTTTCCTTTCCACAATCACAAACGTATGAAGATGGGAAGATTTCCTTGGGCATCAGGTTTCCTTGTCATTCATTTTATTCAGCATAACGAACTAATCTGCGGCGAGGGATCCGAGGCCGCACCATTAGAATGGTTAGGCGCTGCTCTTTTTCGCTTAAAAGTCAATAATCAAGTTTGTCCTCGGATGCCATTCCCTGCTAGCTGATCTCGTCCCTAGAAGGAGCATTGGGTCAATAATCCTGCCGGAAAACAAAGGGATCATCATCTGCTTTTCCAGTGTAAGGGATACATCTTCAAAAGCTGAGATTTTTCTTCGTCGGTAAGTGGAAAAACCCTCTTTTCACTGGATCTGAAAGCATCCGGACGGCATGGTGCAGGACGCCCACACATAAGTTTTGTTGGATCGCTGTTATGCCTCAGCCCAATCGCATGTCCTAATTCATGAGCGATCAAGTTGCGGGTAACATTGGGAAGCGTGAGAGGATACAGGCGGTGACTTCTAATGCCCACAAGGATCTTCTGCTCCGATTGGAGTGGGGCCGTAGAAATGGTTGATCCCGCGGAAGGGCATGAAAAGGAGGTCGCATGGATTATGTTAAAAGAGGGAAAGTCCTGGAATGGACTCCCACCATCCCCTTCTTGCTGATTCAGATCAAGTATTTTCGTCATCCAGAAATTTGATCAGACGGGTTTTGTTTATATTGTGCGCTTTGAGGCCAATTTAATTAACGAGAGAAAGCAGGCCTTAAACTTTTCATCCTCAATTTCCCGGAAATATTCTATCAATTCTCGTTCCCTCGGGGAGAGATCCTCTAAAATCTGATAGGCAGGTGATTCTTCCTTAACTCTATCGGGAACCCCTTTACTTTTTGAACCAGGTTTCCTCCCAGCATTTTCGAAAAAGAAACTGAGGGGTACCTCCAATGCTTGGGCGATCTTCTGTAGCATTTCGGAATTAAGCTGATTCGTCCCCTTCTCATATTTCTGGACCTGTTGATAGGACACATCCACCATATGGCCGAGCTTCTCCTGAGAGATTCTCAGTTCCTTCCTCCTTAGCTTCATCCTCATTCCTATATACTTGCTATCCTTAATCTTTTTCATAAATTTAAATTACAACCTTTAGTTACTCCTGTCTACAAATCAAGAGTTGCATTATCGGAACAACCTCATTTTGAGCTTCAAAATTGAAAATGAGCCCGAATTATCTTGTTTCAAGGAAAATAAATTTCCCTAACTTTCTAATTTTATTGACTCTTATGACTGTCAACCTTATTTTCCGGGGGAAAAACAATTTTTAAGGATATCTCAATTACCCCTTGACATTCACAACCCAAGGTTGTATATAGAGAAAGAAAGTTGTGCCCGAATTCTTAAGCCAGGATTTATTGCTTAGAGATAATGCCGATACACTGGCCTGGGGGAGAAAAAGATATGGGAGGAAAAAGATTTCTTCCAGTCAAGTCAGAGAAAGGCCCCTTGAAAAAGGAAGCCCCGGAAACAGTAAAACATGAGGTGATAATAAAATTTCCTTGGACATCCAAAGCTTCTATTCTTGAACTTCTCCAAAGCTCTTTCTCTGATGTCAAGATTGCTCAGGCCAAAGATAGAGAGTATCTCCTTGCCCATTGCCTATTCCAGGGTCACCTTAAAGAGCTGGACGAACACCTTAGGGTATTGAAGAGTAAGGCCATGTTAATCTTGGGAGTAAAAAGCGAGGATGGGATACTCGAATTCTTCATGGAGGTCGAGGAGATGGCCCGCCCTCAGTTATTAGGCAAGGTAGAAAAAACATCGCCGGGGTTCCCTCACATCAAAAGGCTTATTCCCCTTTTCATATTGGTCGCGATTTTTGCCGGCGGAATTCTCCTGGTTCCAAAGTTTCTCCAGTTCGTTGAATCAAGGCACGCTGTCAGCTCAATCAATCTCGCGGTCAAAGCCCCGAAGCCCTCTTGGAATAAGTTCATTGCCCCTGAGCGCCAAGGGGCGTGGTTAGAGGTTCAAAGGGAATTCTGCCTTAACGACCATCTAATGCTTGGGCTCTTTAAGAATATCAAGGATATTGAACGTTATAGATACGGCTACGGTCAACTCCTAAACGACCTAACGATTTACCCTGAGATAATCAAAAGGGCCTTAGCCCTGATCATCCTCAAGAACATCCATAACCTTGATGAGCTTTCTAAACTCGTTGAGGATCTTAAATTGAAGTACCTCTATAGTCGTTCTTTTCCCGATGAGAAGAATGGGCTGTATGTTAACGCCCTTGACCCTAAGCAGGATAATATGATCATCCTTATTTTTTATGAAGATGTGCTTTTGAAAAAGAAGGATTTTGCCCAAATGCTCATCGAAGGAATCAGAAAGGCTGTCTCTTAACTTGGTGGGAAGTGATAAAGTCATGAGTCATTTCGACTGTTCTCTCATACCTTCCCGGCATCCCACGCGACTTCAGTTTACTTAGGACTTAGGAAGGCGGTATCTTTTTCCACGAGCTCGAATCCTTTGTTAGCCTTTTTCTCTCCGTTTCAATTCGTTCCTTCCATGTGTTGCCGGTCAATCGGGCTAGTTCTTCCCCGTACTTCATAATTTCTCGGGGTTGCTGCCGCTACGTCAATAAGAAGTCATTTTGATGATCAAACCATTTATTTCGTTAACCCCAGCTTTCCTGCTCCAATTTTCGTATTCCACTACAATTAGATTCCCAAGGCTTCTAGCGAATTTGCTGTCAACATTATTTTTGAGAAGAAAGCCGATTTCTTCTGCTTTTAGATGAGCATTTCTCTTAATGATGGTTAACCCTTTTACCTGGTTCACAATACGATCAACAAAATCCTCAACACCCCCTTAACCTGCTGACCTCAAAAAGGTTTATGGTTCCTATTCTTCGGATATTTGACCGTTCAACCCTCTTATTCGATTGGAGAGGGTTTCACTTCAGATAAATCTCTCGGGAGAAAAAAGATGGAACAAGCAACGTATAAGCAGATAAAAGCCTTAAAAAGATTTGCGAAGAATCCGGAACTGAGCCAGGGGTTACTGAAAGGAATAGAGTTTGATAGCCTCAGTAAGCAGGATGCGACAGCCTTGATACAGAAATGTATAGACCAAGCCAACGGGACAAGCGAAAGCAACGAGAGCGAAGACCAAGAAGGGTTTCAGGTTAAGTACAGCCAGAATTACAGAAACGGGGACGGGAGCTTCAAGACGATCATTTTGACCGATGAAGAGCTGGCGGAGATTAGGGATGCTCACAAGAAGCACTGCATCGATATCATGAGTGATTGCATGGATGATTTTCCTGATGACAGGGAGTTGCAGCTCGCTATGTTTGATAAGATGGCTGACAAGAGTTTCACCTGGATTCAGCAGGCCTTGGATGAGAAAGTCAGAATGACAAGAGGGAATGGTAATGGAAGTCAGCATCAATGAACAGACGCCGAGCATCAAACTGGTTAAAGGACAGAAAGACGCCTACGGCTGGGAGATAAAGCTGTTCGGAAAAGACATTCCGAAAGTATTAGAAGAGTTGAAGCAAGTCAACGACAGGCTCCTACAAGAATACAGCGGAGGCGAGGGAGAATGAAGGGGAAACTGCTATACTCCAAAAACTTTCAGAACGATAAAGGACTAAAATTCGCAGCACTGACAGAGGAAGAAGAAGCCAAGCTACGAGCCCTCGACGACGTAGAAACCATCAAGATACTCAGAGGCTGCATGCAAGACGCCCAGTTCCTATCAGAAGACCTGGAGAGATGGCTCAGGATAAGCGATGGCGCTTTTTGACAAGAGATGCGGGGAAGCAATACCCCACCCCGGGGACATTTATTAATTTTTGAAGCTTGAACTCTAGTGGAATATGATCAGAAAAAGCAATGATTGTGATATCGGATATTTCTTTATTCGAAAGTGTCTCCAAACCCTGGTTGGGCTTAATTCTCCAACGGGGGTCGGTATGCTTCCAAATGATAATTTCTGAAAGCTCCTGTCTTGTTAATTGCGGTGGATTGCGTGATTGGCAGACTGCTGGTAAACACTGATACCAATTTTCACGTGCAATTACATCTGCCGGTCTCTGGTTAATAATTTCCCAGCATTTTCTGACAAACGATTTCCAGTGATTTGGATCATTTGATAAAGGGTTTAATTCCATAACAGATACCGTCAATATGCCTTTTTAAAAAATATATGAGACACATAACGGCGAGTTGAGCGGTTCGCAATCGGGCTGGCGAGTTTACTCGCCAAGTCCGAGGGCGAACGGCTCGAACGATTTTGTTCGGCCGCGCGAATCAGCGCGCGGTCGGACAAATCGGGCGAGGCGCTCCGCGCAACTCGCCGTTCGGGCGCGCGCAGCGCGACCGAACGCCTGCGTAACCAGCGCGAGCAGACCAGGCCGAAGAAAAAACAAAGCCGCTTATCGAGCGTCTGGTTCACGCGGTGGTTCGGCGACTCTCTGCCTGGCTTGCTACTTCTTGGTACGAGAACTCCTGCAGCCTGGCATT
>JAHJQK010000193.1 GCA_018819135.1 Pseudomonadota bacterium | reverse complement strand
TTGTCAAAAAGGGAACTTTGCATGAAGTGTGCAGCCGTATTTTTCGAATAAAGCAGGAAGCACAGGGGGAAGGAAAACCTTTACGGCTACATCGGCACCAAGCTGATGCTATAAACGCAGCTAAAACGGGGAATAATTATGGTAACGAGGCTTATTATAAAAGAATTGGGGAAAGATTAAAAGGGATCATTTGTTGGTTGGTGCCACATCCTATGGGACTCCGAATATTTTTCCAAAAAGGACGTGAATTTGTTAAAATAATTTTTTCTAATCCTTTTGAGGTGAATCATTTATCGTTGAGATAAAAGAAATCGAAAAATCTTACGGAGAAAAAATTCTCTTTACGGGGTGTTCTTTGCGTCTGGGGGCGCGGGATCGCCTGGGTCTGGTGGGCCCGAATGGGTCAGGGAAGACTACTCTTTTCCGGATGATCGCCGGCGAGGAACGCCCCGACAGGGGAGAGATCTTCATCCGTCGGAGGGTGCATATCGGATATCTTTCCCAGGAACCAATACCGGCCAAAGACCAATCCCTGCTCGAAGAAGTTCAGAGCGGAGTAAAAGATTTAACAGCCCTGGAAGATAAAATGCGCCTGCTGGCTGAAGAGATTGCCGAGGAGCAGGATACCCAAATTCAGGAAGCTCTTGCTAAAGCCTATGGCCAAATGGAAGAACGGTACTCGCAGCAAGGAGGATATGCTCTGGAATCCCAGGCCAAAGCCATCCTTCTGGGCTTGGGTTTTCGAGAAGCGGATTTCCAGCGCTCCACGGAAGAACTCAGCGGAGGATGGCTGATGCGGTTGGCCCTGGCCAAAATTCTCCTGGCCAATCCCGACTTGCTCCTCCTGGATGAACCTACCAACCACTTAGACCTGGAGTCGCTCATCTGGCTGGAAAATTTTTTGGGCGAATATATGGGCACCATCGTGGTGGTCTCCCACGACCGCGATTTTTTGAATCGAGTCGCAACCAAGATCTTGGCTATAGAAGAGAAAAAAATTACCCCCTATCCTGGAAATTATGATACGTATGTCCAGGCTAAGGAAAAAAAGAAAGCCATCCAGGAAGCGGCTCAGGAAAACCAGCGTAAAAAAATCGAACAGACCGAGAAATTTATCGAGCGCTTCCGTTACAAAGCCACCAAGGCCCGACAGGTGCAGAGCCGGGTAAAAATGCTGGAAAAAATGGAACGGATGGAAATCGCTGACGCCCAGAAGACCATTCGTTTCCACTTTCCCCAGCCCATCCGCAACGGGAGGGTGGTGGCTGAGTTAAAAGGAGTTCACAAGGCCTATGGTCCTGTACAAGTTTACTCCGGCGTTGATCTGACCCTTTTGCGGGAGGAAAAGGCGGCCCTCGTGGGGCCCAACGGAGCCGGCAAATCGACCCTCCTTAAGCTTTTAGCCGGAATTCTGGAGCCGGATGCGGGAGCAATTGAATGGGGGCACAATGTTTCTTCAGCCTATTTCGCCCAGCATCAATTGGAACTCCTGGACCCATCTAAAACAGTCTGGGAAGAGATTTTTTCTAAGGCCAAGGATGAACCCATAAGCTTTCTTCGGGGCCTGCTGGGGGCGTTTCTTTTCTCCGGCGATGAGGTGGAAAAAAGGGTTTCGGTCTTAAGCGGTGGGGAAAAAAGCAGGCTGGTGCTGGCCAAAATGCTGATGCGTCCGGCTAACTTCTTGCTCCTGGATGAACCCACCAATCACTTGGACATTGCCGCCCGGGATGTATTGGAACGGGCGCTCCGGGAATTCAAGGGTGCGCTTTGCTTTATCACCCATGACCGTCACCTCATCAACGCTGTGGCCAATAAAGTTGTTGAAGTAAAAGATGGTTCCTTGACAATTTACCCCGGGAATTACGAGGACTACCAATACAAAAAGGAACAAGAAAAAAAGGAACTCGCCATAGAGAATTTCCAACCATGCTCCGAGGAGAATCTTGAAGCCAAGGAACGCACGGCCCGCAGGACCAAGGAGCAGAAACGATTGGAAGCCGAGGCTCGCAACCGATTTTACCGGGAGACCCAGGGACTGCGCCAGAAGATTCAGGAGGTTGAATTAAATCTGGAACAAGCTACGAAGGACATGGAATATATGGCCACCCGTTTGGCGGACCCCGAAATTTACCGCCAGGGGGAAAACATCCCCGAGCTTTTGAAATCTCATGCTGAAGCCAAGAGACGCGTTGATACCTTGACCACCGCATGGGAGACTCTTGCCCAGCAGCTTGAGGGATTGGAACAAGCCCGGCTTTCTTTGAGCCCCCCAGAGGAATCGGGAAAGTATTAAGTCCACTTAGGCCGCTGGGGTTGTTCAGAACGTGAACGGACTAAACTGAAATAAAAAAACCAACGCTTGAAACTAATACAAACGTCTTAAATGAAGTTACATTACCCCCACCCTAACCCTCCCCCCTTGAGGGGGTGGGGGGGTAAAATAATTTATTTCGTTTGTATTATTTTTCATTTAAATCTTTTTCAGCGTATATCGGCGAAAATCTGCGTCCTAATTAATTGATTTTAAAACCCGAATGAGGAGGAAAACCATGAAAGATTTGTTTCATTTGCAGGGCAAAGTTGCCATAGTGACCGGAGGCAACGGGGGTATAGGTCTGGGGATCGCCCAGGGATTGGCGGGCAAGGGGAGCGACATTGTCATCGCGGCCCGCAACCAGAAAAAAACGGCGGAAGCTTCGCGGGCGATAGAGAGAATATATGGGGTGCGCGTGGAGGGTCTTCAAGTGGATGTGCGGCATGAAGAACAAATCCTGGCCATGGTCAAGCAAGTAACCGCAAAGTTCGGTCGCGTCGACATCTTGGTGAATAACGCCGGCATGAACATTCGCAAGGCTCCCCAGGAGCTGTCGGCAGCAGAATGGGATGAAATTCTCCGCGTCAACCTGCGCAGTGCCTTTTTATGTTCCAACGCCGTCTACCCGGCGATGAAGCAAGCGGGCGGAGGAAAGATCATTAACATCGGCTCGATGACTTCCATCCTGGGAGGGGGGAAGCTGGCCGCCTATGGAGCAAGCAAGGGAGGTATTGTCCAGTTGACGCGTAGCTTGGCTGTTGCCTGGGGGCCGGATAATATTCAGGTGAATGCCATCTTGCCGGGGTGGATTAACACCGACCTGACGGTGATTGCGCGGAGGGATATGCCCGGTTTGGATGACCGCGTATTTTCCCGGACGCCAGCCGGGCGCTGGGGCGAACCAGATGATTTAATGGGCACAGCCGTTTTCCTGGCGAGCGCCGCCTCGAACTTCGTTACGGGTGTGGCTTTACCCGTCGATGGCGGCTTTTCCATAATGATTTAAGGGAATAATCGAGACCTTTCCCCAGCAACGGTAACCGGTAATTTTTTACTCTAGGAGAAAACCATGCGCGAAATTTTCTATCCCACCAGTGTAGCCGTGATCGGTGTTTCCAACTCCCCCGATAACATGGGGCGGGGAATCGTTTTTAACCTCACTGAATTTGGCTTTCAAGGGATTATTTATCAAGTGGGGCCGAAAGGAGGAGTTTTTGCCGGACGGCGGATCTACAAATCCGTATTGGACATTCCCGACCACGTGGATCTGGCTGTCATCCTCACACCCGCCCGCACGGTCCCGGGCATTCTCGACGAATGCGGGCAAAAAGGGATTCAAAGGGTCGTCATAGAATCCGCCGGCTTTCGCGAATTTGGAGAAGCCGGGAAAAAAATCGAAGAAGAGATCATCCGGGTGGCCGCGAAATATAACCTGCGCTTTGTGGGCCCAAACTGTATCGGGGTGATCAACATGGAAAACGGCCTCTGTACCCCTTTCCCGCCCCTTAGACGCATCGTCCGCCAAGGAGACATCTCCATGATCTCCCAGAGCGGGGGGGTAGGTATGTCTGTCCTTAACCTCTTGGCCAATGAGGGATTGGGCTTGAATAAATTCGTTTCCGCCGGGAATATGTTAAACATTCAGACGGAAGAGCTTCTGGCGTATTTTATCGAAGACCCGGGAACGAAGTACATCCTGCTCTACTTAGAGGGCATCCAGGACGGGCGCCAGCTTATGGAGATCGCCCGCCGGTCCACCAAACCCATCGTGGCCTTTAAAGCCAACATCGGGCAGTTCGGCAAGACCATCGCTTCCTCCCATACGGCCTCTCTTTCCAGTAATGACAAGGTCGTGGATGCGGCTTTCCGTCAGGGTGGGATCGTGCGGGTGCACGATGCCACTACTTTGGGCAATGACCTGAAAATCCTTCGCCTGCCACCGATGCGGGGAAAGAACCTGGCGATCATCTCCCGTTCGGGCGGTCATGCCGTGATTGCCGCCGATGCCTGTGAAATGTCCGGATTTTCCCTGGCTCCTTTCCCCCAAGAATTCCTCGAGGAGATCGAAAGGCATTTTAGGGCATCCGTTATTAAGCTGACGAATCCCTTAGACCTGGGAGATCTTTTCGACCTGGACATCTACCTAAAAATTATCGACCGTACCCTGGCCCAGCAGGAGGTTGATGGGATTGTATTTCTACACACCTTCAACGCCATGATGGAAGGACAGAAGTCCAGGGACCTCTTCCACCAGCTCATTGAGCTTTCCCAAAAATATGATAAGCCGGTAGCCCTGTATGTATCCACCGAAGACCAGGAAGTGAATTACCTGAAGCGCAACCTAAATTATCCCGTCTTCACCCAGGTGGTGGAGACGGTTCGGGCCTTAGGACTGAACCGCTGGTATTACGGTGAGATGCTGCGTGTCCGTCAACCCAAAGAGATTCCATCCTTCCAGGCGGATAAAGAAGCAGCCCGGATAAATCTTAGGTAGGTTTTAAGAGCCCATGGTCACTCGTAAAATAGCTTTAGCCATGCAGGAATTGGGAGGGCGATGATGAAAAAATCAAAAAAATGGCTCATATTTCCCCTGATCCTCGTTGTCATCATAGCCGCTGTCCTTCTTGGATTTTTCCGCCTGAACCGTTATCAGCAGGAAGGTGCTTTAACCCTCCCCGGCCTAAAAGAAGCGGCTACAGTGCTGCGGGATGAAAAAGGGATGGCTTATATTTATGCCAAGAACCCGGATGATGCCTTTATGGCTTTTGGTTTTATTACAGCTCAGGACAGGCTCTTCCAGATGGAGCTGACCAGGCTCTTTGCCACCGGAAGGATCAGCGAGATGATCGGGGAGAGAGGAGAGCCGGTTGACATACGGATGAGGACCATCGGTTTCCATCGCCATGCCAAACGGCATGCGGGAATACTGGATCCCCAAACCAAACTTTCTATCCAGAAATATGTCGACGGCGTCAATGCCTACATCAAAAACTGTTCGAGTGAACATCATCTCGAATTCAAGCTGGCGGGTATCAAGCCCGGACTCTGGGAGCCCACGGACGTGCTAGCGATTGTGTATCTCATGAGCTGGAATTCCGCGGCCAACATTGAAACTGAAATCATTGCCCAAATGCTGGTAGAGAAAGTCGGAATAGAGCAGGCCAAAGAAATATTTCCCCTAAACCTAAACCCGGATGATCTGTCTCCTGGAAGCACTTTACCCAAATCCCATGCCTACGCATTAAGCGGGATCAATCTCGCGTCTGACAAAAACCTCCTCGCTTATCTGCAAGACAGACCCCTACATGTCGGGAGTAATAACTGGACGACGGGACCCCAGCTTTCCTCGGGAGGAAAGCCCATTGTGGCCAATGATCCCCATCTCGATTCCCGGGTCTTGCCCGGACCGTGGTACCCCTGCGGTATCGTCACTCCCGAATTCCGCATGGTCGGAGTCAGCATCCCTGGCATCCCAAGTATTGTAGTTGGCCGGAACGAGCACATTGCCATGGGCGTCACCAATGCTTACGGCGATGCCCAGGATCTCTATGTAGAGACCCTGGATCCCAAAGATCCCCATCGATACTTAGAAGGTGATAAGTCGCTACCTTTCGAGGTTCTAACCGAAAAGCTCACCATCAAGGATAAGAATGCACCCGGCGGAAAAAAAGAAAAAGAGATTAAGATCAGGCTCACCAGGAGAGGGCCGGTTGTCTCTGGAGTTCTACCAGGACTTAAGACCGCAAAAGTTCTCACTCTACGATGGGCGCCGTTCGAGACTATGGGGCCCCTCCTTGGGACCGAGCAGTTGATGAGCGCCAGATCCATCGCAGAAGTGCGCAAAGCGCTGAGCCGATTTGACATCATGATGCTCAATTTTGTCTTTGCCGACAAAGAGGGAAACATCGGGTGGATAGCGAGCGGGAAGCTCCCTATCCGCTCGCAAGGTGACGGGACTGTGCCCTACGTCGTGAAAGACAGCAAGGACAACTGGATCGGCTGGATCTCCTTTGATAAGATGCCCCAAATTTATAACCCGCAAAGAGGGTGGGTGGGCACCTGCAATCATGATACTGTGGGTAAAAATTATCCCTACTATTATTCGTCGCACTTATCCCCTTCTTACCGATACCGCAGGCTCAGGCAACTCATGGAAACCCCGGAGAAGAAGTCCGTTGATCATCACTGGCAATTCCAAAGGGACCCAATGAACTTGATGGCTAAAGAGATCGCTCCCCTTATGGCCAAAGCGCTTACGGTCCATGAGGATACGAAGGAGTTGGGGGAAATTCTCTCAAAATGGGATTATATCGACCATCCTGACCAGCCTGCCCCGACTATATTTCAGGCGGTCTATCGGGAGTTTGCCCTCCTGGTCTTCCAAGATGAGCTCGGAGAGGACCTTGCCAAGACCATGTTAAAGGGGTGGTATTTCTGGCAGGAAAGGCTGCAGCAGATGGTACTCGAAGGAACATCGCCCTGGTTTGATAATATCCTAACCAAAGATGTCAGGGAAACCAGGGATGCCCTTTTCCATCAAGCTGCATTGACTGCGATTGATAAACTCCGCTCCTCCCTCGGCAAGGATCCCATGGAGTGGAAGTGGGGTAAGGTGCATACCATCGAGTTCGTAAGCCCGATCCGGCGCGAGGGGTTTGGAAAAGGACTGTTGGGCGACGGCCCTCATGCCTTCCTCGGCTCCGGGGAGACCCTTTGTCGGGGTATCTATGAATTTAAGGATCCCTTCAAGGTTACGCTTTCAGCTTCCCTAAGGATGGTAGCTGACTTAAGGGATGACGACAAGGTGTTGGCAGTTTTACCGGGGGGTGTCTCCGGCCGCCTCTTCCATCCCCACAATAAAGATCAAATCAAGGCTTTTATCAACGGCGACAAGGTTTACTGGTGGTTCAGCGATAAAGCGATTCAAAAACATAAGAAGACCACGCTTCTCCTTAAACCTTAATAAAAAATCTTAAACACTCAGTGATGCCGTGGTCCCAGAGGAATAATTTTCCTCCCTGGAGCCCTTATTGTGGCACCTTCCAAGATTCGCTTCTCATAGCGACCTCCAGAAGGTTGGGGTTATGTTGTTGGGTTTACTGAGATACTGATGGATACGACCAACCCTCATTATTTTTTCAATTGATAGGAAATTAATTCCCAATTGAAAATTTCCTTAGACTGCTCCACCCAAGATTTATCATATTGACATTTCACAAAATATTTTACATCCGGCGAATACCAATAATAATCCTTCTCTTCATAACCAGGACGAGGAAACAATCCCACCTGATATCCTTTATGGCCGCTTATCACTACAACGCCGGTTATGATGGATCACTTTGGATATTTCTCCCGCCATTTTTTTGTATGGGACTTCTGGGATTTTTCTTTGTTCTGCCTCTGCTTCATGAACCAGGCGATAACATCCTGGGGATTCCAGGTGATTCT